>DZAL01000203.1 GCA_022729575.1 Thiomargarita sp.
TTTGACAACTTTCAAAAAGTTGTCAAATCTAAAGTTCGAATCGAGATTTGACAACCTTCAAAAAGTTGTCAAATCTAAAGTTGTCAAATCTGTCTTTTACCGATAAATGGAATCACTATCATGCAAATTTTAGTATTAGGTATGCACCGCTCTGGCACTTCGGCAGTTGCCAGATTATTAAATATGATGGGTGCTTATTTCACCCATGAAGATGCCGCTATGTTACCTACAGCCGCCAATCCCAAAGGATATTGGGAGCGAGAAGATGTGCGACAACTCAATGATCAAGTGATTAGCTCATTGATTATGTCCTGGGACAATATCAGTGATTATGACACCACCTCCTTAACCGAAGAAGTGCGCCAACAAGTCGCTCCAACCGTACAAAAAATCATCTTCAACTTGGAATCGCACCGTCCCTGGATGATAAAAGACCCGCGGTTATGTTTATTGCTACCATTATGGCGGCCCTGGTTAGAAGTCCCCGTGTGTGTCTATGTCTATCGCAGTCCCATTCAGGTAGCACAGTCTCTCCAAAAACGCGAAGGATTTCCTTTAACTCTAGGCATTGCCCTCTGGGAAAAATACAATTTATACGGACTCACTTATTCCGCTGACCTGCCCAGAATTTTGGTCTCCCACCAAGATTTAATGAGCAATCCAGTGACGACCGTGAAAAAATTATATCAAGACTTACTCGAATGTGAAGTCCAAGGCTTACGGTTGCCCTCGGATAAAGAAATTCGTGCCTTCATTGACCCCTCACTGTTTCATGCGCGAGGAGATACCAATTTACAAAATGTTCATATCAATCATCAACAAGCCTGGCTAACCGAAGCCTTTGAGGCCGGTACAATTTTCCAGTCAGATCCCTTACCGTCACTTTCAGCAGGGGCCGTGGAAATCTTACAAGAATACAAAAATAAACTGGTCACCGCCCAAGAAATGCTCATGTTGCGAGATGAAATTGGCAAACGTGACCAAGCCATTATCCAACGTGACCAAACCATTGGCCAGCGTGACCAAACCATTATTCAACGTGACCAGGACTTGGCACAACGTCAGGTCGAATTAACGCAAACTGCGGAAATCTTAGCACAACGTAACGTCGAAGTACCCCGACTTGAGCGCGAATTGCAACAACGCATTATCGAAATCAATGATTTACGTGAGGAGTTGAAAGTGGTCAAACAGACCTCCGCCACGGAAACCGCTAGACAGCAAACTCAATTGACCCATTATCAACGCTTAGTGTTAACCGCGGAAACTCAGGCTCTGGCGTTAAAACAAGAATTTAATGAATTAGTCACCGCTCACAGTCAAGTGAAAACGGAATTATTGACCGTGAAAGAAGAGACTCAACAACAGTTAGCCGCCACGCAAAAACAGACGATTGAACAAACGCAAACGTTGGCCGATCATCACCAGCGGCAGATAGCGGCACTCACTGCCAACCAGCATAAATTATTGCACTGGTTTCAAGCCTTAGATGATGATGTGCAAGCCACTTTCGACTCCTTGACTTGGCGCGCGGGTAATGTGTTTACGCGGATAATGTTAGCGTTGATGTTGAAAAAACCTGGACTCACCGCACAAGATCATATTGAAGAGATTCGCGGGGTCGTGGCACAATTAAAGACGGAAATGTCGATTGAACCTCCCCCTATTCTTCCGCGATTGGCCAAATTTTCGAGAATGGGAAAATCGCTAGAAACGTCCCCCCCAACTCGCCAGATGGTCGTAGCTTTGCCCAAACGTCAACAAATCATTGTGCAACCGGACCACGATCCGAGAGATTACCCGCGCTGGATTCAAAAGTATGATACGGTAACCTCCAAGACCACCGAGCGAATGCAGCAACGCATTATGCAGTGGGATTATCAGCCATTGATTTCCATAGTCATGCCCACGTATAATACCGATAAACGATGGTTGCAGCTGGCAATAAATTCCGTCAAACAGCAAATTTATACTCGTTGGGAATTATGTATTGCCGACGATGCCTCCACCTTGTCATCCGTTAAACAAATGTTAGAAGAATATGCCACCAAGGATCCGCGCATCAAAGTGATTTTTAGAACCGAAAACGGACATATTTCGGCGGCTTCTAACACCGCTTTAGAAATGGTCAGCGGCGACTTGGTCACCTTTTTAGACCATGATGATATGTTAGCACCCACCGCTCTATTTTGGGTAGTGCAAGACCTGATTGACTATCCAGAAACCATGTTATGGTATTCGGATGAGGATAAAATTAACGAGAATAATGACCGACATGACCCCTATTTTAAATCCGACTGGAATCCCGATTTATTTCTTTCGCACAATCTGATTACTCACCTGGCGGTTTATCGCGCCTCCTTAGTGCAAACGCTACGCGGCTTCCGTGAAGGTTTTGAAGGTGCTCAAGATTACGATTTAGCCTTGCGTGCGGTTGAAATTATCAATCCGGCGCAGATTCGTCATCTTCCACGAGTGCTCTATCACTGGCGCACCATTGTGGGAAGTACCGCAGTACGACCAGAGGAGAAGCCTTATGCCTTGATTGCGGCCCAACGGGCTATCAGTGAGTATTTAGCACGTCGCAATATTAAAGCTAACGTGATGGAATCACCAGAAGTCCGCGGGACCACTCGTGTGCAATATCATTTGCCTACGCATTCACCACTGGTTAGTTTGATTATTCCTACTCGCAATGAATTGCCATTATTGCATCAGTGTCTGGAGAGTATTTATCAAAAAACCGATTATCCCAATTTCGAAATTTTGATTATTAACAATGCCAGTGATGACCCGGCCACTTTGGAATATTTTCGCCAATTAGAGCAGGACAAACGCGCACAGATTATTGATTATCCGTATCCATTTAACTATGCCGATATGAATAATTTTGCCGTCACTCATGCCCAAGGCGAATTGATTGGATTACTGAATAATGATTTGACCGTGATTAATCGAGAATGGTTGTCAGAAATGGTTAGCCACGCCTTGCGACCCGAAGTAGGAGCTGTTGGCGCACGGTTATGGTATCCTAATAACACTTTGCAACATGGCGGGGTGATTTTAGGCATTGGCGGCGTGGCCGGTCATTCGCATAAAGGATTACCGCGAGGTCAAGTCGGATATTTAGGACGCGCCGCCCTGATTCAAAATTTCTCGGCCGTCACCGGGGCTTGTCTAGTAATGCGAAAGGCGAATTTCTTATTAGTGGATGGATTGGACGCGGAGAATTTGACGACGGCGTTTAATGATGTCGATCTATGTTTGAAGATGAATAAATATAATTTGCGAATTGTGTGGACCCCTTATGCAGAATTATATCATCATGAATCGGCCAGTCGCGGTTATGAGAATACGCCAGAGAAATTGGCGCGTTTTGAAAAAGAACGAGCTTATATGAAAAGTCAGTGGCCCTGTTTTATTGCCGCGGATCCGGCCTATAGTCCTAATTTGACTTTAGAGACTCAGGATTTTGCGTATGCCTGGCCACCGCGGGTGGGGAACTAACAACCATCCCTAACCCCTCCTTGGTAAGGAGGGGGACTAACAACCATCCCTAACCCCTCCTTGGTAAAGAGGGGGACTAACTACCACTCTTTCGCCCCTCCTTACCAAGGAGGGGTTGGGGGTGGTTAAAAGGTGAGCAACTCTCATGTCAACCCATCTCGACCATCGTCAAGCAGGTTATAAATTATTACGCCATCATGGACTAGAAATTGGTGCCTTTCATCAACCGGCGCAATTATCTTCCCGTTGTACCGTTGAATATTGTGATGCGCATTCCAGAGAAGAAATGGTTAAATTTTTTCCGGAATTGCGACTGCCGGCGGAATCTTTGGTTAAAGTGGATTATATTTGCGATTTAGATATCCAAGGCTTGTCGATTTTTCAGCCGGCACAATTTGATTTTGTGATACTCAATCATGTCATTGAACACGTTGCGAATCCAATTAAAATTGTTGCGGAGTTATTTAGAATCACCAAACCCAAAGGGCATGTCGTCATTTCGGCACCAGATAAAAATTTTACCTTTGATAAAAGTAGAGCGTTAACGACTTATGAACATTTATTGAAAGAATATCAAGAAAATATCACCACCGTAACCGATGTTCATTACATTGATTTTCTCTGGGCGGTCCAGCCCGAAGCCTTTCAAGAAAGTCAAGTCGAATTTCAACGAAAACTTAATGCGGTTAAAACTCGGCGCGAACATGTTCATGTGTGGGATTCGGAAACGTTTGATAACTTTTTGATTCAATGTTTAAAATTGTGCCAAATAGCTGCCAAGCGGGTATTTTTAAGTAGAGGAGAACAAAATCAATTTGAATATTTTTCCGTGTGGAAAAAATTATAGCCGTTGAAGTACAGCCGTTGGAGTCCAGAATTTATTCCGTTGGAATCCGTAATTCATCCTGCTTCCAACGGAATAAATTCCGGACTCCAAAATCGCTAGTTAACTTCTGTTCAAAGTACCACCAAATAAACCAGTTACCTGGTGTGCAACACCTATTTTGGTGTAGTTAAAGGTTGGAGTGGAGGCTTTAGCCGCCATGCCATTAAGTTAAGCTAAAGTTACGGCGTTGGAGTCCAAATCTTCAGATTTGGCAACGCCGTCTTACCTTAGCCAATCTCGTCTGGAGTCCAAGACATGTCTTGGACTCCAACGCTTTGGTGGATTCACCGACTAAAATAGGTGTTGCACATAAGGTACCAGTTAAATTAATCGATGACTCCAGAAAAATTTATCTTTCTACACTTTCCAAAAACCGCCGTAACCTCACTACGTGAATTTGGCTCTTAGTCGGTAGCGATGCCGCGTCGACTGTTTCACGCACTCAAAGAGGTGTTGCACACCGGGTGGGGATTTTGCACCCTCCACCACCTTGGTAAGGAAGGGAGTGACCACCCTCTTTCTCCCTTCCTTACTAAGGAGGGGTTGGGGGAGGGCAGAAAATGAATGACTAAACAACTAAAACCATTAGGAAATTTCCCATGCTACAATTAAACGGCTACACCATCACCGAAAAATTATACGAAGGACCAAAAACGGTAGTCTATCGCGGCTCTAATAACCAGGACCACCAAACTTGTATCATCAAGTTCTTAAAAGAGAAATATCCTGCTCCTAAGCAACTAGCTCAACTTCATCATGAGTATGAAATTACTGAAAATTTAGAGTCTTCAGCGATAGTTAAAATCTATGCGTTGGTTAAACATGAAAACAGCTTCGCGCTGATTTTTGAGGATATTCAAGGAGAGTCATTACGTAATCTATTGGCGATTCGGCCACTCGACTTGAAAACAGTGTTACAAATTGCTGTGCAATTAGCCCAGGGGTTAGCTGAATTACATGCCAACGGTATTATTCACAAGGACATTAAACCGGCCAATATTATTGTGAATTTCGCCACTGGGCAAACTAAAATCACTGATTTTAGTATCTCCTCTCGAGGTTTTAGCTTATTAAATCAGGTCATCAATAATCCGCATTTACTAGAAGGGACCTTGCTCTACATGTCCCCAGAGCAAACCGGACGCATGAATCGAGTGCTCGATTATCGTACCGATTTTTATTCATTGGGCATCGTGTTGTACGAAATGTTGACCAGACAAACACCATTTCAAGCCACCGAAGTAATGGAATTAGTCCATTGTCATCTGGCTAAACAAGCAATGCCGCCACATCTGCTCAATCCCACGGTGCCTAAAGCCCTGTCTAACATTGTGATGAAACTGTTAGAAAAAACTGCTGAAGCTCGTTATCAAAGTGCTTACGGTCTCAAAGTGGACTTGTTACATTGTCTGCAACAATGGCAAACGAGCGGTCACATTGAAGAATTTGAATGTGCGCAACGAGATTTATCAGACCGCTTTCAGATTCCGCAAAAGCTCTATGGTCGTGACCTGGAAATTGCGACCTTGCTACAAGTTTTCGACTATATCAGCCAAGGTCATAGCCAGATGATGTTGGTAGCCGGCCATTCTGGTATTGGGAAAACTTCCTTAGTACAAGAAGTGTATAAACCTATTACCAAACGGCGCGGTTATTTTATTTCCGGTAAATTTGACCAGTTTCAACGCAACGTCCCGTATTCAGCAATTGTGACCGCTTTTACTAATTTAGTTAGACAATTGTTGACGGAAAGCGAAGAACAATTACAACATTGGCGCGAAAAATTATTGGTAGCTTTTGGTAACCATGGACAAGTGATGATCGATGTGATTCCAGAAGTAGAATTGATTGTGGGTAAACAGCCACCAGTGCCGTCATTAGTGCCGGTGGAAGCGCAAAATCGATTCAATCAAATGTTCCAAAATTTCATTCGAGTATTTTGTCAAGCCGAGCACCCCCTAGTGCTATTTTTAGACGATTTACAATGGATCGATTCAGCCACGCTCAAATTAGTTGAATTGATGATGACTGATAAATATACCGGTCATTTCCTTCTACTAGGGGCTTATCGTGATAATGAAGTCAGTCCTACTCACCCCTTCATTCGGCTCCTCGATGGGTTAATGAAAATTCAAGTGATCATTCAAAAAATTACGCTGACTCCCTTAAATTTAGTTCATGTCAGTCAATTAATAATCGATACTTTGCATACTGACCGTGCCACGGTTAAACCATTGGCCGAATTGGTCATGTACAAAACCCAAGGCAATCCTTTTTTTGTCAATCAATTTCTGAAAACTTTATATGAAGAAAAATTGATTAAATTTGTTCCTCCCGGCAAGTTAGATTTGACAACTTTAGATTTGACAACTTTAGATTTGACAACTTTCGAAAAGTTGTCAAATCTTTGGCAGTGGGATCTAGCTAAAATTCAAAGCCAAGGGATTACCGACAATGTGGTCGACCTCATGATTGGTAAATTGAAAAAATTGCCGGTGATTACTCAACAAGTCGTACAGTTAGCGGCTTGTATAGGCAATAAATTTGACTTGCCGACCTTGGCCATTATTCACGAAAAATCACCCCAGGCGACTTTTGCCGATTTGTTACCCGCGGTGCAAGAAGATTTATTAATCTTACCCACTTCTGGTTTAGAAACGACGACCACGACAACTGAAACCACCCCGCAACTACTCATTTATCATTACCAATTTCTCCATGACCGGGTACAACAAGCCGCTTATGCATTGATTGCCGAAACCGCTAAACCCCTCGTACATCTCAAAATTGCTCGCTTGTTACTGGCAAACACCTCTTTAACAGAGCAACCGGAACGCATTTTTGAATTAGTTGACCATTTAAATTTTGCTCAACCATTTATCACCGACTGGCTGGAGCAAGTAGAATTGATTAAACTCAATTTCACCGCCGCCAAAAAAGCGAAAGAGGCGACGGCTTATGTTGCGGCCTGGCAATATTTAACCACCGTCTTTAAATTTGCCCAACAATATCAGTTATGGGAATCACTGTGGGCGCAACATTATTCCTTGATGTTGGAATTACACACCGAAAGTGCCGCTGTAGCCTACTTAAATGGTCTCTTTGAAGAATCCGAAGCGATCATTCAGCAGACCGTGACACGAGTCAACACGCCATTAGAACAAGCCGAAGTGTTGCATATACTAATTGTGCAATATACCTTGAGCGCAAGATACCCCGAAGCCATTCAAACCGGCCGGCAAGCCTTGGGCCTAATTGGCATTGACATTCCAGAAGATAATTTTGAGCAAGCGCGTGACCAAGAAATGTTGGCCTTTAAAACCACGCTTGGCGATAAACCCATTGCCAGTTTATTCGAGTTACCCGAAATGTCACAACCGGACAAAAAAACTGCCGTAAAATTGTTAATCACCATGGGGCCTCCTTGTTATCGCTCTCATCAACGGTTATGGGCGGTTATTGTCTCCAAGGTCATCAATCTTACTTTGACCTACGGTAATGTGCCGCAAATTGGTTACAGTCATACCGCGTTTGGTGGTCTCTTAGGATATGTCTGGCGTGAATATAAAATGGGCGAAGAGTTTGGCCAGGTGGCCACTCGGTTAATGACCGAAAAATTTACCACCCCTTCGGACCAAAGTGTGTTTTATTTGATGATTGGAAGTTCCTTACGTCATTGGACCAAACCGCTCAAAGAGGCCACAGCGGATTATCACGAAGCTTACAATATTGGTCTCAGCTCTGGTAACCTACAGTATGCCGCTTACGCCTTTGGGCACAATATGTATTGTCGTTTTTATCAAGGTATCAACCTCACTGAATTACTAAAAGAAGTGGATGGTTACTTAACTTTCAGTCGTGTACGCCGAAATCAATGGGCGATTGATTTGATGGAAGGTGGTCAAATGGTGATGTTGAATTTAAATCAGGCCGAAGGGAGCAATTTAGAATTTCGTAAAGGAGAATTGACCGAGCTATCTTATCTGGCCCGCTGTGAAGCGAACAAAAATATCCAGGTCGTAGCCATCTATCACATTCTCAAAACTTGGGCCTTGTATCTCCACGGTTATTATGAAGAAGCCTGGGCCAGTTATCAAGAAAGTGAACCACGGTTTATTGCGGTGGCGACCCAAGGTTTATTACCCTCAGCGGAACATCGTTTTAATCAATCCTTGTTATTGTTAGCACGTTACCCCACAGCATCTAAAACTGAACAAGCACAATATTGGCAACAACTGACCGCTAATCAAGAATTGGCGAAAATTTGGGCCGACAATTGTCCGGCCAATTTTCAGCATAAATATCTCTTAGTCGCCGCCGAAATGGCACGGTTAGCCGGCAATGAGTTGGCTGCCATTGATGGCTATGAAAAAGCGATTGCGACGGCTCAAGCGCATAATTTTCTGCAACATCTGGCATTAGCCAATGAATTAGCCGCCGCTTTTTGGTTAGCTAGAGGGCAATCCAAATTTGCGCAGTTGTATTTAAAGGAAGCGCATTATGCTTATCTCCTCTGGGGAGCTAAACGCAAAGTAGCGTTACTCGAAGCCAATTATCCCTTGTTATTGAAAATAGTCACTGAACGTGGTGAGCGCGGTGGCAAAACCATTACTTATCCCTTTCATGCGACCTTAACGACTTTAACTTCTACCACCCTGGTGACTGATACTCGTCATGGTAACTTGTTGGATGTGTCCAGCATTTTAAAAGCGGCGCAAGCGATTTCTGGAGAAATTGTGATGGCACAATTGATTCCCAAATTGTTGCAAATCGTGATTGAAAATGCCGGAGCGCAAACTGGATTCCTCATCTTAGCTAAACAGGACCAATCTCAATATTGGATTGAAGCCGAAGTACGGGTTCAAACCTTAGAATCCAACCGTCAAATCTGCTCTAACAACTTGCTGGAACAACCTTTACCATTGAATGCCGTCAGACCCAACAGTGATACTTTGCTAGTACCTGTCACCTTAATTCATTACGTCATTAGAACGGAAACGGATATTGTGTTGGAGGATGCCAGCCACGACGGATTATTCACCACGGATCCTTACGTATTGCAACAGCAACCGAAATCAGTATTTGCTATGCCGATGATACATCAAGGACAACTGCTGGGCGTGTTGTATTTAGAGAATAATTTGCTTACCAAAGCGTTTACGGAGGACCGTTTAAGTGTGCTTAAACTGCTGTCTTCTCAACTGGCGATTTCGCTACAAAATGCCTGGTTGTACCAGCAAAATGAACAAGCCAGACAGGCCGCGGAAGCCGCCAATCGTGCTAAAGGTACCTTTTTGGCGAATATGAGTCATGAGTTACGGACTCCACTCAATGGTATTTTAGGATTTACTCAATTGCTACATCACGACCAAAATTTGACCGTGGCGCAACAAGAGAGAGTCAACAATATCCAACGGAGTAGTCAACACTTGCTAACCTTACTCAATGATATTTTGGATTTGTCCAAAATTGAAGCCGATTATTTGGAAATACTCACGACTGACTTTAATTTCAGAGAATTTCTAAAAGACATTAGCGAAGTGTTTCGCATGAGAGCCACGCAAAAGAAAATCTCGTTTTCGTTTCAACCGTTGTCAATCTTACCAACGATACTTCGGGCCGATGAAAAGAGATTACGGCAAATTCTAATTAACCTATTAGGGAATGCGATTAAATTCACCAAAACTGGCGGAGTGATTCTCAAAGTGGGTTATGTCTCTACGCCTGATAGCATGGATGCTACAACCCGGAAAATGCGATTTGAGGTAGAAGACACCGGCCTTGGCATTGCGGCACCGGATTTGAATAAAATCTTTTTGCCGTTTCAACAAGCCGGCGACCCCAATTATCGTCCAGATGGTACCGGCTTAGGGCTATCCATTACTAAACAATTGATTGAACTTATGGGAGGTGTTTTGCAAGTGGAAAGTACCCTGGGCGTAGGTAGTCGTTTTTGGACCGAGTTAGAATTAGTCGAAAGTGTGGAGATGAAATCGTCATCGTTAACCGAGGCCAGTACAGTGATTGTTGGCTATCACTGGCCCACCTCCTCACCGTCCCAGCACACTGAGCTTCGTCTCTTAGTGATAGACGATACCCCTGAAATTTGCTCACTGGTGGACAATTTGCTAACACCGTTAGGTTTTAAAGTGTTTACCGCCACTCAAGGGCAAGAAGGATTGGTGAAATGTCGCCAATTTCAACCACATTTAATTTTGACCGATTTAGTGATGCCGGTGATGGATGGTTTTGAATTGGTTCGACAACTGCGACAGTTACCAGAATTTCAATCGATCCCCGTAGTGCTCATGTCCGGGAGCCCACTGGAAACGCTACCTGTAGAGGCCCAAGCGTTTCTGGCTAAACCGGTGCAAAATGAACAGTTACTGGCTTGTTTGCAAGAGCAATTAGGTTTAACCTGGCAATATGACTCTACCAAAGTAAGTCAACCAATCGCGACGGTTACCGAGAAAGATTCTACACTGGTCGAAGATGAAATAATTACGGTCAAGTTATCAACGGAGCAGGTTAACCTCTTAATCGATTTGATAGAAATGGGTGATGTCACTGAGATTATCCAATATGCCGACGCGATGGAATCACAAGACCCACAATTAATTTCCCTGACCAAAAAAATACGAGAATTGGCCAATGAGTTTGAAATGGAACAAATACGAGAATTGGTCGAACGATATAAAAATACCATCTAGTTTCTGGATTGGTTAAATCTGCCGGTAATAGTGCAATAGGTAGTGGTCGCGGTCTCAAACCTGACAGGTCTCGAAGACCTGTCAGGTTTAAACCACTACCTGGTGCATACTACCAATCTGCCAGAGCTCGACCGTATAGGGTGGGCAAAAGCCCTTTTGTTTGTCCACTCTATATGCTCCAATCGATGGAATTTGGTAGGCCGCGATAAATCCGTTACCTAAGTTCTGAATCATGAATTTTATGGTATAATTAATCTCCTAAAAACTACTTTTACTACATAGGTTAACGGTTATGAAAATTCCGGTCAAGTTGGTGTCATTAAGTACTGAAGCAGAAATTCGGCGGTATTTTCCCT
>DZAL01000350.1 GCA_022729575.1 Thiomargarita sp.
GCGGTGCGTTTTGCGCGTGTACCCATTCAGATTGAGTGGTGGCGGCGAAGCTGGGGACGGTGGCAAGGCTGGTGGCAATGGCGATGGCGAGGGTGAGGCGGGATAGGTTCATGGATGCATGTCCTTGGTGAAAGTTGGTTGAGTTATTTCTTCGAACCAAAATTTAGCACGAGGCGTAGGAGCGAGCTAGCCCGCGAAGAATTATGGTTGAGGGCCGGCTGTCTCGCAAAAGCACTGCCTAAATTCAATATATTCGTGCCGGCTAAAATGGTTTATTTTTTTAAGATTTTAATTCGATTCATTCATTGAGATTTATGGTCTATTGATATCCGCTGGGTGCAGTATGTATCTAATGAGATGCCTAAATCATTGATTATTTTGGTGGTGTTGATTTGACGTGCTTCATCAGTCAGGTGGTATTCTGTGTTGAACATGTCATTTATTCCATACATATATTCAAAAGGTGATCCAATAAAATGTGCTCCTAATGCCCCAATTTTTCCTGGTAGGCTGGTATAAAATGTCTGCTCAACAAGCTCTGTGTGGTAACGATCGCTTTCTAGAAAAGCAGATGGAAGAAATATGAGGCAAATACCGTGTTGCTCCGCCCAGTGAATATAGTCCCGTAGATAGCGCCACGCTAGGTTATCAGGTTTGTCATCGTTGCCATAACGTTGTGGCACTTTATCGCGAAGGGATCTCCATTCAAGTAATTCCTGGCCTAGCCGTTGTGCCTCGCTAGTGTTGAGCTGATCACCTGTCAATGGATCGATATTATGAATGCCGTATAAACTTGTCATTGGCGGTTGTATGTCAGAGGGATGATAACCTTGCCAGACGCGTTCAAATGGTGTTTCCCAGAGGGTTTTTACCCTTTCGTGCCAACTAAGCTGCCATAAAAATTCGGAGTCACGCGCCAGAATCTGGTCAATCAATTGGGCGTTAGTTTCGCCGTTGTAAAGGTAAAGCGGATATTCAAGCGGCAGTAAGGCAATATCGCCGGGTTTCAGTACTTGCTTTGAACGGTACAGAATATAAGGCAACAACATGGCAGCATTTACGCCTAGGTTCACTACCGGTCGCCGGTAAGTCTGACTAAGCTGGGTGGAGTTAATGCCGAACAACGCGCTGGATCCGGATACGATCACGATCTTGGGTTGTTGAATGGCATCAGCCGCTCGCTGCTTTAGTAAATAAGCATGGTGTACCCACGAGGGCGTAGGGTTGCCAAGTTGCGCATAGATAACCACTAGCCAAACAAGTGTCGCCATGCCTAATCCTGCCAGTAATGCTATCCCGAATCGCATGAGGTCTCCTTAGAAAACAAAATATATAAAACTTTGTGACGGGGTGTTGGTCATCATTTTTAGACTAATGAAGAGCAGTATACCCGCTAACAAGCCGTGCCCTGCGTGCAGGTGAATGCTGGTGGGGTTTTCTTTGCACTGTGTGTAGCGTAACCAGTGGAGCGTGCCGGGTAGTATCCAAATTATGGTAAACCCTATCATTAACCAAGCGAATGTATAGATACCTTGCTCATTAAATAGTTGCGACAGGTCAGGGTACTGCCATAGACGGCTATAATAATGTAATGCCGAAGTCATTGTTTCTGCGCGGAATAAAACCCAAAGGAATGCCACCAACACGAATGTAAACAGGATGGATCCGGCTCTCCATAATATGCCTGGTGGCGATTTTGGTAGGCGGTGATTGATGGCCAATAACAGACCATGTAGTCCGCCCCACACTAAAAATGTCCAGCCGGCGCCGTGCCATAATCCGGCCAGAAGCATGGTGATTACTAGATTACTGGCTTGATGCCATTGGCCTGTGCGGTTACCCCCTAGAGGAATATAAACATAATCGCGAAAGAAGTTGGACACTGTGATATTCCAGCGTCGCCAGAAATCAATGATGCTACTGGCTTTGTACGGTGAGTTGAAGTTTATGGGTAGCCAGATTCCGAACAATAAACCAAGTCCGATGGCCATTTCAGTGTAACCAGAAAAGTCAAAATAAATCTGAAATGTGTAAGCCAACATGCCTTGCCATGCTTCAATTGATCCGAATGTCTGAAGGTTTGTGGCGCTGGCAAATATAGGGTCACTCATCGTGGCAAAATGATCCGCGAGTACCACTTTTTTGAACAGGCCGATACTGAAAAATACTATTCCTAAGCCCATGACCTGTAAGTGTGATTTTGTGATGGTGAGTTGTGTGAATTGTGGCATCATTTCACGATAGTGCATTATAGGTCCTGCAATCAGATGCGGAAAAAAACTGACGAATAATAGATATTTTCTAAATTTGAATGGGCTAATCACTTGGCGATGTATATCAACTAGATAGGCAATCTGTTGAAAGGTAAAAAAAGAAATTGCCAAAGGTAAGGCTAGTGCTAAGCTGGAGCCTTCATTAAACAAGCTGGCTGCAAAACCTGCGTATTTGAACCAACCTAGTAGCAGTAAATTAAAGCAGACCCCAAAGTACAAGGCAAAGCGTTGTCCCTGGCCAATTAATATACCCAAATGGAAATTAATGAATACCGAGCCGAGCAGTATGGGGAGGTTCCACAAATTCCATTGGCTGTAGAAGTAAAGGGAGGTAAGTGTTAGCCAGCCGAAGGCTATCTCTTTTTTGTTCAGGTAGAACAGGAAAAGAAACCCAAACAGTGTTATTGGTAGGAACTGAAATATAAAAACGTAAGAGTTGAATAGCATGATTTTTTATTTATCCGATTAAATATATCATTTT
>DZAL01000351.1 GCA_022729575.1 Thiomargarita sp.
ATTCTTATTGCACTCCAGAGGGTACGTACAATTTTATATGGATTTTACTATAAATTCGTCAAGCATGGATACCCCCGCGAAGGGGTGTTATCCCGGTCTTTTAGGAATGAGAATTAAATAAAATGCGAAAGTTGAAACCTGACAGGTTTTAAAAACCTGTCAGGTTTGAGCCAAAAAGTTTAAGTTATTAAATCCTCATTCCTAATACCTCCATTGGTTGGTAGGGACTACCCAGATTTGCCTTCACCCCCGGCTCCTCTCCCATGAGGAGACGGGAATATGTCACCCATATTTCATCACCACCAAAATTTGCTCTACCTCTTTTTTAGAGGTTGAACCGGCTCTTAGAGTTCTGGTAAAGCCGTCAAATCCCCTAAAGTAGCTTTGGTTTCCGCCACGGAATCGGTGATAATCAAAGTACCAGTATCGCTACGAATCTTCGAAACGGTTTTAGCTAAGGTCAATAATGCCTGAATTTGATTCTCCGTGAGCTTTACCCAGTCATCTTCATATTTTAACAAATTGAACACACTGTTTGGATCAGACAACGAACTTGTTAGAGTAGTTTTATATTTACTTAATGCCGACAAATAGCCACCAATTGCGTCATTGGCTTGTTCAACTGCTTGCAAATTGCGCATTACCGTACCCGCATTGCCTCTTACATCTATATCGATTCTTCGCTTGAGATCATTGAGTTGAAACAAAGATACTTGGTGAGAGACCTTGGCAATATCCAATGAACCACGAGCCAATTGGTTCCCGATCGGATAACTGAAATTGAGTCCAATGCCAGTATTAGTGCCAGTATCAGTGTTAAAAGAATTCATGTAGGTACCAAATCCATTCCCCATTTTGGTGCCGTCGCGACCAGCCGTTAAAGATAAATCGAGACTGGGTAAGACATTACGTTTCGCCTGAGCTAAACTAATGATAACGGCTTCGTGGTCTAACTTGGTGGCTTGTAAATCAAAACGTTTGGCTAAAGCTACTGCTACCCATTTTTCCCCCGCTTGTGCTTCATTAAAATGAGCGAGGATTTTACTCCAATTCATTGGAAATTCTTCTTTGGGCGAACCGATTTGGTCAACCTGAGCAGCAGGAATACCTATTGCTACCCCTAAAGCTGATTTAGTATTGCTGACTCGCTCAGTTGCATCGATGGTGGCACGTTTTTTGTCGGCCAAGGTGGTTTGCAAACGAGTAGCCTGTGGAGACGACCCATTGTTGTTTTGCACCTCGGTTAACCACTCCTGAACTCGCTGTTCGGAATCTCGTTTGTAATCGAGATTTACCACTGCTACTTTATAGTCCCAGTAAGCACCAATTGCCGCTATAAGAGTTTGTGAGATGACATCATAAAAACGGAACAGACTGGCTTCGCTGTTCAAGCGAGCCGCCGTTTCATCAGCTGCCGCGGAACCGACATACCCACTCCCCTTCAGTAAAGGAACATTGACGCTAAAACTGAGGCTGGAACTGTTATAGGTAGGAGCGTCCACACCGCGTGAATCAACACGAGGGTTATTGACCGAAAAGGTAGTCGAAACGCCACTTCTAAAGGCCTTTGAAATTGACGCTGTTAGTGCTTGATTATCCATATTGCCGGTGCCGTCGAAAGGTCGCGCTCGCGAGGCATTTAGGGACACCGAAGTGTAGATATCAAACGCTGAAGCGGCCATCATTAATTTCGCTTTAGCAATGTCCACGGTAGTAAGACGTTGTGTCAAAATGGTAGGGGAATTGTTCAAAGCGATTTCGGCAATTTCCGTTAACCCAATGGGTTGACCTGTCAGAGGAGCAGATGATTCTGCCGCTGTAGCTAATGTAGAATAGCTCATCCCCAATAGTCCGAGGACCAATGGAATTTGACCAATAAATGATTTTTTAGTTTTTTTATGAGTAAAAAAGGTTGTCATAGCCATCCTCAATTAATAGTTTTTGCAAATATTCAAAATTTAGTCGTTCCTAATTTTGAATGGTTACTACATTTTTCGTTTGTAGTTCTGAGATACAGTCCACAGTTCATAGGACTTACGCTTTTACAGTAATCACTCCCCAAAAGTTTTAAACCAACCGTCTGGAAGTTTATAACTTAATCAACTGACGTTAATTAACAACTAATCACTCTCACCTTACGCACAGTTAACTCAACCACCCCCTGCCCCTCCTTGTTAAGGAGGGGAGTACACCCTGCCAACTCCGTTGGCGCAGACTCCCCTCCTTAACAAGGGGGGTGGTTATGCGTAAGGTGAGTAATCACTGCGTTGTTTGCGTAACCTCCAAAATACTATAATAATGCCAGTGTAAAGTATACAAAACTGACGAAGAATAATTATTCACCCTACGTATCCTAATCAATATAAATTATATTTAAATTAAGATATATATTATTGATTCATTTCCATACCTAGTAGGGTATATTTTAACCAATATAATTCATCAAAAAACGCACTACGTGCTCTATAAGTGCAAAATGATTCAGTCAAGTCGACATTTTAAAATATTTCTAACCGAAAGTAAGCATTTAAAGAAGCAAAGAAATGGTTACGCATCCTACGCATTCACCTTGAATAGGCATACTTTATGTACAATATCTATTTTAGTATGTGAAACATGAAGTACCCATGACAGAATAATAAGGTTAAATGTTTTCGTTATTCAACTTTCCTGTTATTCAACCCCAATAATGATAAAGATAATTGCTATAAGTAGAGGTGATTTTATCATTTCCATACCTGGTGTG
>DZAL01000352.1 GCA_022729575.1 Thiomargarita sp.
GGTAAAATGGATTTTGCAGTCTAACATGAACAGTCTAGCACAAACCAAAATCCCCCGCAACATTTTACTATGGCAAGGGATAAAAAGATAAAGTCAGGTCGAATTGAATCCATTTCCCCTTCTAATAGTCTGAATCAGAATTTCCAGAATTATAGAATTAGCAGAATGAACCCCACTCCATGTCTTCCAATTCTAAAATTCTGCCAATCCTGATTCAGACAATCTCGGGCCAGCATCCCTGCCCGCCCTTGAACCACCACCCCCAACTTACCAAAGAGAGGTTAGGAGTGGTTGACTACCAAGCAATTTGCCAGCTTAACCCCAAAACTGGAGGGCAAACAAAAGGTTGTCTGCCCACCCTACCTGGCTGCACATCTAAATCAGTTTCCTATCAACAAGACTACACCACAACGTTTGGCAACCTCTTGCAAACGATGGTCAAGTGTAGCCAACGGCAAATTTTGGCGCATAGCCAGTTCTAAATAGGCCGCGTCATACGCAGATAGTTGATAGTTTTGTGCCAACTTAAACGTTTGGCTAAAAGCTTGGGATGAGGTTTGCGGATCCACTGCCATCGGCAGTGACTCTAACAAACTAATCAGTGAAGGAATTTCCGTCAACTGTATGCGACCTCGGCGGGCGGAAACCACCAAGGTATTAGTGACTTCTAAATGCCAAATCGCAGGAACTATGGCGATAGATTCGGCTAACTGTTCACGTAAGGTTTCCGTTGGTGCCGTAGCTTCATCTTGAAACATCCAGGCAATGACCACGGAACAATCAAGAACATATTTGTTCATCAGTATCTGCGCCCCTCCTCGATAAGTTCCCGTGCCACCAAACCACCCAAGGTATGAGAAGCTTGAAATTCTTTCAGTTTAGCTATAGCAACTTGAACGTCCGAAGGTTTTTTGGTAGTTTTAGGAATGAGTTCGGCAACGGCAACACCGTGGTGGGTAATCGTTATATATTCTCCTTTGACCACTCGTTCCAGAAGTTGAAACAATGGCGTATTCACGCCGACGTCAGCAATGGTTGTCATATCAACATCTCCGTTAGGGTAAAATTTTGGTGTACTTGTACGATTTTAGCTGGTGCGCAATTTAAAAATCATGGCGCACGGGGTTGGAGAGTACAGGTTTTGCCGGTCATATACAAGTCTCATGCAAACCGAGCTTTCAGTTGGCCTTTTAACAAGCCTAATGGTCTGTCGGTGGTCGGCTGGTTCGGTGTGGGTGCCGTGGCGGCGGGAATATCAGTTTGATTTATTAGTACAATCACGCGCACCCGCTGGTCCGTCCACGGCTGAAATCGGGCGGGCAATTCTATAGCACCATTGTGGGTGTGGGTCTCAAATTCGATAGCTTGCATGTTTATTCTCCAGGTTAAGACCGAATCTCGTAAGAATAAGAGTCTAGCACAAACCAAAATCCCCTGCAACATTTTACTATTGCAAGGGATAAATTAGGTAAAGTCAGGTCGAATTGAATCCATTTCCCCTTCTAATAGTCTGACTCAGAATTTCCAGAATTATAGAATTGACATAATGAACCCCCCATTCTGAAAATTCTAAAATTCTGCCAATCCTGATTCAGACCCTTTACCGCCAAGTAGCCCACCCAATTGGTTCTAAAAGTATCGCTGAAATTCAGGTGAGTCTAGCACAAACAAAAATCCCCTGCAACGTTTTACCATTGCCAGGGATAAAAGTGACAGTTAACCACCCCCGCCCCTCCTTTTTCCAGAAGAGGTTAGGGGTGGTTTAACTGGGTGGGATAACCGAAGGAGGTGCGTTACGGTATCAACCGACGAGCATGACGCCCCCGACACTCATTAATTTCACATTCGGCAGTGATAATCAGCCGTCAGCGGAATCAAGTCCGAATTATAGTAGAGAGTCATAAAGCAATGAGTTGGATAAATCACCCCAAACTTAATTTCCTTAATCCCTCCCAGAGCGGCTAACACACGGTAGCCCGTGCCAAAACCAATCTCAAAATACTCCTGATAGAAAGCCTTGGTGACTACCTCAATCAGCAACGGCTTCTCGAGAACAATTTTAGCTTCATCTTCTACTTCCACTTCACGATTCTCATTGCCCCAGGTATAATTCACCATATCTTGAATCACCTTCTCATTTGGCAACAACGAATCCAAGTATTGCAAAACGCTACCAGTATTCATAGTTAGTGTAATCCTCCACGTATCAATTCACTGAACACAATTACCCCGTTTTCCAGTTTACCCAATAATCTTTGGGCACTTCCCCCAATTTTGAGTTCATGGGTGAAACCTCTTACCGTCGGATTAAGTTTCTTGATGCCGGCTTGATTGATGGGACCTACCAGGCCTTTTTTCAAGGCCGCTACCAATTTGCGAAAGTCTGCTTGGCCTACGAGCTTTGGTAGTTCTTTATATAATTCACGTTGGATCCACGCATCCATTGGTTCAGGACATCCTACCCGTTATACTACTAACATTCCACCCATCCACCCCTACAAAGTGGGAACTGGTGTTAGCCACCGTTAAGTTATAGACTGTTTCGTTACAGTGAGAGTCTAGCACAAACCAAAATCCCCTGCAACATTTTACTATTGCAAGGGATAAAAAGGTAAAGCCAGGTCTAATTGAATCCATTTCCCACTCTAATAGTCTGACTCCGAATTGTCAGAATAAAAGTATTAACAGAATGAAACCCACCCCATTCTGAAAATTCTAAAATTCTGCCAATCCTGATTCC
>DZAL01000204.1 GCA_022729575.1 Thiomargarita sp.
GTCCAAATCTGAAGGTTTGGACTCCAACGCGGCTTAACTTAATGGCAGTGAGGCTAAAGCCTCTACTCCAATTCATACACTAAAATAGGTGTTGCACACCAGGTAGAGTGGCCCCTTGACAAGAGAGAATAAATCTGCTCTATTTACTCAAACAGATTAATCAAAACCGTGATCGAACAATCTTGAATCATCTAATCTCCACCGGTTGGCTTATCATGACGCTGATTTTAAAATTTATGTTATAAATCAATGAAATAAATTACATTAACTTAACCAAACCAGGAGAAATATTAGTTATGGCCACCACCCCTTCTAACATGATGCCCTTGGGCACAATGGCACCCTCATTTACTTTACCGGACGTGGTGACTGGTAAATCGGTCAGTTTGCCTGACTTGAAATCACCGGTAGCCACTTTAATTATGTTCATTTGTAACCATTGTCCGTATGTCAAACAGGTACAAAGTGAGCTTATCAAATTGGCTAAGGATTATCAAGCGAAAGGAGTCTCAATGATTGCCATCAATGCCAATGATGCGGTGAATTATCCTGACGATGCGCCGGCCAAAATGAAGGAAGTCGCTCTTCAATTGGGTTATCCGTTTCCTTATTTGTATGACGAAACGCAAGCGGTTGCTAAAGCCTATCAGGCTGCTTGTACGCCGGATTTTTATATTTTTGACGGTAATTTGAAATGTGTTTATCGTGGCCAATTAGATGAGGCGCGACCAAACAATGCGATACCGGTGACGGGCAAAGATATTCGAGCCGCCTTGGATAGTGTATTAGCCGGTCAACCGGTTAATTCTGAACAAAAACCAAGTATTGGTTGTAATATCAAGTGGAAACTATAGAGCGTGAGAGGTAAGTAGTGAGGTACAGGTAATAGCCTTTGGAGTACGGAATTGATTCCGCCGGCAACGGAATCAATTCCGTATTTCAACTCCTCACTATAGAATTCAGGACTGGCAGTCCTGAGCATCCGATTACCCTCATTTCAACACTACCCTTTTGCTTTTCCGAAACTTCTAAAGATAATGGAGGACTTAAATCATGAATATTCATCTCAATCATTTTAATCATTTCAACCAGATAATGCTAATCGTCTGGTTAGTGCTCACTTTGACGGCTTGTCAAATGGTACCTATGACCTATCAGGAGCCAAGTCTTCTTATTCCCGATTGGGACAAATTAACTGAAGCTCAAAAACAGGCCATTGTAAATAATTATGCCCCTAGAAGCGAATACTCACCAACTTTCTACTATCCTCCTTTTTATCGTACTTATTATGATACTTATCAGGATATTGAGTGGGCCCAGCGACAAGCTGAATATGAACGGCGGTTGAATCCAATTTTGGAAAGCGGAAATCACCCGCCGCCGGTCGCGCCACCTATCACTACTCCGAGTAAGCCAGCGGCCACCAATGATAGTGTCGAATGTGGGGCTGGCTCTTCTTGTAAACAATTCAAATTACGGTAGTGCTGAGATGTAGGTGACCAATCCTCCGCACTACTCCCACTACCATTAAGTTAAGGAATCCCCCCGGTCAGGTTTTAACCTTCTTCTCGTTCCCACGCGTCAGCGTGGGAATGCCGTTGGGACGCGCCAGCGTCCCTTTCCCGCAACGCTGGCGCGTTGCTCACGGCATTCCCACGCTGGCGCGTGGGAACGAGGAATCCCCCCGGTCAGGTTTTAACCTTGAAGGTCTGGTTTTAGACCTTCAAGGTTTCTTTGGCTTAATCACTACCAGAAAATTTTAATGTCATGGCAGGTGTGATTTACGATATAATCAGGCTATCAACAACAAGGATTAAAATGATTATTATGCCTAAAGAAGCAACCGCCCGGATTAAAATTAATAAACTGCTTGAAGAAGCGGGTTGGCATTTTTTTGATGATAAGCAGGGAAAAGCGAATATTTTATTGGAAAATAACGCTAAAATTACCAAAAAACAAGTGCATGAATGGGGTGATAATTTTGAGAAAACCACTCAGGGGTTTATTGATTATTTGTTATTAGATGAGAAAGGTTTCCCCTTTATCGTTTTAGAAGCGAAAAAATCAACTATTCATCCGTTATCGGCTAAAGAACAAGCCAGAAATTATGCTCTCGCCCAAAATTGTCGCTTTGTGATTCTGTCTAATGGCGATTTGCATTATTTTTGGGATTTAAAATTGGGGCATCCGCGTCCTATTCAAACTTTTCCCCCGCCACCGACGGTTGAGGGCTACCTGGCATTTCAGCCTAAGCCGTCCGCTTTGATTACTGAGGAAGTCAACGAAGATTATATTGTTAGAACGCAACAACCGAATTATGATAAGGACCCGCGTTATTTGGAGGAACAGCAACGGGCGGCTTATATTAAAGACCAAGGGTTATGTTTTTTGTGGCGTTATCAACTCCGGGCCATTCATTGTCTGCAAAAGGAGGTGAAAGCTGGTAAGGAGCGTTTTTTATTTGAAATGGCCACGGGTACGGGTAAGACTTTGACGGCGGCGGCAGTGATTAAATTGTTTGTGAGAACCAGTAATGCCAAGCGGGTGTTATTTTTAGTGGACCGGTTAGAATTGGAAGAACAGACGCAAAAAGCCTTTACCAAGTATTTGCGTAATGATTTAAGTAGTTGCATTTATAAAGAACAGCGTGAGGATTGGCGCAAGTCTGAAATTGTGGTCTCCACTGTGCAATCGTTTCTGGCTAAAAATAAATATAAACGGATTTTTGCGCCCACGGATTTTGATTTAGTGATTTCCGATGAGGCTCATCGTTCCATTGGTGGGCAGAGTCGGGCGGTGTTTGAGTATTTTATTGGTTATAAACTGGGCTTGACGGCTACGCCTAAAGATTATCTCAAGAAAATTGATGCCGAGACCCTGAGTGCGAAAGACCCTCGAGAATTGGAACGGCGGTTGTTATTGGATACTTATAGCATTTTTGGGTGTGACGAGGGCAAACCGACTTTTCAATATAGTTTGTTGCATGGCGTAAAAGAAGGATTTTTAGTGAATCCCGTGGTGGTGGATGCCCGCACGAATACGACTACGCAATTGTTGTCCGAGAAAGGTTTTAGTGTGGTTGACACCAATGAAGAGGGGGAAGAATTAGAAAATGCGTTTTTTCAAAATAGTTTTGAGAAGACCTTTTTTTCTGAACCCACGAATCGGATTTTTTGTCAAACGTTTCTTGACCATGCGTTGCGGGATCCGGTGACGCAGGAAATCGGTAAAACCATTGTGTTTTGTGTGAGTCAAAATCATGCGGCCAAGGTGACGCAAATCTTGAATGAATTGGCGGACCACTATTTTCCACGGCGTTATCACTCGGATTTTGCGGTGCAGGTGACTTCAGCGGTTACTAACTCGCAACCGTGGGCAATGGCTTTTGCCAATAATAAATTGAATGGTTACAGTCGGTTTAATCCGTTATATCAAACCAGTAAAACCCGAGTTTGTGTGACGGTGGGCATGATGACGACGGGGTATGATTGCCCGGATTTGTTAAATCTGTGTTTGATGCGGCCGATTTTTTCGCCGACGTTGTTTATTCAAATCAAAGGGCGGGGCACGCGCAAATATAATTTTACCGCGACTTTATTGGATGAAGAACTCAAGGCGCAGCTTGCGGAACCGGACAAGACGAAGTTTAAAATATTTGACTTTTTTGCCAACTGCGAGTATTTTGAAGAACAGTTTAATTATGATGAAGTGTTGCAATTACCGGCGCATCCTTCTAATTTTTCTAAAGGCATCGGTGAAATCAAGGCGATTTATCAAACCTTAGAGGCTTATCATCATACTCTGGCTGATCCCTTGAAAAGCCTGACTGAACAACTGGTTGGGATGGATGGGATGAAAATTGACCGGATGTATTTTGACCATTTTGAAGAGACGGTCAAAGAGGATGCAGTGATTCGACAAATGGTAGAACAACGTGATTTTGCGGCTATCGAACGGTATATTGTAGAAAACTTGTTTGATAAGCCTCAAGAGTATTATAATCTTGACAAATTACGTCAAGCGACTAAACTTGACCGGCGTTTGTCGTTACGGGAAATCATTGAGAAAATTTTTGAGGTGATTCCGTATTTCAAAACTAAGGAGGAGTTATTAGAGGAGGAATTTGAGAAATTTGATAGCCGTTATTTGCCGGCGGCGCAGTATTTTGAATGTGCCAAACATTTTTTCAAAAGTTATATTACCGATAGCGAACTTCGTGATATAATTGAAAATAAGCGTTTTGCTTTGTTGAATACCAATCCGAATGGCGAAGCGTTTCAAAAATTGCCGCCGGGCCTACGCACGTCGGTGACTGAATATATCAAAGACCAGGTGCCACTTAACCGTTTTTTGAATTGAGACCACCCCCCGGCCCCCTCCTTACTAAGGCGGGGGAGTACCACCGTCGCCCGTGTGGCCCACTCCCCCGCCTTACTAAGGAGGGGGCCGGGGGTGGTGCGCAAGATGAATTGAGAGATAACCATGTTAGATAACGATACCAAACGCCGCATTGATACCGCCCGCGATATTTTAGTGGGTAAAGTGCCTGATCCGAAAAGTCAGGTAGAACAAATTACGATGGCCTTGATTTATAAATTCATGGATGACATGGATAAGGAGTCGCTGTCTTTTGGAGGAGAGGCGAGTTTTTTTGCGGGCCACTATGAGAAATATGGTTGGACGCAGTTGTTTGACCCACGGTTAAGCGGGGTGGAGATGTTGAATCGGTATGGCGAGGCGTTGGTGGAATTAAATCAAAACCCGAACATTCCGCAGTTATTTCGTGATATTTTTAAGAATGCTTATTTGCCTTATCGGGACCCGGAAACGTTAAAGTTGTTTCTGAAGACGATTAACGAGTTTAGTTATGACCATAGTGAACGGTTAGGGGATGCGTTCGAGTATTTGTTGTCGGTGTTAGGTTCTCAGGGGGACGCGGGACAATTTCGAACACCGCGCCATCTGATTGATTTTATTGTTGAGATTTTGCAACCGCAGAAGCATGAAACGATTCTGGACCCAGCGTGTGGCACTGCGGGTTTTTTGATTTCGGCGTATAAATACATTGTGGCCCACAATACCAAAAAAAGTCCGGGCGATTTGCTGACGCCCGATAATCGGAAGAAGTTGATGAATCAGTTGGTGGGTTATGATATTTCGCCCGATATGGTGCGGTTGAGTTTGGTCAATTTGTATTTGCATGGCTTTGTGGCGCCGAAAATTCACGAATATGACACGTTGACCAGTGAGGAACGTTGGAGTGAATACGCCGATATTGTGTTGGCCAATCCGCCGTTTATGACCCCAAAAGGAGGCATTAAACCGCATAAACGTTTCTCCATTCAGGCGACTAAATCGGAAGTGTTATTTACGGATTACATTGTTGAACATATTCATCCTGTGAACGGGCGGGCCGCGGTGATTGTGCCGAATGGGATTGTGGCGACGACGCAAAACGCTTATAAACAGTTGCGTAAGTTGTTAATCAATCAAGGGTTGTTTGCAGTGATTAGTTTGCCGTCGGGGATATTTCAACCGTATAGCGGGGTTAAAACGAGTATTTTAGTCGTCGACAAACGGTTGGCTAAACAGACTTCGCAATTGTTATTTGTGAAAATAGAGAATGATGGTTTTGATTTGGGGGCACAACGTCGTCCGATTGAGAAGAATGATTTTCCCGCAGCGTTGGAGTTGATTAAGAATTATCAATTGGCCATTAAGCATCAAGAAACGCTTGAGGGTTTGCCGTCGTTTGCGCAGTTGGTGGAGAAGTCGGCTATTTTGGAGAATAAGGATGTTTCCTTGAGTGCGGAACGGTATTTGGTCAATGAGAAATTGGGAATTACGAATTATGAGATGGTGCGGTTGGGGGAGGTTGTTGATATATTAGATAATCAAAGAAAACCAATTACAAAATCCGATAGAAAAACAGGACTATATCCCTATTATGGTGCAACTGGGATTGTTGATTATGTGGGCGATTTTATTTTTAACGAGAGATTAGTATTGGTTGGAGAAGATGGTGCGAAATGGAATGCTGGAGATAAGACTGCTTTTATTGCCGAAGGTAAGTATTGGGTTAATAATCATGCTCACGTATTGCGTCCTTTGACTGACAAAGTTATTGATACTTATTTGGTTGAAACTTTGAATTACATGGATTTAACTCCTTTTGTAACGGGAGTTACTGTCCCAAAATTAAATCAAGAAAACCTAAAAAGTATTCAAATCCCCCTCCCACCACTAGAAGTGCAACGAGAGATTGTCGCGAAAATTGAAAAATTCCAAGCGATTATTAACGGTGCAAAACAAGTCGTGGAAAACTATCAACCTCAAATTGAGATTAATCCGGAGTGGGAGGTGGTGGGGTTGGGGGAGGTGTGTGAGATTAAGCGCGGGCGGTTTTCTCATAGACCAAGAAATGAACCAAGATTCTTTGGCGGAAAATATCCGTTTATTCAAACTGGTGATGTTGTTAGGGCAAGTGGAGGAATCGTTGGTTATACTCAAACGTTAAATGAGGAAGGTTTATCAGTAAGTAAACTGTTTAAACCCGTAATTGTATTACTCACGATAGCAGCAAATATTGGTGATACGGCTATTTTAAATTATGAAGCCTGCTTTACTGATAGCGTAGCTGGTTTAATTCCGCTTGATTTAAAAAATATTAATCCCTATTTTCTTGAACTAATTATGAGAACTAAAAAAGTTCATTTGAACTATTTAGCTCCTCAAATGGCTCAGAAAAATCTAAGTGTTGAAATTCTCAAATCAGTAAAAATTGAGTTACCTCCTCTTCCAGAACAAGAGGAAATTGTTGCCCGAATAGAAAAAGAACAAGCCCTGGTCAATGCGAACAAAGAACTGATGGCGATTTTTGAAGGGAAGATTAAGGCAGAAATTGCAAAGGTGTGGGGAAGCGATTAGGAATTTGACACCCCTCCTATCCGTACACAGGGGGAATCACTCCCTGCGTGCGGGGAGGGTCGGGGTGGGGTGAGTGCGTAAATCCTATATCATCGAGGAGATAAATTATGATAGAATCACCAAACAACCTGACGGAATTATCAAAGCCACTGGTTAACTATCAGGAGGAACGAGAGATGCCTTCCCAAAACCACAGTTTAATTCAAGCCCGGCTGGGCGGATTATTTAATCTGGATGACCGTTTCAATGCGGCTACTGAATTAACTTTGGACGTGTCTCACAGAGACTTAACTCCCTTCAAAATCAAAGCTACACAGGAATTAGAACCTGATATAGCAGTTTATTACGCGAGTGATTTTGATGTCATTGACCCGACGGTGGACAATGATGTTCTCAAAGTCTCTCAAATGCCGCTACTGGTGATTGAAGTGCTGTCTCCAACTCAAGGCACGGCGGAAATTTTTGCTAAATTTAGAGCCTATTTTGCACTGGGGATAAAATCTTGTTGGCTAGTGGACCCGACGTTGCGGATTATCACGGTGTGTTCCAATCCTAACGATTTGAATATCTATAAACTTGCTGATGGTGAAGTAGTGGATAACCTTTTAGACATTCGTCTGCCATTGAGTAAAATCTTTGCCAAGAAGACGGTGATAAAAGCCGCTGTCAAGTCTGTGTAGGGTGGACCAGTGTGTGTTTGCCCACCGTCTTCCTCAAAACTGCAACTTGGTGGGCAATGAAAAACCCGTCGTTGCCCACCCTACCTGAGACTACCAACCCAAACCCGGAGAACCACCATGAAAAAAGCCAAAAAAATCCGCAGTTATTCAGATTATACACTCACCGCCTTGCAACAGGTTTGTGGAATTGACAATACCAAAACGAAACTGTCATTGTTCAAACAAACGGTTAAACCCAGTGAATGGATATTAAAGACACTTGAACTCAATCAAGTGTTACCTATTAATTCCGAAAAAGCCCGTTCAGAATTACTTATTACACCAATTTTAGTGGAATGGTTGAGTCATAACCCCAGAAAATTGCAATATTTCTCTGGCAATACGTTTGATGTCGTCCCGGAAAAGGCACTGAAAGGTCGTTGTGATTTCTTATTTACTAAACATTTTTCTTTGAATATTGTCGCCCCCGTGGTCGCCATGTTTGAGGCTAAAGATGACAATGTCGATAATTGGTACGGGCAGTGTGGAGCGGAAATGTATGCGGCACGAATCTTTAATGAACAGAACCATGAACCTTACCACATTATTTATGGCGCCGTGACCGATGGTTACGAGTGGGTCTTTTTGCGTTTGGAGGAAAATCTGTTACTGATTGATGCCGAACGTTATTATCTAGCCGATTTGCCGCGATTGTTGGGGGCATTGCAAACCATAGTGGAGTTTTATGGATAATCACGGTTTCTGGTGATGATTGGACCGTTGGGTAGTCAGAATAGTGTAGGACAGGCTTTAGCTGGAAGAGAAATGCCCGTTTCTTCCGGCTAAAGCCTCCAGTCCGTGAAATGTTCACTCCGCTTTCATTAGATGACAAGCCCGCGTAGGTTGGACTGAGCGTAGCGAAGTCCAACCTTGTGACGCCAAGGGGGGTGTTGGACTTCGCCACGCTCAGTCCAACCTACGCGGGTTCAGTCCAACCTACGCGGGCTACCGTAAACCTCAAGTTTAAGGAAGAAAAATTGAGGTGCATTGCCACTATCATCGAGGAGATAAATTATGATAGAATCACCAAACAACCTGACGGAATTATCAAAGCCACTGGTTAACTATCAGGAGGAACGAGAGATGCCTTCCCAAAATTACAGTTTAGTCCAAGCCCGGCTGGGCGGATTATTTAATCTGGATGACCGTTTCAATGCGGCCACGGAATTGACTTTGGATGTGTCTCAGAGAGACTTAACTCCCTTCAAAATCAAAGCTACACCAGAATTAGAACCTGATATAGCAGTTTATTATGCCAGTGAGTTTGACTTTATTGATACCGCCGAAGACAGCGATGTTCTAAGAGTTTCTCAAATGCCGTCGTTAGCTATAGAGATACTTTCTCCCACACAAGGTACGAATGAAGTGGTGGCCAAATTTCGTGCTTACTTCGCCCTGGGTATTAAATCTTGTTGGTTAGTGGACCCCAGCCTGAAAAATATTACGGTTTATAAATCTCCCAAAGAGTCGAAAACTTATGATATGACCGATGGTGAAGTAGTGGATAACCTTTTAGACATTCGTCTGCCATTGAGTAAAATCTTTGCCAAGAAGACGGTGATAAAAGCCGCTGTCAAGTCTGTGTAGGGTGGGCTAGTGTGTGTTTGCCCACCGTCTTCATCAAAATTTCAACAACATGACTGAACTATCGGGCTACCAATTGCTAATGAAGCCCGTCGTATTTATTGCCACGACAGAAGTAGAAGCGATTTGTTAGAAGTTATTCTCGTAACTGCTACGTTTAAGGAGAAAAATTGAGGTGCATTGCCACTATCACCGCTGAGGAAAACCACTATGCAAAACGAATTACTATCCCCTTACCAGACGACCACGGAGGGATTGGGGGAGGAAGCGGAAAATAAGGAAATGAGTTCTAAAAATCACGGTTTGATACAAGTACGCTTGGCCAGTTTTATTAACTCCTTTGACGATTATAATGTCGCCACCGAGTTATCTCTGGACGTTTCCGAAGCCAGCCGACAAGCAATTTTGACTAACTATGGTCTTGCTACTACTCGTGAGTTAAAGCCTGATATTGCCGTCTATCTGGCGGATGAATTTGACCTGGCAGACCCTGACGAGGAAGATGACCTGGACAGTGTGGACCCGTTGCGTGTCCAACAGATGCCATTGTGTGCGATGGAAATCGTGAGTCCTTCACAATCCTCCTATAAGATTCTTCAGAAGTTCCGCGCCTACTTTGCCATGGGTGTGAAATCCGGTTGGTTAGTCGAACCGAATTTAAAAACGATTGTGGTTTATCAAGGTCAGATTCGCCAGAAACACAGTTATATGGCTAATAACGGGGGTGACGTGGAGGATTCGATTTTGAAGGTCAAAATGCTTTTGGTAAAAATTTTTGGAAAAAAAGCCAAAGCTAACCAGCAACGCCAAGGACCAACAAAACAGCCAGGGTAGGAACAAGTGTTGGTTTGCCCCCCGTCTTCCTCAAAACTGCAACTTGGTGGGCAATGAGAAACCCGTCGTTGCCCACTCTACATGAGACTACCCGTTCAAACACGGAGGACCCACGATGAAAAAAGCTAAAAAACTTCGTAGTTATTCAGATTATACACTCACTGCCTTGCAAGAGGTTTGTGGAATTGATAATACCAAACAAGACCTTGCACTGTGTCAAGCATTGATTCCACCAAGTGAGTTACTACAACAAATTTTACAACGGAATAAGATTGTACCCATCAACTCCGAAAAAGCCCGTTCAGAATTACTTATCACACCAATTTTAGTGGAATGGTTGAGTCGCAATCCCCAAAAATTACAATACTTTTCTGGTAATACGTTTGATGTTCTCCCCGAAAAGGCATTGAAAGGCCGTTGTGATTTCTTGTTCACCAAACATTTTTCTTTGAACATTGTCGCCCCCGTGGTAGCCATGTTTGAGGCCAAAGATGACAATGTAGATAACTGGTACGGGCAGTGTGGGGCGGAAATGTATGCGGCGAGAATTTTTAATGAGCAGAAAAATGAACCTTACCGCATTATTTATGGCGCCGTGACCGATGGTTATGAATGGGTCTTTTTGCGTTTGGAGGAGAATCTATTACTGATTGATGCAGACCGTTATTATCTAGCCGATTTACCTCGTCTATTGGGGGCGTTGCAAACGATAATTGAGTTTTATGGATAATCACCGTTTCTGGTGATGGTTTGACCACGAAAAATACCAACGGTTCAGCCATTAAGTTAAGCCACCGATTGGACCGTTGGGTAGCCCACCCGCGTAGGTTGGACTTCGCTACGTTCAGTCCAACCTACGCGGGCTCGAAAGACTGCCAGTCCTAAGTTCTCACCCAGATTTCGGTAGTCCTTACCAACCAATGGAGGTATTAACAGACCGGGATAACACTCCTTCGAGGGTGGTTATCCCTTCTTAACGAATTTAGGAAATTTTGACCATTTTGCTAGTAAGAACATTTAGCTAAAAACTTAGGACTGCCAGTCCTTTGAGGACTGCCAGTCCTGACCGCATCACTACTCACCTGTCATCACTACCACCATTTTTCGGTTTCCTAAACGGCGAAGGTTTAGGAAATCTTAACCTTTGGTTTTTGATAACCCATTGAATGTTAACACCTCCATTGGTTTGGAGGGACTACCATTATTTGGGCACTTGAAAATCGGTGCTATCCACGTTGATATACCACTCGACCATTAATCAAGGTATAACGACACTGCC
>DZAL01000353.1 GCA_022729575.1 Thiomargarita sp.
ATAATCTTTCGTAACGTCATGTTTATACGCTACTTTTTAAGGCACACAAATTCTGCCAATTCTGATTCATCGTATTGAATGACCTCTAAAGGTGAATAAATATCGATTTGGACCACCTAGTCGGATTGAATCGACAACATTTTGAGAATATGTTTAGCTAATTTCTCATTGATGTCACGATGCCTTGGTATGGGCTGACAAATTTTGGTGGCAGGATTTTGATACCAGTCATGGTTTCCTCCATGTCGAACTAGCGTACAACCTAAAGATTCTAATCGCTTTATCAGTTCACGACGTTTCATGGGATGACTAATTCTTCAACGGTTTTGAGTTTGGGAATCCAACCGGCCCCTAGTTCACGACTCAGGTCGGTTAAGTTATCCTTCAATTCCGCTAACGTTTCACCTTGAGTGAGATAGTCAGGGTGATTCTGTAAGTGTCCAAGCCACATACCATCATCTTCTTGCCAGTATACAATGGCGACAGTTTTCATGAGAGTCTCCTTATAACAATCAATAATAAGTTATGAGTCTGAATCAAAATTCCCAAAATGATAGAATGAACCGAATGAAATTCCACCCCCATGTCTTCCAATTCTAAAATTCGGCAAATTCGGATTCAGACATTTAGTAGCGTTACAGCGCAAACAGACGCGACTAACGCCCCCTACGCTTGCTAACTATTCGCCATAATGTGTTCTGGCCCGGTGAATATAGACACAGTGTGTCTCTTCATCAATTGAATAGATGACCCTATCTTTGTGACTCAGTCGTACTGAAAAGAAACCCATCAAATCTCCCATTAGTTTTTTCCCACTCTGCGGGGTGAGGGCGATTTGATTAATTAGTATCTTCTTGAGTTTTTGTTTCCGTTCCGCTGAAAGTTTATCTATGTCTTTTTTAGCCTCTTTGGTAAAACGTAATTCATAAGGTTGGTTCACTCGTCCTCTCCAAATACTTCGGCCAGCGAGTAGGTTTCACCCGTGGAGACTTGTTGCATAGAACGTTGTAGGTGGTCACGAAAACCAGGAATAGATAACAGTTCTAAAGTTTCCAGAAGCCCTTCATAATTCGCTTCCGAAAGTAGTATCACGGCTCCTCCAGAATGTTGAATTTTGAAGGTACTTTGATGTTCAGTGACCTGATTAAGTAATTCCCCAAAAGTTTGTTGGGCATCTAGTGCGGTTATCGTACTTGCGGCCTTTGCCGCTAATGGCTGAAAAGAGTTCAACATGGGTACTCCGTTAATAAAGTGGCGTTTCCTAACTGGTATATTATTGATTGTTTGAATCAGAATTTACAGAATTTTAGAATTTTCAGAATTAAATTCCACCCCCAGGTCTTCCAATTCTAAAATTCTGCACATTTTGATTCAGACAAACACACCAATGCTTCATCAGTCAGTGGGTGGGCAAAATCAAAAGACGTTTTGTATATCCTACCTGACCACCTAGTCGGACTGAATCGACAACATCTTGAGAATATGTTTAGCTAATTTCTCATTGATGTCACGATGCCTTGGTATGGGCTGACAGATTTTAGTAGAAGGATTTTGATACCAGTCATGGTTTCCTCCAGGTCGAACCAGGGTACAACCCAAAGATTCTAATCGTTTTATCAGTTCACGACGTTTCATAGAATTACCAATTCTTCAACGGTTTTGAGTTTGGGAATCCAACCAGCCCCTAGTTCACGACTCAGGTCGGTCAAATTGTCCTTCAGCTCCGCTAACGTTTCCCCTTGAGTGAGATAATCAGGGTGATTCTGTAGATGGCCAAGCCACATACCATCATCTTCTTGCCAGTATACAATGGCGACAGTTTTCATGAGAGTCTCCTTATAACAATCAATAATAAGTTATGAGTCTGAATCAAAATTCCCCAAATTATAGAATGAACCGAATGAAATTCCACCCCCATTCTGAAAATTCTAAAATTCTGCCAATTCTGATTCAGACCTTGAGTAGCGTTACGGCGCAAAAAGACGCGCCTAACGCACCCTACGCTTGCTTACTTGACATTACCTCTTAAAATTGCTATCGGTTCAGGTCTTGTCGCGTCAATAAAATCTTGACAATTGTGACTGCAAAGGCCGTACTCACTGTTTAGAAAATCAGTATTTATAATATTGGCTAAAACTTCATTACCATCGTATATTTTAATAGATGTACCTTCAAGTTGATAATTCGTCCCAAGAATCTCTGGCTTTAAAACACCATGGGATTCTGAAGTGTACCCTATGTTACCTACAGAACCACCCAAATCGCCGCCTATGGCCATCAGAAGACTATCCATATCACTGAAAAAATCCATTGTTTATGAACAGTTTCATTATTTGTTCCCCCTATGTTCACATCTATTTCCAGCGCTAGCGGTCGTTTCATTACCAAAGCATATTTTAGCGATTCCCCTTTCATCAACCAACTAGGACGTTTTCCCATTGAATTAAACAAATACACAAACGCCCCACTCACCGCCCCATTCAAAAACTTCCCACCGCCTAATTCCGATGCGGTTCCAGCGGCAACGATTGAACCAATGGGGCCAAGGCGTTCGCCCAGTTTCCCAAACATGCCTGCTAGGAAACCATGTTCAAATTTTCCTCCTTGTGCCATTGTCGAAACGCCCTGCACAACACCATGCGCCAAAACTTTCGTCGCATAACCAGCAATACCGGGCAACCCTTCAAAAAATACATGACCCACGCCAAACGTCAAGCCCGCCG
>DZAL01000205.1 GCA_022729575.1 Thiomargarita sp.
AGAAATGGAATCAGCGCCGATGACATTCCTCCCTATTGGTCCGGCGGGTTTTGAGAAGGCAGACGATTCGGTGGTGGGTGGGGGGGTGTCTATAACTACGGTAAGGTTGGAGTACGGAATGGATTTCAACACAGCGAAAACGGTATCCATTCGGTACTCCGACTCTCACGACTACTCTATTCTTAACAGGAGAAACTAACTATGTTGAACCCAGAACTCAGTTTGCAAAATCTACTTAATCCAGAATTAAGTCAGACGATAACTACCCTGGCCCGTCAAGACGGCCAAACGATGTTAGAATGGGTAGAAAAAATTTTATGGGAGGCTATTCAAGTTCGTCGCCAGACGACCGATAACTCGACTTTCTCACGGCGGCTAAAAACTTTAGAACGTCTCCAACAACAACAGGATACCTACTTAGCCGAAGTTGGTTCGCAACGACCAACGGTTGACACGGTAGCTATCCTTGACCAACTCCGGGAGGAACGAGATGCCGAACTCCTTGCCAACTGCCACACCCCTTCTCGTCATTGACGCTAATGTGGCCGTGTGGGCCGTCTTACCGAAAATTGCGGTAGTAAGCACGGTCGGGCGATTGGCCCAATGGTCTCAACAACAGCAACCGATAATCGTACCCAATTTTTGGGTAGCCGAAACGACTTCGGTGGTTCGTCAGTTAATTTATTCCAAAGCGATTTCTGTTGAACAAGGACAAACTGCGCTGAACGATTTATTTGCGTTAGAAGTAGAGATTATTCCTCTCACCTTGGAACTCTGCCACCGTGCTTTGGTCTGGGCCACCCATTTCCAACAATCCAAAGTTTATGATAGTCTTTACGTGGCCTTGGCCGAACAACGGCAGGCGGAATTGTGGACTGGCGATAAACGATTGGTCAATCGTGCCAGACAACTTAAACTTGAATGGGTTCATTGGGTGGGCGAATCCGACACCCAGAATACCTGAGCCGCTTCCTCATCAACGCCCGCGACAGCTTGCCACGGAGTCCGGAGAATTTGAGATAGCATACGATTCACTTGGGGAATGATTATTAGGGAGGTGTTTACCGCGAGAGAAATTTGGACTCCAGCTCATCTCAGCCACAGGAACTACTATGAACTTAACTACCGACATTCTACCACCAGACCTAGAATCACAAAAGGGACGGTACTTACAACGAGTCAACCAACTGTATACCAATATCCAACACTGGTTACAGAACCAACCGTTGCAGATACACGTAAGCGACCTGGAAATTGAAGAAGTATTAGGACGTTACCAGGTTCCGCAACTAGCTATTGCCACCACTCAGGGCGACTTGTTAGCCGAATTTCAACCAGCGGGCGCGGCGGTGATGCTGGCAGAAGGTGCCATTGAAGTCAAAGGTTGGTTAGACCAAGAATATCTCGTCTATATGAAACACAGCGACCCTCAAACCTTTTATACGGGCATTGAGAGGGACGGCTGGTATTGGATAGAGCAACGCCTAGCCGCTACTACCCATTTCATCTCAGATAAAAACTCCTTACTACAACTCATTACCTGGGTGAGTGATTATGAGTTCTAACCCACTACCACCTATCTTGGAAGCTTATGAAACCGCCAAAGACAGTTTTAAAATTGCGAAACGGGCGATACAAACTCAAACTCCTCAAGCCAGGACCAGGCTCTTACAACGTACTGGTGTCGAGAACACTACTCTCAGCGAGGCACAACGTCGGCTGGAAGACAGTCAGCGCGAATCAAACGCTTTGTTTGTACTAGCCTTATGGGCCACCTTTGAACGCTTTCTCCGCGATTATTTACAGCAAAAAGGTACCGAATTGCTGCATATCAAACCGCCTATTTTAGGCAATTCAGTTTATGAACATTTTGAAAAGGAAGTAGAATTCTGGAAAACTACCGAAATTTTAGAGTTCCTAAAAGAGAGTTTATTTCGGCACCAGCCCGACTTAATTGGACAAGCCAAACAAATTCTGGCATACCGAGATTGGATAGCCCATGGCAAAAATCCTAAAAAATTGCCCGCTACTACCCCCAAACCGACCGATGTCTATAAAATACTTAATGAAATCGTGGTAACGTTATTGCTCTATTCTTCCTAAAAATAGCCCGGACCCTGAACACCTACTACTTACTTGGGGATTTCTCTACATTATTTTCAAAGCCCACGTAGGTTGGAGTTCGCTTCGCTCACTCCAACCTACGCAAACTTAGCTCCTCCTCCGTTGCCCGGAAGACTTGAGAACGCATACGATTCGCTTGGGGAATCATTATTAGGGAGGTGCTGGTCGCCAGGGGGAGAAATGGAATCATCGCCGGTGACATTCCTCCCTATTGGTCTGGCGGGTTTTGAGAAGGCAGACGATTCGATGGTGGAGTCCGAAATAGGGAGTCAGGGGTGGTGGGTGGGGGTCTATCTATAACCATGGTAAGGTTGGAGTACGGAATGGATGTCATCGCAGCGAAAACGGTATCCATTCGGTACTCTTACGACTACTTTATCATTGACAGGAGAAACTAACTATGTTAAATTCAGAGGCAAGTTTGCAAAGCCTCCTTAATCCAGAATTAAGTCAAACGATTACGACTCTGGCCCGTCAAGACGGCCAAACGATGTTAGAATGGGTCGAAAAAATTTTACGGGAAGCGATTCAACTTCATTCCAGGCCACATAGCCATGAGAACAAGGTGTCTGAAGCTTTAAAAACTTTAGAACGTCTGAAACAACAACACGCTAAGTATTTAGCGGAACATGGTCAACCGTTGAACATTGACACCGTAGCCATTCTTAACCAACTGCGAGACGAACGAGATGCCGAACTCCTGGCTTGCCGCCACTACCGTCGTGATTGATTCCAATGTCGCGGTGTGGGCCGTGTTACCCAAAGTGGCTATCCTCAATACGACAAACCATTTAATTAACTGGCATCAACACGGCCATCGCCTGGTGGTTCCTGACTTCTGGTTAGCCGAAGCGACCTCGGTGATTCGTCAATTCGTCTATACTAAAACTATCACGCTGGCCGAAGGGAAAATGGCGGTAGCGGACTTATTTACTTTGGGAGTAGAAATTGTTCCGCTCTCGTTAGAACTCTGCCAAAGTGCTTTTACCTGGGCCACCCGTTTCCAACAATCCAAAGTTTATGATAGTCTTTACGTGGCCTTGGCCGAACAACGGCAGGCGGAATTGTGGACTGGCGATAAACGATTAGTCAATCGTGCCAGACAACTTAAACTTGAATGGGTTCATTGGGTGGGTGAATCCGACACCCAGAATACCTGAGCGGCTTCCTCAGCAACGCCCGTGACCTCTTGCTACGAAGTCCGGAGGACTTGAGAACGCAGACGATTCGCTTGGGGAATTATTATTATGGAGGTGTTTACCACGAGAGAAATTTGAACTCCAGCTCACCTCAGCCACAGGAACTACTATGAACTTAACTACCGACATTCTACCACCAGACTTAGAATCACAAAAGGGACGGTACTTACAACGAGTCAATCAACTTTATGCTAATATCCAACACTGGTTACAGAACCAACCCTTGCGGATACACGTAAGCGACCTGGAAATTGAAGAAGTATTAGGACGTTACCAGGTCCCGCAACTGGCCATTGCCACCACTCAGGGCGATACGTTGGCCAAATTTCAACCAGAGGGCGCCTCCGTGGTGGGCGCGGAAGGATTGATTATGGTGAGAGGCTGGTTAAATGGGGAGTATGTCTTATACCTCCAAAAAGAAGGATACTACAGTATTTCTCAAGGTATTCAGGAGGACGGTTGGTATTGGGATCCACAATACCTGGACCAACCACCTCACCCTCTCAACCCAACCTGGTTATTGAAATTGATTACCCAAGTGAGCGATTATGAATTTCCTGAATCCGTTACTGCCTCTCCAGCAAGCCTATAAAACGGCTCATGACAGCTTTACCATTGCTAAACGAGCTATCAAAACCAGCGAACCCACCGCGAGACAACGATTACTGCAACGTACCGACCTAGAGACACTCACGATTTTGGAAGCCGAACGTGTCATAATAGACAGTCACAACGAGGTTGATACCTTGTTTGTACTGGCGCTCTGGGCCGCTTTTGAACGCTTTCTGCGGGACTACCTGCAATATAAAGGACAAGCGTTACAACAACATCTTACGCCGGCTGATTTCGCTCAGGAACTATACTTTCACAAGGAAGTTGAGTTTTGGCGGCCCGAAGAGATAAGTACTGAAGCAGAAATTCGGTGGTATTTTCCCTCACCCCCGGCCCCTCTCCCAGAGGGCGAGGGGCGAAAGAAAATACGGGAAAATTTATGCTTCAGTACTTATTAGAAGTTCTTAAGTTGACTCTCTTGAAATCGCAGGCGCACTTGGCTGGGGAAGCCAAAAATATCTACCATTACCGAAATTGGGTAGCACACGGTAGAAATCCACATAAAACGGTGTCAGCCATTGCCCCCAAAGTAGCTTATACCACCTTGGCTAGTATTGTGGAGATTTTATTGGCTAATCCATAGTCAGGTAGGGGGTAAATAAACACTGTCCCCCTACTTAGCTCCATTGGCCCGGAGGACTTGAGAACGCAGACGATTCGCTTGGGGAATGATTATTAGGGAGGTGCTGGTCGCCAGGGGGAGAAATGGAATCCTCGCTGGTGACATTCCTCCCTATTGGTCTGGCGGGTTTTGAGAAGGCAGACGATTCGATTGGGAAATAGAAAGGGGGAAGGGGAGGGTCTCTTACTGCGAATGGGGAGGGGCGTGAGAGTCACTAAGTCGGCGGTGATATAATCCTAAAATAGTTTGACGACACTGGGAATCAAGGGAGGCACTTTTGTGTATGGCCAGGCTTTATAACTCCATCAAAGAAACCCCTAATTACCCTCAAGGTTTTACCACTCGGTGGAATGGGAAGACACCACATCAGATTAGTAATCACCAGTTGTTGGAAATGTTACGTAGCCTAGAACCTGGTAAATGGAAAAAATCTATCAAGATGGGTTTGATGCCCAGAGTCAGAGAATTTCTATACACTATTTTCAAAGTCCTTCTGGCAAAGTTTTTAATGTTAAAATTAAATTGGGTTGGAGTAATTAAATTGGAGTAATTAACTTGACTATGACTTCAGAACAATTAACACAACTGGAACGGCTGTTAGCGGTCCTCAGTCTAGGTTTAAGTATCGCGCTCAAACATCGAGTGATAGCGATTGACGAAGCCGAACGACTGTTATATTCGCCCTTCACCATGACCAAATTGCGTGAACTCGGTGGTCCGCCAGAATTGATTGAACTCATTCAGGCGGGCACTGAATTGGAAGATTTAGACAGCCTGTTGCCGCAAGAATTAACGGACCGTTTAACCCAAATGGAACACCAAGCACTTTCCTTATTAGCTACTGGTGATCCCAGTCATCCACAATTAGACCAATGGTTAAACTATTATTTGCGCCCGTCGTGGGAGGCCCGGCGCAGTTGAGGAGAACCGCCGCCTAAGTTGAGGACCGGCGAAATAACTAAAATTGGCGCGGGGAAATTTCCAACCGGCCAATTCCTCCTCACCGCCCGTGACATCCTTCCCATTGGCCCGGCGGACTTGAGAACGCATACGATTCGCTTGGGGAATCATTATTAGGGAGGTGCTGGTCGCCAGGGGGAGAAATGGAATCATCGCCGGTGACATTCCTCCCTATTGGTCTGGCGGGTTTTGAGAACGCAGACGATTCGGTGGTGGAGTCCGAAATAGGGAGTCAGGGGTGGGGTTTTCATGGCAACTTGGGGGCGGGGCCTTGAATAAGGGAGGGTGACGGGGGCCGACGGGCTGGGTTGCCCTCTCACCAGAACGGTGCTAAACTTCATTTTATGAAGACCACTTTGATTATGAAACCACTACAATTTTAGGTTCCTCACTCTTAGATTTAAAGACATTCCCACCGCTGGTCCAGCGAAAGGCCGGTTTCCAACTTAACAAAGTGCAAACCGGTCAAATACCTGCCCATTGGAAACCGATGACTACTATTGGTACCGGCGTGATGGCATGGAAAATTCGAATCAACGGTGAATATCGCGTTATTGACGTTGCCAAATTTACCGAGGCTATCTATGTACTACACGTATTTGCGAAGAACACTCCAAAAACTTCTCAAACCGACCTTGAATTAGCCAAAACTCGTTATCAACAACTACTGAAAGATAGGCAAACATTATGGAACTCATAAAATCGTGTGGCAATGTCTTTCTGGATTTAGGCTTCTCGCCTGCCGAAGCTGAAACGCTGTGGATTCGTGCCCAATTGATGATGACTTTACAAAATTATCTGGCACACCAGCAATTGAATGTGACACCAGCGGCCAAACAATTTAGTACCACCAAAACCACCGTGAAGAAACTGCTCGACGATGACATCAATTATTTTACTGTGGAACACTTAATCGGGATGCTAGTCAGTGCCGGTTTACCAATTACGGTGAAAGTCAAACCGAATAACTTGAGATCTGAGCAAACTGGACCCGCGACCACCGGGCGTGCGAAATCTCGTTTGTCCCGGCGGACTTGAGAACGCAGACGATTCGGTTGTGGAGTCCGAAATAGGGGGTCAGGGGTGGGGTGGCTCACTGCGACTTGGGGGAGTGTTGAATAAAGGAAGGTGACGAAGACCGAGTCCACCGGGCTGAGTTGCCTTCTACTTTGGGATTAGACTGAAATCGTTGGTGACGAAATTAAATGCCGATTTGAACCCGTCTCAGATTAAGGCGCGATATGAGAATAATCACGAAAAAGACCCTGTTTAAATTTATAGAAGTACATCCAGAGGCCAAATCACCATTAGAACGGTGGTTAGCTATCATGAAAACCGAGGTGTTTAACAATTTTCAAGAGTTGCGAAAATCATTTCCAAACGCTGATAAAGTTGGTCATTGTACCGTATTCAATGTTGGTGGAAACAAATATCGACTCATTGTGGCTATTCACTACAATCGACAAATCATTTATATTAGGCAAGTCTTAACACATACTGAATATAACCTAAACCAGTGGCAAGAAGAGTGTAAGAAATAATCCAACCACCGATTAGTTTAGACTCATCTTCAATAAGTTTAGGCAGTGACAATTACTCTCCTGTGGAAATTACTATGATGATAATGAGAGAAGTTGACGTTATTGAACATCCTATCACTCGTTGGCCCCGCGTGTCAGATTTCTTGTCCGTACCCCACACCGAAGCCGAATATGATCGGGCGGTGACGTTACTCCAGGAACTCGTTAATACAGTGGGCGAAGCAGAATCACATCCATTGGCCGATTTAATGGAAACCTTGGCGACCCTAATGGAAGTTTATGAAAACGAACATTATCCGGTGCCAAACGTGTCGGGCGCAGACAAATTGGCGTTTTTGATGGCAGAACATCGAGTAGAACCGACGGAGTTGCGAGAGGAACTTGGAAATGAGAGCCTCGTATGGGAAATTCTCAACGGCCACCGCCCGTTAACTGAGAAACAGCGTCACGCTCTAAGTAAGCGTTTTTCGGTATCACCAGAAGTTTTTAAATAACCACTCCCGCGACATCCTCCCCCGCTACTCGGAGGACTTGCGGATGCCGACGATTCGGTGGTGGAGTCCGAAATAGGGAGGGAGTTAGGGTGGGGGGTGGGTTTTAAAGGGAGGGCAGGAGTGGGGGAAGGGGTGGGGGGAATGCGGCACCCTAAGAGAATGACACTCAGGAACACGAACACACATGAAACCATTAATTTATATAGAAACCTCGATTTTCAGTTTTTACTACGATGAACGTACTCATCCTGCCATTGTCGTCCGACGCGAATGGACTCAAGAATGGTGGAACCAAGACCGATTCCATTACCAACTGGTTACCAGTACCGCCGTCCTTGAAGAGTTAAGTAAAGGTCCGAAGCCACATAAAGAGAGTGCCCGGAGTTTGGCTTTGACGCTACCGGTAATTACCTCCTCAGAGGAGATAACCGAAATAGTAGCCGTTTACTTTGCACATCACCTGATGCCTCAAGACCCCTTGGGAGACGCTCTACACCTAGCATTAGCGTCTTACCATAAATGTGATTACCTGTTAACCTGGAATGGTCAGCATCTGGCCAATGCCAATAAATTTGCTCATATTAGAAGAATCAATACCTTGCTAGGATTAACCGTGCCTGCACTGATTACACCGTTACAACTTCTGGGAGAACCACTATGACAGATGAAGCTATTGCCGACCTGCGTGAAATTCGTCATCAAATATCACAAGAGTTTGACCATGACCCAAAGAAATACCTGGCTTACTTGCAACAACAGAATTATAAATATGCTGCGCAAATTGAGTTATACCAACAGTTAGTTCAGTCGTCGGTACCACCGACTCCGCCACGCTAGGATGGGTTTGCGCCTCCCCGCCCGCGACATCCTCCCCGGCGGACTTACGGACGCAGACGATTCGGTGGTGGAATTATTATTAGGGAGGTGTTGGTTGCCAGGGGGGAGAAATGGAATCATCGCTGGTGACATTCCTCCCTGTTGGTCCGGAGGATTTGAGAACGCAGACGATTCGGTGGTGGAATTATTATTAGGGAGGTGTTGGTTGCCAGGGGGGAGAAATGGAATCATCGCTGGTGACATTCCTCCCTGTTGGTCCGGAGGATTTGAGAACGCAGACGATTCGGTGGTGGAGTCCGAAATAGGGAGTCAGGGGTGGGGTGGCTCACTGCGACTTAGGGGAGGGTGGAAATGGGAGGAGGGGGGCATCTCTAAATCCTCAAGGTAACCAGATTAACACCAAAGCATTCTTAATGATTTCACACGAACACTAAAATCATGTTGGTACTCAAAGGCATCCATGGCACCACTCGTTTTGCGGCTCAGAACATCGTCCAGTCGCAAACTTTTCAAATTACGCCAACAGGACGGGTCGGCACCGGCGTGTATTTTTGGCGAGAGAGTCTTTACGCCAAAGAGTTAGCGTTATGCTGGTACGAATATCGTGTTCAGAAAGGTGATTACCCAGCCCATGAAGGAGTTATCCTCACGGTGGACATTTGCGTCAATGAGAACCAATGGTTGGACTTGGAACACCCCTCGTACCAAGATGCGTTAAGCCTCTTTGCCAAGACACGACCCTCCGAGCTCAGTCCTGCTGCTGATGCTGGCGAATTGGGCATACTCTATAACTTATTTATTGGCGAACTGGAAACCGCAGCGCAGCAGAAATATAAAGTTTGCCAAGTTCGACTCCCAGCTCCTCCTAAATGCCCAAGCTATCCAACTTTTTTATTGGGGAATCCACTGGCTTACGTGGTTCGGGACCCTACTTGTATTCACCTAGTTAATCTTGAGGACCGTTGAAAATGAACGATAACGCGATGGAAGACGCGGTGAGAATCGCCCTCAGCAAACTACTCGCCATGAGTCATGAAGAACTTCAACGTGAGATGGTCAGCCGCCGCGACTGCGATTTTGCGGTCTTATTTAGAACGGCCCGCGAATTTGATGACAACTTTATGCGTCCCTCGGTGCCTGCGGCCACCAGTTCTAGCGCCCTGCCTGCCGAGTTTCTGCAACAGTTAGAACAATGGATAAACTACCGGATTGAACAACAAGTTGAGAAATCGTTAGCTAAAGTATTACCCCAATTATTAGCCGAAATTAACCCCTTAAACGTGACCAGCACCGAATCTCCTGTATCTCAACAGACTTGAGAACGCAGACGATTCGCTTGGGGAGTCCGAAATAGGGAGTCAGGGGTGGGGTGGCTCACTGCGACTTGGGGGAGGGTGGGAATTTTAGGAGAGCAACAATGAATTTAAGCAAGCAACTACGGGCATCGGTTTGAACTCTTGCCCGCCAAAAGGTTATTTATGTTAACAACTTACGAAGCTATTTATCACCAAGGGACACTCCGTTGGCTTGACCCACCACCACTCGCTGACCACCCCCTGCGACTGACTATTATGGTCTCTCCCCAACGCCAGGACGAAGCCCCCCTCGCGGCCGGGTCTCTTCCTCCCACTGAAGAGGAAGGTGAAGAAAACGACCCGACTTTAAATGCCTTTTTATCTTGGTTAGACCAAGAACTAGCGGCACATCCTGAACGGATTCTACCTATAGACGAAGAGCAACTCCAACGAATTGCGGAACTGATAGAAGGCGTAGAGGTAGATTAAATATGCAAATTAATCAGTGGCAACTACGGTATTTTGATGGCTTTGCAGCTAAATTAACCGAGTTAGAACAAGAAGTTACTCAGCTACGCAGTCGAGACCCAGAAGGCTATAAATCTCACCCACCAACCAAATTGTTAGCGTCCCTTTATCAATGTGTCTTGGAACGGGTCCCGCGTGACCCAACCCATCGCGAGTTTTGGTTAGGCAATACGTTAGGCCAAACCAATCGTCATTGGCGACGGGTTAAACAAGGAATGCCTCATCGTTACCGGCTATTTTTTCAATTTGGCAGTATGCCCGTCAAGACTATCGTCTATGTGTGGTACAATGACCAACGTACTTTACGCAAAGCGGGTGCGAAAACGGATGTCTATGAAGTGTTCAAAAGATTGTTGGCCGCCGGTGAAATTCCGTCAAGTCTGGCGGAATTGCTAAGGCGGTCACAGGAATGGTAAACTGCCAGGGTGACCTTGTTTTCTGCCCGTGACATCCTTCCCCGATGCCCGGCGGACTTGAGAACGCAGACGATTCGGTGGTGGAGTCCGTAAAGGGGAGTCAGGGGTGGGGTGGGGCTATCTATAACCACGGTAAGGTTGGAGTACGGAATGGATTTCAACTCAGCGAAAACGATATTCATTCGGTACTCCAGAATCAATATTGTACTCCAAGTCACCGCCAAAGAACTAATTTTATCAACAATATATTACGGTCTTAAGGTAAGACTCTTAGGTGATTAACACCACGAGAAACCTCTTATGCCAACCATTCAATTTGAAACCACCGCCTTTCAGGGACTACTACAGATTCCCAAATTTTATCCCGACTGGCAGAACCAATCAGTCAAAGTGATTTTACGGAATAGCGATAATCCCCACACCGTTAAACCCACTCCGACGTTATTGCAACAGATTCGAGATTTGCGCCAAACGTTAGGCCCTCTGCCCGATAGCACCCCTCTAATTAGACAAGGACGTGACCACGGATGGTAAGTACTGAAGTATAAATTTTCTCGTATGTTCTTTCGCCCCTCTCCCTCTGGGCTACTCTATGCACACCAGTAGGTTTCTTCTCGTTCCCACGCGCCAGCGTCACTGCCATTAAGTTAAGCCTAAGTTATTGTTGTATAAATAAATAATAAAG
>DZAL01000206.1 GCA_022729575.1 Thiomargarita sp.
GAAAGTTTCCTTTTGTCATCTACAAAATTGCTTAAGTTGATAGATATGGGGCAAGGGTTGAGTTGCCCACCTTTTTTAAAATGGTGGGCAACGATAAACCTGTTGCCCACCCTACACAGACTCATGACATCCAGAAAACGTCAACTTCATAGCGTTCCATCATGGAGTCTTTAGAGACTAACCCAGCCTGATGATGGTTAGCTTAGAACTATTAACAACCGGTCAAACGGGTCTTTATGGTGAGGAGGCAATAGGGTGGAATCAATCATTTCCTCAGCCGTTGGAGTAATCAATTGCAAATGCGTGTTTTTCAACAGTTCCTCTTTCCACTGGTGAACATTGGAAAAGGCTAGTTTGCCTTTCTGGGTTAACAAAGCCATTTCCCAAAATGACAGCGAAGACATCAACAGGTGTCCTAAGCGGTCTTGTTCATCCAGAAAGTTAAGAAACTCCGGCGACATTCTCGTTTGTGTTACCCACAGAATTACCGCATGAGTGTCTAACAGATAGCGGGTCTTACTCATGTATAATCCTCCCAGAGGTCTTCCAAAGGACTTATCAATTGTTCTAGCGGCACCAGCAATTGCGGTTGAATCGTCATCTTCGCACGCCAATTTTGGCTGGGTATCACTCGAGCAATTTCCTGATGATGGTGTTCAATGCGTAGCGTTTCTCCCTTCGCTACCTGGTCCAGATACTCAAATAAGTGAGTTTGAAAATCCATCGTAGAAATGCTAATCATCACGAGTTCTCCTCTTCAATTTATTGTCACTAGACCTGACCAGTCTTTCCGACCTGTCAAGTCTCTTAATAATGGTAATCAGTGGTATCGGGGGGCAAGCGTTTACTTGTCCACTCAAATTTAATTCAACTCTTCAAAGGTGGGCAAGGAGAAAGCGGTTGCCCACCTTACTCTACTTCTTGTCTGAATCAGAATTTGCAGAATTAAAGAATTAATAGAATGCCCCCCCCGCCAACCCATTCTGCAAATTCTAAAATTCTGCTTCAGACAACCAACCCTCCTCACACTCCTCCCCCACTCCCAACAAAAAGAACCGCCGCCGTTCCTCACAAGTCAACTGGGTGCGTGGTAACATTCGTTGCGCATAAGCCGCCATCTCCTGCCAATTGGGAAAGATTGGTTAAACCTGACAGGTGTTCCAGACCTGTCAGTTTTGTCCGTTATTCAAACAATTCTGCATGTGAACCGGTTCGCACCAGCACTAATTCGGTCTTGGTACATTGGTAAATCAACAACCAGTCAGGTTGTAAATGACATTCACGATAGCCTTGGTATTTGCCACTCAAGGCATGGTCACGGTGATGAACGGCCAACTTTTCGGGCTTTAACAATTGTTCTATCACGTCCTCCAGTCTCGTAAAATCTTGCCCCGCTTTTTGCAACCGCTTGATGTCCTTTTTGAACTGGCTAAGACGACGAATCGCTTTCATTACCGTAGCCCTAAATCGCGATATAGTTCGGTGACCGTCTCAAACACCTCCCCTTCGCCAGCCTCCGCGTCGGCTAAGGCTTGACGGGTCGTGGCATTTGGGGGGTGGGGGAGTGCAAATGGCAAATCTTGGTGTTGTTGTATTTGTTGAAAAAACAGTCTGATCGCCTCTGACATAGACAGTCCCCGCGATTTGAGAATATCTTGTACTTCTTCTTTCAAAGAGGCATCTAAAGTGATTGATAGTGTTTGTTTGTGAGTCATAGTATTTTACCGATTTTAAGACGAGCCAAATGCAGAAAGCCCGCATCGCCCTTATATCTTGGACGGGGTTATGCTACGTCCAAACCTCGCCGTGGGGACTAAACGCTGAATACCACAGATTTTTAGGAGAAGCGGAGGAAGAAAGTCAAACCTGACAGGTCTTCCAGACCTGTCAGGTTTATCCGTGTATCCCCCAAATCCGCTGTCCTCACTCCCCCTCCCCAACAAAAAGAACCGCTTCCGTTCCTCACCAGTCAACTGGGTCGTGGTAACATTCGTTGCGCACTAAGACACTTGATGTACATTATTTGAGAATGTAATCTCCGCGTAAAATCGCTTGTGCGATGGAATCTACGGTGTAGTCACTTTGCCAATGGGCACGGTCTTGAGTGTAATCACCGGCGCCGGTGTCGAAAAGTTGGATAAATTGGATAAAATCGACGATTCCAAGTTCCTTAATGAGAATTTGGAATCCCAATTGTTGGATTTGATAATCCGTTTTTAAAGTTAAGTTAGGAAGATTCATAAAAATAGTTTGTAACCAAATTAATGGATTTGCCAAGTTGATATTTAAGTCCGGAATAAGACTCGCCCTTTTTAACAGTTTATCATCCACCGTCAGAAAGACTTCTGCCCCCTGTTCTACGCAAGCCAAGTGCATCGCATCCATCGCCTCTAATCGGTTCGATTCAAAGTATTTAGCCCTTTGGATAAGGGGTTCGCTGAGTGGAATAAGGGAACGAATCTGGGAGACAATATATTGTAGTTTTTGGCGTTTAGAGGGGTCTTTCACATTGCGAACTTCCACTAAACTGACTTGACTGATGACTATCTCCCAGTAACCTTGTTCATAGAGTTTCAAAATGGTTTTAACGGCTTCGGCTTCCAAATGAATACGCGGTTGCGTTTGGTCATCAAAGGGACGATTTAAACAGCAATTATCCAGATAAATTTTGGTCATCACAAATGTTCTCCGCATTAAAAAGTGTCATCTCAAATTAAGTCTAATCAGAATGGGCCAGTGTTTCTTTGCCCACTTTCATCACTTTGGAAAAAAATGGGCAATGAGAAACCTGTGCCCCACCCTACCTGACTGGAAGACTTGTCCGGTTTATCCGCGTATCCCCCAAAATCCCCTCTCCTCACTCCCGACACTCCTCCCCCTCCCCCAACAAAAAGAACCGCTGCCGTTCCTCACAAGTCAACTGGGTGCGGGGTAACAGTCGTTGCGCATCAGTCCGTGTAAGATGGGCAAGGGTTAAATTGCCAACCTTCTTTAAAATGGTGGGCAACGAGAAACCTGTGGCCCACCCTACCTGACTATTTGACTTAAATCTCCTCCCTCACCAAATCTGCTACCTCTAATTTCAATGCCGTCGCCAACGCCTCTAGCGTTTTTTTAGTGGCCCGTCGTTTCCCAGATTCCAGTTGTGAGAGGGTGCTTTGGCTAACTTGGGCCAATCGTGCCAATTGTGGCTGGGTCAAGCCTCGATATTCCCGCCAGACTCGAATTAAGTTGTCTCCTTCAATAATTCGGTCCACTACAGCGGCAGGGATAAATTCTTTATTCGTCGCGGTATCGAGAACTGCTAAAAAATCGTGGTCTGCTTGCAATTCGGCGGCCTGGGTCAACTGTAAATAAAATTCGTATGGCACAATTGCCCATTGTGGTTTTCCTTTTTGTTCAAGAAATTGTACATGGTTCATAACTCGACCTTAATCTGTTGTCTATTTACCCAATTAGTATGACACGTTTGAAGTCATGATTCAAAAGATGACTTTCAGAAGTGGTTTGATTTTCCAGTGAAAATTAGGTGTATATATCTCCCCGTGGTCCAATTTTTAGGACCAAGATTTTCAACACGCCTTGGTCAATTTGGTAAATCACTCGCCAATCTCCGACACGTAGGCGATAAGTTTGGTCTTGGCCCACTAACCTGGTCACATTGTGGTTACGGGCAAACGGATTTTGGGCCAGTTGTTTAATCTTGTCCCGAATCAACGTTGCCGTCTTTTGAGGTATCCTGGCCAAAGTTCGGATGGCCGTTTTTTCGTATTCGATTTGGTACATGATGATTTTCTTGAAAAATAGAATTAAGTTGGAGTCTGACACCTCAAACCTGACAGGTCTCCCAGACCTGTCAGGTTTATCCGCGTATCCCCCAAAATCCGCTGTCCTCACTCCCCCTGACACTTCTCCCCCTCCCCCAATAAAAAGAACCGCCGCCGTTCCTCACAAGTCAACTGGGTTCGTGGTAACATTCGTTGCGCATAAGTCTGTGTAGGGTAGGCAAGGATTGATTTGCCCACCTTCTTTAAAATGGTGGGCAACGATAAACTCGTTGCCCACTCTACTTGACTTGACTACTTAACTTGACTTGGTTCAGAAAGTGGTTGGCGTAGCGGTTTGGCGGGCCAATAAAGTTGTTCATGGACTCGTATGGCAGTTTCATGAAAATAAGCCATCAATTCTTGGTCAGAGAAATGTTTGGTTCGTTCATAATTACTGTCTCGAATTTGGCGAAGCATCTCATTAACCTTAATCGTTTCCATAGTGAGTGACCTCTCGCGGACTGCGAATTTCTAGGAGATGATAACCGTTTTCCAGATGAACGGCGTTAAACGCCCTAATCTTATCAAAACGGAGAATGTGTTTGAAGTTCCAACTGACTAACAGATTAGTTTGGGCCACCGTGGCCAAAGCAATATGTAGCATATCATCGCGGCATTTGGGTGCCAAGATTTGCCGTTGTTGGTATAAGCCAACTAGCTTCAAAACTTCCTGATTAACGCTTAACAGAATCGGCTTGAGTTCAAGAATTTCAGTGTATTTGTCACGAACTATCGGGGGTGCTGACTGAATTTCTTCAGCCACGATTTCAGATAGTACAGGGATAAAATTTCCCATTTGAAGATCCTTGATGAGGCCATTTGACCAAGGGGCAAATTCTTGGTCAAAACAACCGCTAATGACCGAAGTATCAAGATAAATGGTTTGTTTCATAGTGAAATTGGTCTCTTCTAAGCTAATCTTTTTTTAGGGGTAAGGATAGAGTAGGGTGGGCAAATGTTGGTTTGCCCAGCTTCACAGCCTCCTCTCTCAAATCTCCTCTCTCGGCAAAGTGGTGGGCAACGAGAAACCCGTTGCCCCCCACTTGACTTGTTGAACTTGATGTATGGCGAAAAACTTTACCCCCTATGCGCTTATCAATCATTATCTTGTTGTAATGCTCTCCCGATATGTTTCTCGGAAAATCGCATCCCGCAACCACTTTTCCACCACTTTTTGCATTAATAAAACGATTATTGGTGGTTCACTCAGTCCTTTCACTTTGTAGGGAGAGTTAGTGTCATTGACGATTACAGGTTTATCTTCTGAAAGGAGATTTAACATGACCATACATTCACTCTTCATAGCAATCGCGCACTTCTCCTTATTTACTCTTAATTCGTCATCTTTTATAAGAGTTCTAAGATTGGCAATAGGGAGTTTTTGTCCCCCCCTATAGAGTTCAATCGCATCGGAATTGCCGATGTTGTTTACAATGTAGCCGACCGTCTGTAATTGTTTATAATACTTTTCTGCTTCAGAGGGTTGACCTTGTTTCATGTATATTGCAGCGAGGTTGAGTATGTCAACTTCTACCTCTGGATCACCAGTCTCTTTTCGGATAGAGAACGCTCGAGAGAAATATTCCAAAGCCTGTGAATGTTGGGCAAGCTCATCACGGTATAAATATCCGATGAGAGAAAGACTAGCAGCTTCCTCTTTGCGATTGCAACAAATATTCTGTGAAATAGAGAGGGCTTTTTTATGAAGTTCCAGAGCCGCTTGGTAATTACCCGTTCTCTCTTGTTTCACAGCGTTATACCTGTATTCAAGTAGTGTCGAAGTTTTTTCAGCTTCCCCCCACTGCCACCACTCAAACAATCCCAACACCATCACCACTATAAACGATACTGCCAACCGTCGAAAATTACGCTGTTGCAACCGTTCCCGTTCTTGACGTTGTTGTTCTTGTTCCTGCGCTTCCTTCTCACACAACTCCACACTCGCCTCAATAAACACCCATTCCCCTGTCGTAACCACCTTCCAATACTGCTTTAATTTCTCTTTCGCCTCCACTAACCGCGCCCCGTGCAACAACTCTTTCTCATCCCGATGCGCCAATTTCCATCGTGTTATATTCTCCTCCAACTCATCTTGCCAACTCCGAAACTCCCGACTGTCATCCACCCAATGACTCAAACGTCCCCAACTACTGATCAAGACCTCATGCACCAACTCCACCGTCTCCAGTTGACTCGCCTCCTCTCGTCTCGTGATGACTAACCGCGCATCCACTAACTTCCCTACCAAAGCCCAATTAGCCGGCCCGATTTGTTCGATGGTAGCAACCCGTTTGGTATTCGTGGCAGAATAAACCAATTGCGTAAAGATATGTTGCAAAGCCTTCTCGGCCCCACCGCTTTTAAGTGCCTCATACTGAGTTTCTGCATAATTCGACAAAGCCCCTTTGAGGGTGCCAATCTCCTCATAAGCAACGTGAGTCAATTTCTTATCCTGTTGCTGTTCCCATAACTTCTCCAACACAAGTTGCAACAACGGTAACGGCACCTTTTGCTGTTGCTGAAGGTCCTGCAAAATGCGTTCGGTCAAACCGTCTTCCAAAGTGACCGCTGAACCCTGCGCTGGCCCTTCAATCACCTGCTTAATACGCTCTTCGGCAATGGAACCCAACAACATTTTATTCCCTGGATTCAAGGACCCGACAAAAGGCGGATAAGCCGGGTCGTTTTTCATAAAATCCACCCGCGACGTCAACACGATTCGCAACTTTACCTGAGTTAACTTTTTTAAATTCTCTACTGCCTCCAATAACCAATCGAGGAAACGTTGTTGCAAGGCTTTATCCGAAGTAACGGTATATAATTCATCAAACCGGTCAATCACTATCAACAACGATTTTTGATAATGAGACTCCTCAAAGATATTTTTGACAATAGCCGATAATGGCAAACTCGTGTCACTGAATTTGGAAGTCAACGAGGCCAACTCCGTCTGGTGCGGCGCGTACAACACCAAGGCACGAGGGGCTTGCGAAGGGGCGTTCTCTTGAATCCGAAAATCGACGCAAAGCCATTCTTTGGACGTCAGGTCCGGTACCAAACCGGCAAACACTAACGAAGACTTACCACTCCCACTGGCACCGATAACGGTGACTAACGGATGCGCGAGAACCTTGTCAAATAATCGTTGGGTTTCAAACTGCCGCCCAAAGAAATTTTTAGCATCCTCTGGCCGAAACGCTTTCAACCCAGGATAAGGATTAGGAAGAGGTGGCAACTCTTTCGCTTTATCCAGCAACTCATCCAACAAGGCAAACGCAAACGCCGCGGCATGACTAGCGGCTTTCTCTTGCCACCCTTGTTTATCCGTCTCCCCTTTGTTCTCACCTGCATCGGAAATGCCGCGAATGACAATCCCTTCTACCTTCGGCGCCTCACAGATAGCGTGCAAAAATCCCAGCCCCTCCATCTCCACCGCGGCGGCATCACTATAGTCATGTCGTAACTGCTTTAAAAACTTTGGCGAATCCACGACCTTTTCACCAGAGACGATGGGGGCCACCAAGGCTTTAGGTTTTTCAGGCGCTGGCACCGGTTTAATTTTCGCCTGCCATTGTTCATCTCGCACTAAATGCCGAACCATTTCAAGCAAGCGTTTGGAAGCATAAGCCACCGGGGCCCGTGACAACCATTCATCTTCTTGAAGCTTACCGGTCTCATAACCTTTGATCCAAGGCGGCACTACTACGTCTCCTAAGTCGGCATCCTTTAACTTGGCTGCAATACCGACGAAAAACAGATAATTAGGCTGAAACAGGTTAATCACATCTTTGGTCTCACTCAAGGCCACCAGATTCCCCATTCCCTCCAGTTGTCTCACGATGATTTGACAATGAACTTGCTGAGGCGTGAGGTATTCGCCAATTTCATAAAGTTTAGTTTTAGCGCTATTCCATTGAGATTCTAATTGGGTTTCTAAATGCGCTTTGACGGCTTGATATTCCAGTGGAATCGCGGTGAGGAAAACGACCGTTGGGTCTTTAGTGTTCATATATGAACTCCTTTTGTATAGACTTAGGTTGGTGGATATTTCAGTTATAATTCAATTTGTTGGCATTTGCTATTAGCCAACGGTGCGTAGGACGCACCCTACAAATGGGTGGCATCCCATAACCGGCAATGTTAAAATAAGAAAATTGTCAATAAACCAAGTTTATTAATAACGGTTTTGACAGACTGTTATTAACTCCTAAACCGTGAGGCCAACATGCAAATTACCCTTGACTTACCTGATGAACTTGCCCAACAAGTGCTTACTCTTCCTAACCCGCACCAGTTCTTGGCAAATCTCCTAAAACAGGTATTACCAGAAACGGTTGCCACCGATTCCTGGGTGACTTTTTCCGCAGAATTAGAACAATACGCGGTTGATACAGGTATTCCCGACCTCGCCTTACATCACGATGATTACTTGGCTCCACCTCTATGAAAAAATAGGTGTAAGTACTGAAGCAGAAATTCGGCGGTATTTTCCCTCACCCCCGGCCCCTCTCCCAGAGGGAGAGGGGCGAAATAAAATACGGGAAAATTTCTGCTTCAGTACTTATGAGCCCGTTGCCGAAGCCTAGAAAGGTGCGTGGGAGGTACCCTACGCTGCTAGTTGAAATTGAATCAGTCGTCACCAGATAAACCCCATTCAATGTCCTCTTGAACAAATTGTGTCATCAATTCACCAGATGCGGAACGTTCGAATGGCATTACCACGCAGAGTATGATAACTAGATATATCCTCCTCTTCAGGTCCTACTTCAATTGTCGGAGTAGCCTCTTCTCTGGTATTGGGGTAGTCCCTCCAAATTAATGGAAGTCTTAACCTTCAAGGAGTTACCAAGGTTCAAAGTTTCCTAAACCTCAAAGGTTTAGGAAACTTAGCACCTACCAGGTTTAGGAATCTTCGCCCCCGGCGGCTAATACCTCCATTGGCTGGTAGGGACTACCGGTATTGGAATTTACCAAAGTTGTCAAATTCAAAGTTATCTACTAGATTTAACTTGAAAGTACAACGACTTGAGGTGTTTGGTGGTGCCTCTAAGTTATTAAAAGCTAAGTAGAATGGGCCACTGGTTTCTCGTAGCCCACCATTTTGAACGTTAGATTTGACAACTTGGTCCAAGTTGTCAAATCTTTGTTGTCAAATCTTTACCAAGAAGATGCCGATGGTGATGTATCTACCGCGGAAGAGGCATCTGGTTGGCTTAAATTCTATAGGCATCGGAAAAATCATAATCCAATTGATTTCCCGGCGCTTGTACAAAATAGCCGGCAATATAATCAACATCACACTGCCACAATAAACTTAAACTGTCAGCATCTTCGACAAAAGGAGCGATGACTTGCTTGTGATAACGATGCACCGTTTTGATAATATTTTGCACCATTTTGAGCTGCTCCGAGTCACGACTCAAACTTTGTACCATACTCCCCTTGATTTTAACAAAATCCACTTCCAAACTACTCAATAATTGGAGCGTGGTAGGACTGTCCTCAAAATCTCGCAATGCTAACCGACCGCCTAAAGTTTTTACATACCGAATAAATTGTTGAACATCGGTTAAGCGTTGACTGAGAACAGTTTGTGACACATCGAAAATAATCGTGGCAGGAGGTAACTGTTTATCAGTCAGATATTTTTGTAACCAGGGTAAGAGACTGGCATCCGATAGAGAAGCACCCGACAAGCGGACAAAGAATTGCACTTTCTGACCTTTTTGGTGTTTCTCCAATGCGGCCATAACGGCTTGCATAATCACCCAGCGGTCAATTTGCAAAATTAACTCCGATTGTTCCGCAATGAAAAACAATTCTGCCGGTGGAATTCCCTCTTCTGAAGCCAGACTGTGCATTCGTAACAACACGTCATAATACTCATGCACCTCGCCTTGAATACTCACAATCGGTTGATAAGCCAAATAAAATTGGTTGTTATTTAAAGCGGAACGAATCACTTGAGCACGGTCTGATTTGTGCTTTTCCTCTAATATGGTTTGATGTAATTGAATATGCTGTCCAGCTTGCCATTGCTCACGCGCTTTGCTACAAGCTAAATCGGCATCTCGTAAGGCTTGTTGGGCGTTACTTGCGGGTTGAGATAAACCAATGCCGATGCTACAAGTGGTCGAAATATGGGCCTCATTGATTTTGACGAGACGTTGCTCTAATCGCGTTTGAATCGTTTGCGCCAATTGTTTCACCTCCTCTAAAGTTCGATTAAAACTGAGGAGGACAAAGACTCGATCATTTAACCGGGCCAATAAATCCGACTTACTCACTTGCTCACGTAATAATCGAGCAGTGTCAATAATGACCGCATCATTTTCGGCCAAAGCCACTATTCGACCGGCATTTTGTAAAGAATCTAAGTGAATATAGAGGACCGTAAGTGGGTGTTGTAAATCTCGTTGTTTCGCTAATTCTAACTGTTCCAATAAATATCGACGATTATACAAACCGGTGAGCAAATCACGATTAATTAAAGTTTGTAATTGCCCATAACGTTCAGCATTTTTGAGAGCATTGGTGACCGTAGCGACTAATTGTTCAGCGGATTCCGAATCACTGATTACATCGTCGGCTACCCCACGATGAGCGGCTTGACGTAAAATTTGGTCGGTTTGTGGTGCAAAAAAAATGAGGGGCAGGTGACTCGATTTCTGTTGTTGGCGAATCACCACGGCTAATTCCAACGCATTTAAACCCAGTAATTGCCAGTTAATCAAAATCAAACTCGGTTGAACTTTAGATAATGCTTCTAAAATTTTCATTGGGTCCCGCAGAATCACTGCTCGCATATTAACTTGTTGCAACACTTTGGTATAGTTATCGGCATATTTACCGGTATCGTCGATAATCAAAATTCGATACCCTAATTGCTCCTCTTGCCCAGTCAACTGGTCTAGTTTTTCAATCAACGCATTGAGATTGAGCGGTTTATCAAAATACGCCTGACTATTGGCTCGGGCCGCGACTAATCTGGCGGTCATGTCGATTCTGGTAGAAATAAAAATAACCGGCAAAGGTTTGGGACGATTTTTTTGAATATTCAATACCACTTTAGGCGCGGTCAAATCGCCTTCGGTCAACATGACTTCGATAATAATGGCGGCCAGGGTATTTTGCGCGGCCATTTTCAATAATTCTTTCAATTTACTAACGACTTGTACTTGGTAACCACGTTGACTGAGTTGCAAGGATAATTCTTTAATCAATTCTTGGTCGGTTTCGACTAGACAAATCAATTTATTTTGATGATTTTGAAGTGGTCGTGGTTTGGTATTTGGAGAAATTGGGGTTGGTTGGTTTTGAGGTTTGCTTACGTTGGCCATGAGGTTATGAATATTTCGTTGAAAGGTGAGTGACTCACCTTATTAACTCAACCACCCCCAACCCCTCCTTGGTAAGGAGGGGAGTAAGCACCACCGGCATCGCAGGGGAGATTCCCCGCCTTAGCAAGGAGGGG
>DZAL01000207.1 GCA_022729575.1 Thiomargarita sp.
CGTCCAAATCTGAAGATTTGGACTCCAACGCGGCTTAACTTAATGGCAGTGCGGCTTGCAGCCTCTACTCCAACCGGCTAAAGTAGTAGGTGTAGGGTGGGCAAGTGTTTATTTGCCCACCAAATTCATCTACTTGACTTACATCCCAAATAACAATTGTTTGACCCCATTCGGATAAATGAGTTGGTAATCATTCAAACCATCGCCATTCAGGTCTCCGGCATCAATCACTTCCAGTTGCCCAATCGTGGCACGAGTCCCAGAGGTTGCTAAATAATCTAACATCCCCTGATAAGTACGATTGTTTATTTGTAACGACACGCGGCCATCATTTCCTATCACGTTGCTCTGGTCAGCTAACACACTGGTATCAGCAGGTGCAGGATAGATAAGTTGTTGGCGCCGAATCCCGGCTTCGTCATCAAATATCAACGAAATCGGTGATGTCACGTTTAAGCCTAATGGTTGCTCCTGACTCACAGGGATCGAGTACAGATTAGGACGAGCCATGAAGAACGCACCTTCGGTCGTGGGCACTTTGATAATACCATCCAGTTGCATATCGGCAGTTAAGTTCCAGGCCCGGAGCGCATCTTGTAACGCGGCCGGTGCTTGAATAACTGGATAAGCCACCACTTCACGTCCCGTATGAGTCACCCAAGTCACCGTACCATCAGCCGCTAAGGTCATACCAGCCGCGGCTTCTGGATCATCACTACGATGATTGTTAATGACTTGGCGCACTTGCAACGGTAATACCGCATAACGGACTTGCTCAATGTCCACGCTGAGATAACCGTAATTAGCCTGTTGCGTTAACACCAGTCCCGCATTTTTCAATGCGTATAGGTCGTTGATAGCCCCTAAAATGCCGCCAATCGCACTCCAACGTAACACGTCACCGGTTAATAACGTCGCTTGTTGTCCTAACACTGACGTGGCCTGTCGCCCCAAGGTCCGTGAGAGGTCGAGATGGTAAGGAATTAAGCTATTGTCCGCAAATAGCACACCTTCTCCCAAAGTTACCGTGTCATCTAACACGGTGCCTTTATCAATGATGAGGTGTTCCAACAAACTGTTGGGCAGAATCTGCACCTCGGTCAAGATGGTTGGTTGTGGGCTAAGGAGGGGACGCTTTGGTAACGGCGCATTACCCTTAATATAACCGCCAATGGTGCCGCCGACTACCATCGTGTCCAAGAGCAAATTGACATCTTGAATCAGACCGCTATTTTGCACCTGACCACTTAAACTCCCACCAACCACCACGCCACGCGGGCCAATTTGCACATCAGTCAAGGGGACTGAGTTAGCCGAATTGTCCAAGAAGCAATTGATAATGGTCGCGATTTGGCAACCGCTCAAATCATCTTCCGCAATGGTAATCGTGGCTTCGCTGGGGATACCCAATTTCACTTTACCAGTACCGTCGGTTAAGCGCACTTGGAAAGTTTCATTACCTTCGGTAATCAAGTCAAACAGTAACGGTATGACGAAAGTCTGCGCACTGTTATCTCCACTAAACCAAGTCAAGGTACCACTGACGGCACTATAATCTTGATTGGATTTCGCGGTACCATTGGCCGTGACGTAATTCACCGACATGTCACCCAATAAATTACCTTGACGAGTCACTGTAATCACCACCTCCGCACTATTCTCCGGGACCACATAATGGCTACTAGAAAATTGCGCCGAGGCTAAATCGTCATCATTAATAGTGACAATGGCCTGTAGATTTGGGTTTAGATTTGACAACTCTTCGAGAGTTGTCAAATCTGGATTTAACACGACTTTAAAACTCTTCGCTTCCTCCATAATAGTATCATCTAACAAACTGATACTAAATTGCTTCGCGCCCTCTTCTCCATCGGCCCATTGTAACACCCCTTTCGCCGCTAGGTACTCGCTACCAGCCACGGCGGTATCATCTTCAGTCGCATAATTCACCGTGATGGCCCCGTAATTCCCACCCGCTCGTACCACAGTCATGGTCAAATTACCATCATTTTCGTTGACTTGGTAAGTGGAGGAACTAAAGTTGATCACGCCGACCTGGTTCACCGTAGTCGCCGGGGGCTCTTCAGTCGAAGGAATCTCAGTCCCTGGCGCAGGAGTAGAGGGTAGCGTGGTCGTCGAAGCTACAGTATAAGCGATATTCACGGTCGCCTGCACCGGTTGCCCCAACACCGCACCATTAGTCGCATTGGCTAAATTCACCAACAAAGTTTTCTCCAAACTCTCTGGAGTCCAAATCTTCAGATTTGGCAGAAGCACTTCAATAATCTTATGCCCTCGGTCACCACTGGCCCAAGTCAAGGTCCCCATAGTAGGCATGTAATCTTGATTAGCCAACGCCGTACCATCCGTAGTAGCAAAATCGAGCGCAACCTCTCCGAAAGCACTGCCCGCACGAGTGACCAACAGCATCACTTTGCCCTCTGCCGCCTGACTGGTATAAGTCGGTGAAGCAAATTGCAGACTAACAAACCAGGGAACATCAATAATAGTCAATTCCGCGGTGGTTGGTATGCCTAAAGTGACATCACCTTCTGGCGCGACTAATTGAATAGTCAAGGTCTTATTACCATCTGGCACGTTGTCGGGCAAGATAGGAATCATGAAAGTTTTATCGCGACTATCGCCATCTTCCCAAATCAATTTGCCAGTAGTCAGGGTGTAATCCACCCCAGCCAAGGCGCTACCATCAGTCGTGGTATAAGTGACCGCGACTTGACCTCTGGCACTGCTACCGACACGACTCACCGTGACAGTGAGATTGCCCTCATCTTCTTGCACTTGGTAAACCGCTTGTGATAATTGCAAACGGCTAAAGGCTTCAAACATAGCCACGCATTGCTTATTTTTGTCCAAAGTCACTTGGCCATCTTGGCAATCCGCATCACCATGCCAAGTGATAAACTTAAAGCCCGGCGCCGGCGCCGTCACCAGTGTCACCACCGTATTCAACTCGCCACTAACCACGCAGGAGTTCACAGCGGAGCTTTGACCACACTCAATTAAGCCCGCCGGCTCACTGGTCACTAAACCTTGACCAGACAATGAGACCGTCAACACTGGGAGGAGGTTGAAAGTCGCAGTACAATGTTTATTAGCGGCCAATGTCACTTTACCCTCGTTATCGCAATCACCACTCCAGCCAGCAAACACTGAGCCAGTCAACGCGGTGGCCGTGAGAGTAACGGCAGTGTCACTGTTATAAGCACAACCGCTGTCGCAATTGACCCCTGCTGCGGGTTGAGTAGTCACTTCGCCTTGACCGGTACCAGCTTTGGTCACGGTTAAAGTGTAAGTAACCACTGGCGGCGGCGTGTTCGGATCCGTAATAGGAGGAGGTGAAGTAGCCGCGGTAAAAGTCACCGTGCATTGTTTATCCGCATCCATCAGCACTTGACCATTGGGGCAAGTTTCGCTCCAAGCGGTCACGGTAGTACCCACTTCTGGTAGTGCGGTAAGCGTAACGGTAGTGCCGCTGAGATAAATCATGCACTCGTTGCCGCAAGAGTTTCCTAGCGGGGCGTTAGTTATCGTCCCTTTACCCGTGCCAGAAGGCGTGACGGTTAAGGTGTAAGTAGGGAGATGAGTGAAGATAGCAACGCATTGTTTATCCGCATTCATAGTCACGGTTTCACTATTGCAATCGCCAGTCCAACCGGTAAGCATAGAGTCCGGCGCTGGAGTCGCTAGGAGAGTGACCGCAGTGCCACCCAAGTAACGTGAGCAAGTAGCGCCGCAATTTGCGCCAGGGACCGTAGGAGTGACGGTGCCACTGCCATTGCCGGTGGTGGCCAGAGTGAGAGAATAGGTAGGCAATAGTTTGAAAATCGCCACGCAATTTTTCTCGCTGTCTAGGGTCACCTTGCCATCGGTGCAATCGTCATCACCGGTCCAACCGGCAAAGCTGGAATCAGCCGCGGGGTTGGCAATTAAAGTGACTACGCTGCCACCCTTATAGCAGTCATTCTGGCATTGGACATCGCCACCAACGAGGTTATCGCCTTTGACATCGGTACCTACCGTGCCCTGTCCTTCGCCCGTTTGACTCAAGGTGAGTTGATGCGGTTTCAGATGGAAGAAGGCGATACATTCTTTGCTAGAAGCCAGATTGACTTCGGTGACAGTGGTTTTGCTACTGCAATCAATATCTCCTCCCCAGGTGCTTAGAAAAGCGTTTTTCGCGGGGATAGCGGTGAGGGTCACTAATGTTGGGATGTCATAACGATAGCAATCGCTACCCTCCTTTTGGCACTTTTGTTTAGGTGCTGGCGTGACGGTGACTTTGCTACCGGTTTTACCTGGGCCGTCGACGGTGACGAAGAGCGAAGCTCCAGTGGGAGGAAGGTTAACGGGTGGCGTGGGTGTAGGCGTAGGTGTCGGCGTAGGTGTAGGTGTCGGCGTAGGTGTCGGCGTAGGGACCACGGGACATGCCTGGGTAGTGGCACTGGTAGTCACCGCAGTGGAATCACCAATAGCATTAGTCGCTTTGACGACATAAGTATAGGTCGTCCCGCAAGTCAAGCCGGCGTGAGAATAGCTAGTGGCATTGGCAACGGTAGTCACCAGTGGTGTGCTTGCTGGACTTTCTACTTTAAAGCCGGTCTCATCAGTGCTATTGTCAGTCCAACTGAGGTTAATCTGAGTTGGGGAAACTGCGGTGGCAATTAGGCCGGCAGGGGCTACAGGAAGTGTAGGGGGGGCCGCATCATTATCCGTAATATTAGCCGTTATGGAAGCAATAGTAATTCCTTGGTAACTACTATCTGTGCTAGTGGCCGCATGACCAATCATACCAGTATGATTCCCTTCTACTGTAGCATCGTCTATCGCAGTTACCGTAACAGTTTGAGGTGTCAAAGCCGTGGCATCCGCATTGAAAGTGAGGGACGTGGGATTGACAGTAACTTGGGCAATAGGGACAACGCTAATAGTGACGGGATTCGCTGGAGTGGTGCTGAGTTTTACGTCATAAGTAGCAGTTGCTCCTCCTTCTGCAACACTGACAGTGGTAGGAGTGATGACCACACCTGTGTCGTTATCCGTAATATTGGCGGTCACTGAGAGAATGGTAACGCCCTGGTAATCAGGGTCTAGGCTAGTTGCCGTGTGGTTGATGGTCGCAGTTTGGAGACTTTCCACTACAGCATCGTCCACTGCCGTGACCGTGACGGTCTGAGGAGTATTAGCCGCAGTGAAAAAGAGAGAGGTGGAACTGACGGTGACTTGACTATTGCTAGGTGTCACGTTAATCGTTACAGCACTCGTGGGAGTCGTGTTGAGTTTTAGGGTGTAAGTAGCGGTTGCACCACCTTCTGTCACATTGACACTACCGACATCAATCGTGACACCTGGCGAATCATTGTCCGTAATATTGGCAGTTACATTGCCGATGCTAATCGTGTCATATTTGGTGTCTAAACTGGCGGCAGTGTGGCTAATGGCACCCGTATGGGCTCCCTCAATTGCTATATCGTCAACTGCCGTGACAGTCACTGTTTGGGCGGTCAAAGCATTGGCAGTGGTAAACGTCAAAGTGGGTTTATCGACGGTGACTTGAGAATTAGGCGTGACAGTGATCGTCACCGTATTGGTGGGCGTGGTGTTCAGTTTCACATCATAGGTAGCCGTGGCGCCGCTTTCAATCACGTTGACAGAGGTTGGGGTGAGAGTCACTCCTGCTGTGTCATTATCTGTGATATTGACAGTTGCGGAAGAGATGGGGAGACCATTATACAGGCCATCGGTGCTGGTGGCAGCATGACTAATGGTGCTGGTATGATTCCCTTCTGCCACGGTATCATTGACTGCGGTGACTGTAACAGTTTGAGTGGTTAACGCATCCGCAGGAGTAAAGGTTAGGCTACTGGGACTGATTGTCGTTTGACTGTCAGGAGAGATCGTAACGGTCACGTTGCCAGTGGGAACCGTGTTGAGTTTCACCGTGTAAGTGCCTGTGGCCCCTCCTTCTGTCGCAGTCACGCTGGCAGCAGCCACCGTGGCGCCCGCCGTGTCATTATCGGCGATATTGACAGTCACATTTTTACCACTCAAATCGATTCCACCGTATTTGGTATCGGTGCTGGTGGCGGTATGGCTAATTGTCCCTGTATGAGAACCCTCGGCCACGTTGTCGTCTATGGTGGTAACCGTGACAGTTTTTGCAGTCAAGGCGGTGACATCAGCCGCAAAGGTGAGATTGGAAATGGCGTTGAGTTGAGTTCCCACATTGAAGCTAATGGTCACGAGCGCAGTGGGAATCGTGTCCAGTTTCACGGTGTAAGTGGTCGCAGGGGTAATCACTCCTTCAGTCATGCTAACACTATTGGTTGAGAAGGTCACTCCTGCCGTGTCATTGTCGGCAATATCAGCGGTGACTGAGTTGATGGCAACACCATTGTAACTGCCATCACCGCTGCTGGTAGCTGTGTGAGTAATAGTGCCTGTATGAGAAGAGTTTTCCGCTACCTGGTCATTGACGGCGGTGACCGTGACGGTTTGGGAGTTTAAGGCAGTGGCATCAGCCGCAAAAGTGAGGTCTGCAATTGCACTGATTTGAGTACCCACATTGAAGCTAATGGTCACAGTAGCCGCTGGAACGGTGTTGAGTTTGACAGTGTAAGTATCCGTAGTAGTGCCGTCTTCTGAGACAGTGACCGTGCTTTTACTTAGCGTGACACCTGGAGAGTCATTGTCTGTAATATTGGCAGTCACATTGCTAATGCTAATCGTGTCATATTTGAGGTCTGAACTGGCTGCCGTGTGGGTAATGGTGCCGGTATGAGGGGAACTTTCGGTGGTAGCATCGTCCACGGCAGTGACTGTGACCGTTTGGTCCGTCAAGGCATCCCCAGGGGTGAAAGTCAAGCTATTGGGACTCACCGTGGTTTGAGTGTCGGGCATGATGGTAATAGTCACGTCATTGGCAGGCACCGTGTTAAGTTTAACCTTGTAACTCCCCGTTGCACCACCTTCCGCAACACTGACGCTAGTAGGAGAAATGGTGACTCCTGCAACGTCATCGTCAGCGATTGTGACAGTCACACTACTTGGAGTAATTGTGCTGTACTTGGTATCGGTACTAGAAACGGTATGAGTGATAGTGCCCGAATGAGTGGTACCCTCATCTATGCTATTATCCGCCGCCGTAACGGTGACAGATTGGGTTGTTGAGTAATTGCTTGGAGTAAAGAACAGACTCGTGGGACTAACAGTGGTTTTACCGTCAGCAGTAACTATATTAATCGTCACGTTGGCTGTTGGTTTGGTATCGAGTTTTACGGTGTAACTGCCCGTTGTTCCACTTTCAGAAGCATTAACACCGGCACCTGTATCAATGGTGACTCCTGCCGTGTCATTGTCGGTGATATTGGCAGTCACATTCTTACCGGTTAAATCCATGCTGTTATAATTGGTGTCAGAGCTGGTAGCCGTGTGAGTAATAGTGCCCGTGTGAGGAGAATCTTCAGCCACCTGGTCATCTACGGCGGTGACTGTGACGGTTTGGACCATGGTACCATTGGCAGGTGTAAAGAACAAGCTAGTGGGACTTACCGTAGTTTGACCATCAGTGGTAGCAATGTTGATTGTCACGTTGGCAGTGGGAAGGGTGTTGAGTTTGACAGTGTAGGTGTCTGTTGTGGTTACTGCTGCTTCTGAGACAGCGACACCGGTGCCTGGGTCAATGGTGACTCCGTAGGCACTGTTATTGGTTAAACCGAAATTAACCGCAATATTCCCTATGTAAGCCTTCACCATGTAACTATCTGCTGTGCTATTAGCGGTGCAAGTGGAAGTTGCTATACCACTAGCATTGGTCGTCGCAGTCGAAGGAGAACAAGTGGCACTGGCACCAGTACTTGGTGCTACAAAAACAACCTTGGCATTGGCAATAGCAGTTCCTCCTCCATCTAGGACTTTAACTTCTAAAGCATTGGTAAATGCTGTCCCAACAGTTGTACTTTGTGGAGTACCTGCATTTGTAGCAATTGTGGGGAGAGGTGTTGTGGTAGTAAGTGGTATGTTATTTAAATTAGTGGTATTATTGGCGGGACAAATACTATTAGTCCATATATTATTGTTGTAGATATCAGCAAGTACAATGCCTTTACAATCATTACCAGTAGTAGCAGTGTTTCCGATAACAACGGAATTACTGATAGTGATAGCGGTGCCAGTATGGTTAATACCACCGCCATTTATAGTAGCAGTGTTACCAGTGATGGTACTTTGAATTATGGTAGCAGTGCCCGCATTGAAAACACCACCACCATGTTTAGTGGTGACTTGGTTGCCATTAACAGTACAATGAGTCATATTCAGTGTACCAGTGTTATAGATACCACCTCCACCAAGCGAGCCACTTGTGGATTTGTTGTTGCTAATGATACAACTATCTAATATCAACGTGCCGGCGTTAAGAATGCCACCGCCACCACCACTGGTGTTTCCATTCGTGATGGTAACATTTTTGATAGTGACGTTGCTAGTAGCAGCGATGTCAAACACTCTGTACGTATTGTTGCCACTAATCGTCACACCAGATACAGAGTTGACGTTGTTGATGGTCAAAGTGGTGTTTATTTGCGGCAAGGCAGAAGAGAGAGTGATAGAAAAGGCTGGACTAAAGGTAATATCGTCCGTACCGCTGCCTGCGACACAATCTGACCAAGTGGCAGCGTCAGCTTGAGCGTTGATAATGGCCTCACGTAAAGTACACGCACCATCACCATTAGCCGTAGTATCACCATTGCCTGTTACCTGAATTTGGGTAGCCTGCACCACTGGCACCATAAACAAAGCCAGTACTAGAGTTAATAAGCTAGGAATCAATCCCAGCCCTTGACTCAATTTCTCAAATCTAAGCAAAAACAATTCTCGATAAGACATAATGGTTTATGCAGTGAATAGACACTGCATCCTCCTCGTTGAGTAATGACACCAAAACGATGGTGTCGGGTTAGTGTTAAACTTGACAGGTCTGGCAGACCTGTCAGGTTTGATGAAGTTACCGAATTTTCCGAATGTTAGAATTAGCCGAAGGGGTTAAGGGGTTAATTCGGTTCATTCTTAAATTCTGATTCAGACAATTTATAAATCTCCGTGAAACCTTTTCTCAATCACGAAAAATTATGATAAAAACGCCGTTGGAGTCACCACTTTCAAGTGGGGTACACGAGAAAAATGACGTTCATTCGTGGTGAGAATGGGTAGTGTATGTTCCATACATAAGGCGGCAATCAGCACATCCTTCACTCCAATATCTTGATTACGATGAATTAAGTCGGCATGTAAATAGGCAGACCTTTTAGCCGCTTCCTCAGTCAAGGGTAACACCGTCATGAGTCCTAAGAGGGCATCTTCACCAATGGTTTTTCTACTACGTGCCACACCAAATAGCAACTCATAGACCGTGATGGTGGTCACGTAGCAAACTGACTCTTTAATCGCCTTCTCCACGGCCTCAGCCTCTGGCAAACGACCTTTCAAATAACCAATGAGCACACAGGTATCTAAGCAGATTCGTTCATAGTCCATGATTGCCAGGCTCCTTCCAAATAGGTGATGGCTTCTTCAAACGCCACCTCGTCACTTAATACGCCACGCAGTGCTAAAAACTGTTGTAACGGCGTTAATCGCAACGTGTGTATCTCCACGGTCGTCTTGACCATCTCGCCCTCTTGCAAACGCAACTTTCTGAGGAGTGACGAAGGTAAAGAAATCAAATGGTCGTTGGCACTTTTTGCTACTTGCATCATAGATAATTTCTCCGGTTATGTTACCAAACCACACCACTCGGGAGTGCCAGAAGAATTCTAGCACCTGCCGGCGGCGGGAGTCCAATAAAAATTATGCCACTCTAAACCAAAACCATTCTCGATCAGACCTCATGGTTTAGGCAGTGAATAGACACTGCATCCTCCTCGTTGAGTAATGACACCAAAACGATGGTGTCGGGTTAGTGTTAAACCTGACAGGTCTGGCAGACCTGTCAGGTTTGATGAAGTTACCGAATTTTCAGAATTAGCCGAAGGGGTTAAGGGGTTAATTCTGAAAATTCTGCAATTCGGTGAATTCTGATTCTGACCAGTAATTTTAGGGGGTTTAGTTCAACCCCAGTTTCGCCCGTAACTCCTCCTTGGAAGCCTTTAGCAACCAAGGTAACAACTCCGTGAGGGGCATTTGCAACAATAGGTCCAGACGTTGCAACAAGGAGTCATCGGGACCAAAGCGGGTTTTCAGTAACGTTTCCACGACGGCCCGTCGTTCTTCTTGTCGTCCTTTTAACAGTCCTTCTTGTTGTCCTTCCTGTCGTTGTTTCCACAGGGTTTCCCGTTCCCATTGTTCATATAACGCGGTGTTTGGACGTTGTGACAACGTTTCGTCGGGGCTAAACCGGAGTTTCTGCAAGATTTCCACGGTTTCCCGTTCTCCAGTTTGGTACCCTTTCTCTCTGGCCTCTCGTTCTAACCGGTTATGTAGTGGTGTTAACAACTCCATTAACACCACCGGATCCCATTCATCATCCATTTCGTCTTCGGGGTCCGCCAAGGTTTTTTCCTCTAAATTCACCGGCTTGAATGGACGTGGCGCTGGGACGGTTAATGCTTCTTCCCACCAACGTGTTAAAGTTGACTTAGCTGGGTACTGCGTTTTGTTTGCTGGAAAGTGGTCAGTGGTCAGCAGGTCATTAAAGTGGTCAGCCTTCAATAACCAGGGTATCAAATCGGCCACAGGTATTTGTAATAACGTGTCCAGCAGTGCCAGTTGGGAATCTTTAAGGGGCCCAAAACGTGATTGTAGCAACATGGTCACGACTTCTCGTTGCCATTCCATACGGCCGCTTTCCTGAATCTCCTGTTCCCATTCCTCATGTAACTCTGAGAAATCCATTGACATTACCGGTTCCTCAGAATTGGCCGCTGCTTTTAAATATAACAGATAAGAATGTAAGGTGGGTGAAACTCGTTGTAGTAATCGACTTTTGGCCTCATCAACCGTTAACTTTTGGCCGTCGCCCACAGTTTTCTCCTCATTCAGATGGATAGACATACTTTTGATTCTTCAGGGTCCAGTGAATTGAATTGGTCTTTAAGCGTGTAGATTGGTGCCGGTGTGGCAAACTTCAACCATCAGCAGATTATGCCGGCCGCCCATGGTTAAAGTTCACCAATTTACACTCTCTTGCATGTTTACACTCTCTTGCATTATAACTCAACCACCCCCAACCCCTCCTTGGTAAGGAGGGGAGTAAGCACTACCTGA
>DZAL01000208.1 GCA_022729575.1 Thiomargarita sp.
TACTATAATGTTAATATCAATATGTCAATAGTTCTTAATAGTTTTACTTACTATAGCTGTTTTCAGCAAGTATTTAAACGTATTTGGACGTGTAATTCAAGCTAATATTATAATTTGTCATTGATTTTAATAAGTTATTGTAACTACGTTTTTAAATACACTTTAACAGGTGCCTTTGTTATTTCTACGTTAAATTTAGTCAGATGAACTCGCAATTAGAACAACTGAATCCATATCCTTTTGAAAAACTAGCAACATTATTAGAAGGGTGTTCACCACCCATTCACTTGAATCTTATCAACCTCGCTATTGGAGAGCCACAACAGGCAACACCCCCCTTTATTGTGTCCGCGCTCGCGGAGGCGTTAGAAACGGGTTTAAAAAAGTATCCCACGACCAAAGGGGGTAATCCGTTGCGGGAGCAAATTGTAACTTGGTTGAGCCAACGCTTTCAATTGCCGTTGGAACGGCTCGATGCGCAACAGCACGTGTTACCCGTTAACGGAACTCGTGAAGCTCTGTTTGCTTTCGCACAGTGTGTCATTAATCGTGAAACGGTTGAGCCGTTGGTACTGATGCCGAATCCTTTTTATCAAATTTATGAAGGTGCCACGTTACTAGCCGGTGCCAAACCCTATTTTATCAATTGCGTTGCGGAGAACGATTTTCAACCGGATTTCACCGCTGTCCCAGAAGCGGTGTGGCAGAAGTGTCAATTATTGTATCTATGTTCCCCACACAATCCGACCGGCACCGTGTTGGATATTCCGACTTTGATTGATTTGATTCATAAAGCAGATAAATACGACTTTGTCATTGCCGCAGACGAATGTTATAGCGAAATTTATTTTGAACACGCGGTACCGCCGGTCAGTTTATTACAGGCTTGCGTAGCAATGGAACGTTGGGATTTTAAACGCTGTGTCATCTTTCACAGTTTGTCCAAACGCTCTAATGCACCGGGCTTACGTTCCGGTTTTGTCGCCGGCGATGCGGAGATATTACGGGATTTTTTACGTTACCGCACTTATCACGGTTGCTCAATGTCATTAGCGGTACAAGCGGCAAGTGTCGCGGCTTGGAAAGATGAAGCGCATGTACAAGCCAGTCGGACTTTGTATCAAGAAAAATTCGCGGCAGTGTTGGATATTTTATCACCCGTTATATCGGTCTCTCTTCCCACTGCGGGTTTCTATTTATGGCTGAAAACGCCAATTGCTGATACGCTTTTCGCCCGCGAACTATTCGCTCGGAAACACGTTATCGTCTTACCGGGCAGTTTTTTATCGCGGGTGGCACAAGGAGTTAATCCGGGCATGAACCGAGTTCGTATCGCTTTAGTACCGCCTTTAGGCACTTGTATTGAAGCGGCATGGCGAATTCGTGCTTTAATAGAGGATTTATCATAAGTGAATCCAGTTTCCGTTTTACCGCCACTCACCATTAAATCCGGACAACGACAAGATTGGGGAAATTTGCACGGATGCAGTATTGCCTTCGTTATCAGTCAATTAGCGCAACAATATCCGGTACTTATCTTAACCGCCGATATGCGGGCAACCGAACAATTACGCGAAGAGATACAATTTTTCACGAATAACACCTGCCCCACGCTGACTTTCCCCAATTGGGAAACGCTCCCTTACGACACATTTTCCCCGCATCAAGCGATTATTTCGGAACGGTTGGCAACCCTCTATCAATTACCGGAATTAACCACCGGCGCATTAGTGCTCCCGATTACCACGTTAATGCACTATTTACCACCGACGCATTATGTACGGGCGCATAGTTTATTGCTCCGCACTGGTCAGCCATTGGAGATTGAGCAATTTCGGCAACGTCTAACTGAAGTCGGCTACCGCTACGTTTCGCAGGTTATGGAACACGGCGAATTCGCGGTGCGCGGGGGTTTACTGGATTTATTTCCAATGGGCAGTGATCGTCCTTTTCGTATTGATTTGCTGGATAATGCCATAGATTCTATCCGCTATTTTGACCCAGAAACGCAACGTTCACAAGGTATTATTCAAGACATTCGTCTCTTGCCGGCGCGTGAATTTCCTTTAGAATCCACGGCTATCACGCAATTCCGTCACCAGTGGCGAACACATTTTCCCGGCGACCCGACTCGCCACCGCATTTATCGTGACATCAGCGACAATTTTGTCCCGGCGGGAATTGAATATTATATCCCGCTATTTTTTGAACAAATGCAAACTCTGTTTGATTATTTACCGCAAAATAGCATTATCGTCACTTTACCGAATATTTTGGAAACGGCTGAACAATTTTGGCAAGAAGTGAATAACCGCTATACGCAGATGCGTCACGATATAGAAAATCCTATCTTACAACCGCATCATTTATTCTTACAAGTCAATCAGGTATTTGCGAATTTTAAACATTTCCCGCAATTACATCTGTCCGCACAGACAATAGTGCGCGGTGTGAATTTTCCTTTTTCCACGCTACCGCAGTGGACGATTGATAATCGCGCTTCTCAACCGTTAATTCCGCTCACGCAATTTTTACAGATTTTTAACGGGCGCGTGTTAATAACGGCGGAAACTCTGGGGAGACGAGAAACGTTATTGGATTTATTTAAAAAACACGCTTTAAAACCGACATTGGTGGCGAACTGGCAAAGTTTTTTAGAAAGTGACGCTACGTTTATGTTAACGGTCGCGCCTTTAGAGCAGAGTTTAGTTTTAGAAGATAATCAATCAATTGCAGTCATTAGTGAAGCGCAATTATTTGGAGAGCGCGTCAGCCAGCGTCGGTCGCGCAAAAAATCTACGTCCCGCGACCCGGATCTGGTGATTCGCAATTTGACGGAATTGAGTATCGGCGCGCCGGTCGTCCACGAAGAACATGGAGTCGGGCGTTATCAGGGATTGGTGACTTTGGAAGTGGATGGAATACCAGCGGAATATTTACGTTTAGATTATGCGAATGAAGATAAAATCTACGTGCCCGTCGCTCATTTGCATTTAATCAGTCGTTTTACCGGTGCAGACACTGAACACGCCCCTTTACACCGTTTAGGGTCTGCACAGTGGGATCGCGCAAAACGGAAAGCCTTACAACAAGTCCATGATGTTGCTGTTGAATTATTAGATATTTACGCACAACGGGCAATGCGACAAGGACACACTTTTTCTCAGGATGAGGAAAGTTACCAATTATTTTCTGCCGCCTTTCCTTTTGAGGAAACGCCGGATCAGCGAGAGGCGATTGAAGCCGTTTTGGCGGATATGCGTTCGGCACAACCGATGGATAGGCTCGTGTGTGGGGATGTGGGGTTTGGAAAAACGGAAGTGGCGATGCGTGCGGCATTTGTCGCGGTGCAGGATGGGCTTCAAGTCGCGGTGTTAGTGCCAACGACTTTGTTAGCACAGCAACATTTTCAGAATTTTCAAGACCGTTTTGCACAGTGGCCGGTGCGTGTCGAGCAATTGTCTCGTTTCCGTTCAACGCTACAACAAGCGGAGGCGTTAACCGCGATTGAAAACGGTCAAGTGGATATTGTGATTGGAACGCATAAATTATTGCAAGACAATGTCCGTTTTAAGCGTCTAGGGTTGGTGATTATTGATGAAGAACATCGTTTTGGTGTGCGACAGAAGGAACGTTTTAAAGCGTTACGCGCGGAGGTGGATGTATTGTCTCTGACCGCAACGCCGATTCCGCGTTCTTTAAATATGGCGTTGTCTCGCTTACGCGATTTGTCTATTATTGCGACCCCGCCGGAAAATCGGTTAGCGATTAAAACTTTTATTAAAGAATGGCATACACCGACGATTGCTGAAGCTATTTTGCGTGAATTACGACGGGGCGGACAAGTGTATTTTTTACATAATGAGATTAGTACCATCGCTAAAATCGCCGCTGAATTGGAACAGTTGGTGCCCGCCGCACAGGTGCAAATTGCACACGGTAAAATGCGGGAACGGGAATTGGAGCGGGTAATGTTGGATTTTTATCATCAACGGTTTAATGTGCTTGTGTGTACGACGATTATAGAATCTGGAATTGATGTACCGAGCGCAAATACGATGGTTATTAATCGCGCCGATAAATTGGGTTTAGCGCAATTATATCAATTACGTGGGCGAGTGGGACGTTCTCATCATCGGGCTTACGCTTACCTGATTATTCCCCCGCAAAAACAGATGACAAAAGATGCGCTTAAACGTATAGAAGCGATAGAATCGTTAGATGAATTGGGCATCGGATTTACCTTAGCGTCTCACGATTTGGAAATTCGCGGTGCGGGGGAATTGTTGGGAAGCGAGCAGAGTGGACATATTCAGGAAATTGGTTACGCTTTGTACACGGAATTGTTGGAACGGGCGATTACTGCGCTAAAAGAGGGACAATTACCTGCGTTAACGTTTCCCTTACGGCGTGGTACGGAGATTAATTTACACAGTCCAGCGTTATTGCCCAGTGATTATTTGCCAGATGTGCATATCCGTTTGATTATGTATAAGCGATTGGCTAATGCGCCGGCGGTGAAAACGCTGGAAGATATTCAAGTGGAAATGATTGACCGTTTTGGTTTACTGCCACCCGCCGCTAAAACATTGGTGAGAATCACGGAATTGAAATTACGCGCCACGCCGTTAGGGATTCAGAAAATTGATTTGAGTGCGGAAGGCGGGTATCTCCTATTCGTGGAAAAACCGAATATTAATCCACAGGTTATCGTACAATTGATTCAATCCCGTCCGCATCAGTATCGGTTAGAAGGACAAAACAAATTACGTTTACTGTGGAAAATACCCGAAGTCGCGGAACGGTGTGAAAAAATAGATAAATTATTAAATTATTTGCAGGGCACGAATTAAACAGGAAGAATTCACTTTGTGAAAGTGTCGAGTGTAACAATGTGACTACGTTTGGATTTTTGTTGATATTACTCGTAATAGGGTTTTGGTTTGATACACAATGGACTTATACGGTCGCTTTGACGTTATGTAAACGTCTCTGTATGGAATTGCGCCTACAGTTATTGGACGATACGGTGGCACTGACTTGTATTCGCCTAAAGCGAAATGCCCATGGTAGACTTACGTTCCAGCGTACTTATACGTTTGAAGTCACTGAACAAGGTGGAAACAGTCGTCGTACCGGTACTTTGTTGATACGTGGCAAAGTATTGGAAATGGTAGAGTTACCGGGTTATCTAAGACGCACTATTTCACCCGTTTAAGCGTAGGTTTGGCACGTGGAGGCGGTTCAGGAGAAGGGGGTGGCTCAGGTGGTGGCGGCAAACTTTCGTCGGCTTCCGGTTGAAAGAACATCCCTTTACCATTTTCCTTAGCATAAATAGCAATAACTGCTTTAACCGGGAAAAGCACTGGTAAGGAACGTCCTGAAAAGCGGGCGTTAAAGTTAATCCATTCATTTTCTAGTGATAAACCTTGTACTGCTTGTGGAGCAATATTTAAGACGACCTTTCCGTTTTCTATAAATTCACGAGGGACATCAACATCAGAAAATTCTGCGTTAACCAACACATACGGCGTACAATTGTTATCCACAATCCAATCGTATAATGCGCGCAGTAAATAAGGACGGGTTGATGTCATCTTAATTTTTTGCATAAATTTTTCTCCACACAGTGGATTACTTTACTTTTTAAGATTACAGGGGAAGTATTGAACTTGAACGAGATAACCTCCCCTTAATTTTACTGATTAAGAGGGATTAATGAATATCCCGCCAATATTCCTTCTTCAGTGCATAAGCAACTATCAGGAAAATCACTAGGAAGAAAATGACCCATTTTCCGATCACTCTTCTTTCTAGTTGCATGGGTTCACCCACATAGGCTAAAAAGTTAACTAAATCACGCACATCACGTCTGTAACCGTTAACACTCTCGTGATGTTTTTTTTCATCCATTTGCGCTCTATTTTTCAGAACTAAACCCGCCCCTTGATGTCCGTGACCTTCAGCGGATGCTTCTTCGGGTGCTGGAACTTGCCAACCTTGCAATTTCCACAATACGTGAGGCATACCCACATCTTTAAAGACTTGATTATTAATACCGATAGCCCGTTTACTGTCAAGGTAAAAACTGAGCAGATACGTGTACAACCAATCCACGCCACGCGCACGGGCAATCACGCTCAAGTCAGGTGGAGCCACTCCAAACCACTTTTCAGCATCTGCCTTCTTCATGGAGATAGTCATTAATTCACCGACTTTTTCAGCACTGAACATGAGGTTTTTTTCTAATACCTCTGTAGGAATACCGAGGTCATCCCCCATCCGTTGATAGCGCATATATTGCAGTGAATGACAACCCATACAGTAATTAACAAACAACCCAGCCCCTCTTTGCAGAGATTTTTTATCATGTAGATTGTTATTTGCAGTTTGCAAATCAACGCCACCGCTAGAAGCCAGTGCCGTTATTGGCAAGACTAGAATGAATACTAAAATCAATCGTTTCATGACGTGACCCTCTCTGGTACTGGTTTGACGTTATCCCAATTAGGACTGATAAAGGACATGACTCCTAAGAAAACAAAGTAGCCAAAGTACAGAATCGTGAAAACTTGTGCTAATCTCGTTAAAGTCTGTGTCGCAGGTTGTGTCCCTAACCAAGATAAAATAATGAAACTAATTATAAAAATGAACAAAGCAAATTTAAAGAGCAGACCGCGATAGCGTACCGATTTAATCGGTGTTCGGTCAATCCAAGGTAGAATAAAGAGGACGAAAATTGCTAAGCCCATCACAATAACCCCACCGAGTTTACTGGGTACGGCACGTAACATGGCATAGAAAGGCGTAAAATACCAGACCGGTGCAATGTGTGCTGGGGTCTTCATCGGATCAGCCGGTACAAAATTTGGCGGTTCTAAGAAATAGCCACCCATTTCTGGGGTAAAAAAGACCACGAAGGAAAAGATAATGCCAAAAACGGCAACGCCCACGATGTCTTTCACGGTGTAGTAAGGATGAAACGGAATCCCGTCGAGCGGTTTCCCATCGGGTCCTTTTACTTTCTTAATTTCCACGCCATCGGGATTATTAGAACCCACTTCATGTAACGCGATGATGTGCATAACCACTAATCCCAGTAGCGCAACGGGTACCGCAACAACATGTAGGGCAAAGAAACGATTCAACGTTGCATCTGCAATCACGTAATCGCCACGAATCCACGTAGATAAATCTTCTCCGATAGCAGGAATAGCACTGAACAGGGAAATAATCACTTGTGCACCCCAATAAGACATTTGTCCCCAAGGTAACAAGTAACCCATAAAGGCTTCTGCCATCAGACAGAAGTAAATGAACATGCCGAAGATCCAAATCAATTCGCGGGGTTTTTTATACGAACCGTACATCATTCCGCGTAAGATATGTAAATAAACCACGATGAAGAAGAATGACGCGCCGGTAGAGTGCATATACCGAATCAACCAACCCCATTCCACATCCCGCATGATATATTCCACAGAGGCAAATGCCAGTGCACTATCGGGCTTATAATTCATAGTGAGAAAAATACCCGTCACAATTTGGATAACCAATACTAATAAGGCTAACGAGCCAAAATAGTACCAAAAGTTAAAATTTTTCGGCGCATAATATTGAGCCAGATGCTCATTCCACATCTTAGTTAAGGGAAATCGAGCATCAATCCACTCTAAACCGGCAGTGAGTAATGCCTTCATTAAACCGCTCCTTTGGGATCAACGCCCACCATAACTACTGTTTCACTGAGATAAGAATAAGGCGGTACCTCCAGATTAAAGGGTGCCGGCACATCTTGGTAAACACGTCCTGCTAGATCGAAACGTGAACCATGACATGGACAGAAAAACCCCCCTTTCCAATCAGTTAAATTGTGCGCCGCCCCTTCCTCACGTCCTACATACAGCGGTGAACACCCCAAATGAGTACAAATACCGACCGCAATAAAGTATTCTGGTTTCAGGGAACGTCCCTCGTTGACTGCATAATTGGGTTGTTTACTTGCCTCCGAATTAGGATCACGCAATTGACCACCAATAGCCGCCAAATCCTGCAAATTCTCCTTACTACGCCTCACGATCCAGACTGGCTTTCCTCGCCACTCTAGCGTTAATCTTTGACCCGGTTCAAGTCTACTAATGTCGGCTTCCACCGGTGCGCCTGCCGCTTGGGCTTTTGCACTGGGTTGCCAATACGCCAAGAAAGGATAAGCCGCAAAAGCAACTCCCACACCCCCTACAACAGTCGTTGCGGCGGTTAGGAAGCGGCGTCTCCCTTTATCTTTTTGAAATATCTTGCTCAATTGATTTAACAAGATTTTCTACTGCTTTGATCATTTCAAGTTCACCAGTAGCCATAATTCTTGTGCAAATAAAGTGGCCAATGCTATCACCATTTTTGGACGCATTTACTAAATCAACCCAAATATCTAGGCTAATATTTGAGAAGTCGTAAGTGAGCTTGTTTTTAAGAACAATTCGTAGAATACGGTCTTCTCCAAAGTAAAAGACATCTGTGATCCAACTAGAATCTACTCTCATGATTTAAATTCCTTAAAGGTATAACACAACACTCGTACAGCACAATACCATACAAGTGTTGTTATGTTATCAGGTATAATCTGTACCGTCAATAGCAGTTCCGTTTAGCACACACTCTTTTCCATTTGCTAAAACTAAATGCCATTGTAGATTAGCAGGAAAAGGTGAAGGCACAGGATCGGGCATAGTACGAAATCCAATTATTGCCGTAATCCGCTTATTGGTCACTGATACAACTTGAGAGGGAGATGCTGTAGATTGCTCTACACCATTCCAGATAGTGGATATACCCGTTAAATTTGCCAAATTCAGGTTTGACCCTTTAAAAATACAGGTCGCATCTCTTGGAGACCCTACCGGGTAGGTATTAAATAAGGGATCATAGCCACCTGCCACCCATATTTCAACTTCTGAGATTTGTGGCAACACCACAGAGGTAGCTACTCTCTCAAAAGTAATCTCAAATCTAAGATCAGCTAATATACCCACACTAGGGCGAAAACCTATATTGACACTACTGGCATTAGGCGTAGGCTCTTCAGATAAGATAAATCCTCCTTTTACAGTAGGAAGTAAAGACCCGATTAGCGCACCATCGGAGGAAATTAGATCAACAGTATTGCCGGCTTTTAAAGCGGTTACAATTGTTTCCTTAGTTACATTTAGAGGCGGAATTTCTAACAAGCCGTTAGAACTTACTTGGTAACGCCCATAAGGTACTTCGACATCAGTTGGCGACAAAGTTGACGGCTGGATACTATATTGAATAGTCATTGTTTACAAACTCCAATAATCTCACGTAGAGATATATTTTCATAACAAGTTATTTCCATAAAAGTTTCGGAAGGTACAGTAGCCATTTGCCTGTTAGTCACGTAACAATCGCAAGCATGCAATGTTTTCGTGTAACCTAAAGTAACTACTGTAAAATCATTATACCAAAATGCTATGGTATATCCAAGTACAAAACATACAGTACCAATAAATATAGTCTTCATAATTTACTCACTATTGAGTAAATACCATCTACCAACTTAATTTCTTCTTTTTTAAGAAGACGATAGAGTGTGGTGTTTAGCACTTCATTAGAAACCGAAACACCCGCTTCTCTTAATTGTTCCCGAAGAAAACTCTTATCACATGGCTCGCTAGTGATAACATTAATGATATTAGCCACAATACTACCGTCTCGTTTACTGTCGACATTCTTTTCTTTCGTAATCACGACAGGGAATCCTACACTATCAAATTGATACGTCTTCTGGCTCCAAGTAGGAATATTATCTCGCATCTTTTCTAAAATAAGAGAATATGTATTTTCCTCCACTTTCTTCTGTTTTAAAACCACAGAGGGGAATCGAGATAACACGCTAGTTCCCGCATAGTTTCCAGCTTTATTAGAGTGATGAACCACGATCACAGTAAACCCATCATCTCTTAAGCGCATAACGAATCCTTTAAAAGATTCTATCTCAGTCTGAGAGTTCTGGTCAAAAGACGTTAGACAGGTAACGTTATCAAGCACAACAAGTCCCGATTTACCTTCGAAGAACTCTTTAATCTCCTCTTCTTCTTTCATAACGTCATTCTTCACATACATACCCATGTAAATTGTCTTGTGGCCGTACAAATCCAAACGTTTAGATAAAGTACGCATCGTAGACTCTCCATCTATAATTAAAATAGTAGAAGGTCTATTAACGATATTAAAATCTAAGAAAGTCTCTTGACATGCCAAAGAGTAACACAGGGATAGCGTGAATAAACTCTTACCTTCACCAGACGCACCGTGAATTAATAGAACGTCTTGTTCTGAAAGTAATCCAGCTATAAATTCTCTAGCTTCGGAACTTGGTAAAGGTTCCGTACTTCTAAAAATAAGCATTGCATTTACCTCTAATAATATAGTAAAATATACCTTCTTCTTAAAGGTACTCCAAGTTGTTTGCCCGGTCTCTTACCGGGCTTTTTTATGTCTCCTTACTTCTTAAGTCTGTCAGTCCTATAAAGAATTATAGTGACCTCTAAGTCCTTATTGGAACAGTGAATAGTCTCACATTCCAAATAACTGCGTGTGACCGTTGCCAATATTTCGGCATGTCGCTTTCTAAGCGAATTGTAAAATTCTAAACTCAAAACATCCCAATTTGGATAATTACTAGGGATTAGCGTTATAGAGTTCGTGCCGTTAACACGTATAAAATTCGCACGATCCCCTTGCCGTTGTTCATATTTCAATTGGAACCAAACCATAGGCGCACATCTTATTACCTCAGAAGCAATAAGTCTTTCTGCTTCAATTTCAACAATTCTCTTATCTCCTTTATAATAATAAAGGCTTTTGTAGGCTGTAGCAGATTCCATAAGCCCACATTCTAAAAATGGCAAAAGGTCGCCAGTATAAACACAGCGCGACAGTGTATCTAGTAAATATCTACCCACTTGCTTGTAAGCAGAGGTATAAGTTACATTTACTTTAGAGAAGTTGCAACTTGTGCGATACCTAAGTACGTGCGGCGTTTTAATATCTTGCACGTCTATAGTAGCATAGACGATAGAATCTTCTTCACTCATAGAGATACTCTTATAAAAATATAACATAACAAACCCGTGTAGTAAAAATTACCACACCCTGTTATGCTATAGGCTAATAAATTAAAAGTCAAGATGAGGCGGGACATTATTTGCCGGTGATTTGATGCGAATGTATATGCGTTACGCAGAACAACACCA
>DZAL01000038.1 GCA_022729575.1 Thiomargarita sp.
ACCTCAAACGGGTAAGGTTTAGGAAAGTTAGCACCTGGATTTTAATACCTCCATTGGTTTGGAGGGACTACCCGAATCCAGAGAATTATCGGGAGAGGTCATCTCAGTCATGAAATTAATAGACACTGGTGGATGGATAGAGGAATTAACAGCAGGTCAATTGGCAGAGCAATTCTCACCCTATTTACAACATCCCGAAGAACTTATTGTGCTAACGGTGGTGCAGTATGGTCAAGAGTATCGAAGGTATTCTCATCAATTTTTACAACCACAAACAGGAGTGACAATATGGTAACTTTTGAAGAATTTGCTAACCTGGTGAACTTGATTAAGCACAATCAACAAATGCCCGCCGAAGACATCGTGCATGAATATCAAGACTGGTCTTCCAGTGAGGGTGAAACGTTTACCAAGGTGGATGAAAACCGCCAGATGTTCGAAGTCAACCGCGAGTTTCAGTTGCATTATTTGGGCCAAGGATTACGAGGCTTTGGGGCGTTTCAAGACGACCCCACTTGAGAAAAATTATTTGATGACATTGAACAGCAACGCCATTCGCAACAGGGGTAATCAATCATGTGGCTTTGGGATTCCAACATGGTGAGAGCTTTTGGTAACAAAAAGCTTCTCATTCTTCTTGAGCATGTCAAACGAGTATCTCACTCAGACATTGCGCTACCTTCCGTGGTGGTGGCAGAAATTTTAGGAGGACGTTGCGATTTCGCGCGTAAGGCTTCCCCTGAAGAGGCACCTTGGGCACATCGTCAACTATTAGAAACACAGAAACTCTTGGCGGAGTTTAAAGTGATCGTGTTTGATGAACGATGCGCTGACCTCCTGAAACAGCTTAAACAACAACATAAAGCGCATAAACGTTATGCCGATATGATGATAGCGGCGATGGCGAAAGCGGGTAATCACATTGTAGTTACTCGCAATACCAAAGACTTTAAGTTATTCCTGCCTAATCATCAACTGGCGAATTGGATTAATGACCAATAGGGTTTTTTCACCTCGTTACCACGCGGAGGGTGGTAACGAGTTGAAGGGTTGCAGGTAGGGATAACGACCATTGCCGAGAAAGTGACGTTGGAGTACGGAATTTATTTCTGTTCACGGAGCGGAATCAATTTCGTACTCCATCATTCATTGTTAGGCCACGGCTAACAATTCGGCTACTTTAGCCGCTACTTTATCCCAGCTACTATTGGCCACTGCGGCGCGGCGTTGTTCAATTAAACCAGGGTCAGTTTCGTGCAACGCCTGCTCCAAATTTTGCAAAAATTCGTCATGGGAATTGGCTGAATAAATCAGGCTACCGTAAGTGTCAAAGGCGGGTAATCTCATTACTACAGTCGGATAGCCGGCCGCTAAATATTCTTTCAGTTTAGTCGGATTGCACATTTGATTAAATTCATTTTGTAAAAACGGAATAATGCCCACCGCAAAATGTGCTGCATAATACGGTAACTCTTGGGGAGATACTTGGTCAATATGCACCACGTTTTTTTCCGCCAACACGCGGGATAAATCCATCTGTTTGGGCCCGATTAACACTAACGTGCCAGGGTGGAGATGACGAGCAATTTTTATCATCAATTCCACATCCATGCGATATTCATCCATACCGCCATAAAATCCCACTATAGGTTTAACCAGATTTTGCATAGCGGGAGGAGTAGGACAACGTGGGCCCTGGAGCGGGCGAGCCGCCACAAATTGGTCAAAATCTACGCCATGGCCAATAAGGACCGATTGCTTTACCAAACCTCGTTCTCGTTCCATCAAACCTTCATGCACATAAGCAGCGGCATCGGCAATTTCCAACAATCGTTTTTCTAATTCCCAAACCTGCTGTTTATCGGCTTCTGGTAAAGTCGTAAAATCATCGCAACGGTCAAATACTATTTTAACCCATCGTCCCAATTCGACCGCCGGGGTCATGGTGGGCATGGAGACTAAAGCGGAAGGATGTTTGATTCGGAGATGACGACAAACCCAGCGGACTTGCCAAGCCAATAGTCTCCCATTGAATTTTAACATCGACGGCGAATATAGCGGCACAAAAATGGGACTGTAAATATACATCCCGGACTGTGGATCACGTTTGAGACCACGAGTCAGGCTTTTGAGTTTGCGCCAGTAACGTGACCAAGCAATTTCCGTTTTGCCTGGAATGGGTAAACGCATCCCAATACTATTAATCCATACGGTGGGCACTCGTTGTGCTAATCGTGTCGCCATGCGGACTGAGGCATGACCGCGATTATGATACCACCAGTCGACGTTACCAAAATGGATTACGCCGTCACAAGAAGAATGAGTCGTCATGGTGTTAATTCACTATTATTCAGATTTGACAACTTTCGAAAGATTCAGATTTGACAACTTTCGAAAAGTTGTCAAATCTAAGTTCAAATCTAGGTGAGTTTCAGATTTGACAACTTTCAAAAAGTTGTCAAATCTAAGTGGGGTTCAGATTTGACAACTTTCGAAAAGTTGTCAAATCTAAGTTCAAATCTAGGTGAGTTTCAGATTTGACAACTTTCAAAAAGTTGTCAAATCTAAGTGGGGTTCAGATTTGACAACTTTCGAAAAGTTGTCAAATCTCGGCTCTATAAAATGAGTGAAACCGCCGCCGAAAGGTCAGATACTTGATGAGAAAATGGGTGCAGATAAGGAGGAATCGCTACGCCCTCTAAACCTTTACCAGAGTCGACTAGGATTAATTCTTGGCAATGCGCGTGATAACCTGCCAGCAGGTCACTAATCATATCTCCTACCATCCAAGAGCGAGTAAGGTCTAATTGTAATTCTTGGGCTGCTTGGAATAATAACCCAGGCCCAGGTTTGCGGTCATAAAATTCGACGACGGTTCGATCTTTGATTTGAGTAGCTTGGGTGGAATAATAAATGCCATCCAGTGTGGTCTCATGTTGCGCGAGTTGTTCAAATAACACGTTATGAATTTTTACTAAATCGGCTTCCGTGATTAATCCTTGTCCAATCGGTGATTGATTAGTGACTAAAATGCAAGCAAAACCGGCGGCTCGTAATTGTTTAACAGCTTCTCCGCCGCCGGGGACTAATTTCACTTGCGCCGGCCGTGAGAGATAATGCACGGATTCAATGAGAGTCCCATCACGGTCTAAAAATACCGCAGGGCGACAACCTTGGAATCGACCCGCACGTTGCCACCATTCTACCACTTCCCGTTGCGCCGCTAAATAAGTGTCATAAGTACCGATATCGCGATAATAGCCTTCCCAAATCCATCCTCGCATCTTTCCAACCAAAGTTGGCAACACGTCAAAGCCTAGATCAAATACTCGTTTAGCCGCAATTTGTCGATACAGGTCAGCCTCAAACACATAGACCCCCGCATTGGCTAAATCACTGGTCGGTTGCGACGGTTTTTCTTGAAAACCAATAATACGTTGTTGCTCATCTAATTCGGCAATGCCACAGGCTCGCGGGTTAGGCGCATGAAAGAGCAACATCGTCGCCGGGTCCTCATGTCGATGATGATAAGCCAACAAGTCACAGAGATTGACATTGCTAAAGTTATCCGCATAAATAATCAATATCTCTTCCGCATCATCCGCAAACTGTGGGTGAGCGGCTAACGTGCCGGCAGAGCCGAGTAATTCCGGCTCATACGTTTCTCTCAATTGTAACTGACCTCGAGCGTTGATTGATTCAATATACACTCGGACCGCTTCAGGTAAATGGTGAGTATTAATCAATACTTCCTTGACTCCCGCCACTACCAATTGTTCCACCCAGTAATCCAGCAATGGACGACCTGCAATGGGGACTAAACATTTAGGCGTGTGATCAGTGAGAGGACGTAACCGAGTCCCTAAACCGGCGGCTAGTAGAATAGCTTTAGTGCAACTCATGTCGTTTTACTGTCAGCGGCAATAGCATGATTGAGAATTTGCCCCACAATATGACCAACGGACAGGTGCAGGTCTTCAATGATGCCATAGTTGTCATTAGGAATATGAATTTGCAAATCGGCCAAGTCTTTAAGTTTGCCGCCATCAAAACCCGTTAATGCCACTACTTTCATGCCCTTAGCCTTAGCTAATTCTACGGCTTGGAGGACATTAGGCGAATTACCGGAACCACTAATCGCGACCGCAATATCACCAGGTTGTCCATAAGAGCGCAACGGATAACTAAAGATTTTTTCATAAGACCAGTCATTGGAGACCGCGGTCAAGGTACCAATGTTATCCGACAAGGCAATGGCTCGCAAGCCCCGCGGACCATTACAACCTGCGGTCATTAGTAATTCAATCACAAAGTGACCAGAAGTGCAAGCACTGCCACCGTTACCGAAAACTAACACTTGACGATTTTCTTGCCAAGCCGTGAACAATAACTTAGCGAAAGCATCAATGACGGAATAGTCGATGATTTGACATAATCGCCCCATCGTGTCTAAATATTCTTTGGCCGATTTACACATGATTCTACTCATAAATTATTATCCTCTGTAGTTTTTAGCAAGCTGTTTGTCAACCTTCCTCTCCCTATTTCCACAGTAAATAGAATGGTATAACTTCCACCGAATATGGGGACAACTCCGTTTAATGGAGGGTAATAGGGACAATTGAAATGTAAATATTTTAATTTTCTTAGAATATGATATAATCAAGTTTTATTTTATTCAATAGGAATAAAATAATTATAAAATTTATTTTAATTTCAAAAAGTTCCAAGACCAATTCCCAGTAAAAAATGCTGTGACTATCCAAACCATAACTGCTATGGTAGTATAAATACTTTTTTAGAGTACGTAGCTAGAAAGCCATGAAAATATTAAAAAAATATTTATTGATGTTAATGTGCCTCTATTCCAGCATAGTGTTGGCAAGTGATGACATTAGCCAGCGAGAAAAACAACTGGCCACGGTGACTGGCCAACCAAGGATCGATATTTTAAATGAATTGGCAAATTTTTATGAAGAAAGTGCGCCTCAAAAAAGTATTGAATACGGAAAAGAAGCATTCGAGTTAGCTACCGCCGCTTCCAATCAGCCAGTTATCGCGATGGTTCTCAACCAGCTCGGAGTGGCTTTTATTAATGCCGGTGATTATGATAATGCGTTAAACTCTCTGCTGAAATCTTTAGCTGTTCGTGAACAAATAGGCGATAACAAAGCCGTCGCCGAAACTTTCATCAATTTAGGAATCACTTATTGGCGACTCAGCGATTATGAAAAAGCCTTAGACTACTGTTTCAAAGCGTTACGTTTATACGAGGCAGTTAACTATTCGGAAGGCATTGCTAAGGCTTGGCATAATCTTGGGATTATTTATGATATAATGAAAGACCATGACAAGGGACTGGAGTTTCTCTTGAAAGCCTTGCGTCTGCGGGAAGTATTAGGAAACAAAGAGGCTATTGCCGATTCTTTAAATAATATTGGGATTGTCTATTATTACTCTGGTGAATATCAAAAAGCTTTAGAATATTACTCCAAGTCGTTGGAAATTCAAAAACAGATTAATAACCAAAAAGGCATTGCCAAATCTTTGAATAACATAGGTTTTGTCTATAATGACATGGAAAAATATGACGAAGCCTTAAAATATTTTACCGAGTCTTTAAAAATTTGGCAAGAGATTCAGAATAGCTTTGAAGTCGCCAATGTGTCCAATAACATTGGCAAAGTTTATATTGCCTTGCAACAGTATGCGAAGGCCGATTTCTATCTTCGGCAAGGACAGGTCTGGGCTCAGAAAAAAGGCCTCAAATCCAAAGATTTTTTGAGCGAAAATTATGAGTTATTCTCTAATCTTTATGCCGCTCAAGGAGATTATAAAAAAGCGCTGGAATTTTATAAAGATTCCGCCGACCTGATTAGTGAAATTTTCAAAGAGAAGATTCAAAAAATTGCCTCGATTCAAACGCGCTATGAAACCGAAAAGAAACAACAAGAAATTGAACTGTTGAAAAAAGAAAATGATATTAAGCAATTGCAACTGGCACGTCAGCAATTGCGGCAAAATTCATTATTGGGCGGTTTTGGCTTAGTCATCGTTTTAGCGTTTGTCCTCTATCGCTTGTATCGTTTAACTAAAAAAGCTAATTTTGTTCTAGCGGAAGCTCATGCGGCCATTAAAATCGAAAAGGAAAAAGCGGATAAATTATTGCTAAATATTTTACCCTATCGTATTGCCAATGATTTAAAGGAGAAGCATTACACTGAGCCGGAAAGTTTTGAAAATGTCACGGTTTATTTTTCCGATGTGGTAGGATTTACTAAATTAGCGTCTCACCTCGAGCCAAAAGCTTTAATTGACGAGTTAAACGAAATTTTTACGGCGTTTGATAACATTATCGAACAAAATCACGGTGAACGTATTAAAACTATTGGTGATGCCTATTTATGTGTTTGTGGAATGCCGGAGCCAAATCCGCATCATGCCCAAAATATGGTACGCTCCGCCATTCAAATTGTTCACTATTTGACCGAGCGCAACCAACATACTTCTCTCAAATGGCAAATTCGTATCGGCATTCATACCGGTAGCGTGGTGGGTGGCGTAGTTGGAATAAAAAAATATATTTACGATGTGTTTGGCGATACCATCAATACGGCTTCCCGGATGGAATCTCATTCACAACCGATGAAAATTAACATCTCAGAAACCACTTACCAACTCATTAAGGATGAATTTTCGGTAGTGGATCGGGGTATGTTTTCAGTCAAAGGCAAAGGAGAAATGAAAATGTATTTTGTAGAGCCAGACCTTAGTGAAATCCCGTAAACATAAGTACCGAAGCAGAAATTTTACGGTATTTTCAATCGTCGCCCTCACCCCCGGCCCCTCTCCCAGAGGGAGAGGGGAGACAGGCAACACCAGTGGTTTTCTCCCCTCTCCCTCTGGGAGAGGGGCCGGGGGTGAGGGCAACTACCGTAGAATTTCTGCTTCAGTACTTATCACCTAAACCAAGATGAGTAGGAGCGGAGTCTAAAACCCGTTTTGGACTCCCAATTTTCAGTCCAAAACCGGTTTTGGACTCCAATAAATAATATATCTAACATATAAGGAGGAGAATAAGATGAATTTTGAACATGCTCAAACTTCTCGGTTTGTGAGCCGTCTCACCCGAGACACCTTAGCGTTAGTCCTAGCTGGAGGACGTGGTTCGCGGCTTAGAAATCTTACTGATTGGCGAGCTAAACCCGCCGTGCCGTTTGGTGGCAAATTCCGAATTATTGACTTTCCGTTATCGAATTGTATCAATTCGGGAATTCGACAAATTGCGGTCTTGACGCAATATAAATCGCATTCGTTAATTCGTCACTTACAAAAAGGGTGGACTTTTTTGCGCGGTGAATTTGGTGAATTTGTAGAAATTCTCCCCGCCGCTCAACAAAGGGAAGATGAATCTTGGTATATGGGCACCGCCGATGCCGTGGGTCAAAATTTGAATATTCTGCGAAGTCATAATCCGAAATACATTCTGATTTTGGCTGGCGACCATATTTACAAAATGGACTATGGTCCAATGATTGCCCAACATGTCGAACAAAAAGCCGATATGACTATTGGTTGCATTGAGGTGCCTTTGGAAACGGCCAAAAGTTTTGGGGTGATGAGTATTAATGAACAAGAACAAATTGTGCGTTTTGCCGAGAAGCCAGCACAACCGACACCGACTCCCAATAATCCGGAGTTGGCGTTGGCTTCGATGGGAATTTATGTGTTTGATGCAGAATTTTTGTATGAACAACTCAAACTAGATTCGCAAAATCCAAACTCTAGTCATGACTTCGGTAAAGACCTCATTCCATCTTTACTTGAGCAGCACAGCCGCATGATTGCTTACCGTTTTCAAGATGTACAAAATAGCGTGCCGCCGTATTGGCGTGATGTTGGCACCATAGATGCGTTTTGGGAAGCGAATATGGATTTAGTTACCGTTACGCCTAATCTGAATTTATACGATACGCAATGGCCGATTTGGACTTATCAAGAGCAATTACCTCCGGCCAAATTTATCTTTAATGATGATGATCGTCGCGGGATGGCGGTCGATGCCATGGTTTCTGGAGGATGTTTAATTTCTGGGGCCAAAGTAGTTAACTCTTTACTATTTTCCAATGTGAAAATCAATTCTTATAGTTCCTTAGAAGATGCGGTCATCCTCCCCGATGTCGAAATTGGGCGACACTGTCATCTAAAACGAGTGGTCGTTGATAAAGGTTGTTCCATTCCTCCGCAAACGGTGATTGGTCAAGATTTAACAGAAGATGCTAAACGGTTTTATGTTACGGAGCAAGGGATTGTTTTGGTCACCCCGGAGATGCTAGGACAACCATTTCATCTAGCCTAAAGATTGGCACGAAGATTGACAACTCACCATAACCACCCCCAGCCTCTCTTTGCTAAGGCGGCACTGCCATTAAGTTAAGCCTACCAAAGAAACCTTGAAGGTCTAAAACCAGACCTTCAAGGTTAAAACCAGACCGGGGGATTCCTTAACTTAATGGCAGTGAGGCGGAGCGTGGGAACGAGAAACGAAAAACCTGCGAAGTTTACCACCAGTATTACCGTTACCAGATTTCGGGTAGTCCCTACCAACTAATGGAGGTATTAAAATCTAGGTGCTAACTTTCCTAAACCTCACAGGTTTAGGAAACCTCGGCGATTCTAAGTTTCCTAAACCTCGAAGGTTTAGGAAACTTTGACCTTTGATAACTCCTTGAATGTTAACACCTCCATTGGTTTGAAGGGACTACCAGGTTTCGCACCACTGGTATTTCTATTCGGCTATCACTAACATGGGGTCGACCATGGCATTATTCAAATTCACTGACCAATGTAAGTGGGGGCCTGTGGCTCGACCCGTTTTGCCTACGGTGCCAATGGTTTGTCCCTGGTTGACGGTTTGCTCTAGGGTAACGGCGAGGTGGTCCAAGTGGCAATACATGGTGACCACGCCTTGGCCATGGTCAATAAAAATAGTATTGCCGGTAAAAAAATAATTACCAGTATTAACCACAATACCATCGCCAGCCGCCGCGACAGGGGTACCCAAGGAGGCAGCAATATCTATTCCTTTGTGGGGATTACGGGCTTGTCCATTAATATACCGGCTTACTCCAAAAGTGCTACTGAGACGGCCTTGGACTGGTTGTAGTAGTGGTAACGGTGAAGTAGAGGTGGCTCGCCAGGGCGTAGCCAGGACTTGTTTAATCATTGCGGCTTCGCGTTGGATGCGCTTCATGTCTTGTGCGGTGGGATTGACCTGACGTTCATTTTGGATTTTTAAGTGTTGGGTTTGATATTTTTTATTTACTACTTCAAAAGGATAATGTTCACCCGTTTTTTTATCAATGACAAAGTGTTTTCCACTTTTGACGGTGAGTGGAATGCCAATGATAGCTACCCAATGTGGTGGGTCTTGTAGCACGATTACTCGTTGTTGGTTATAAATAATTTCTGGTGGAATAGGACCTTGGGTAGAAAGAATCAAATAGGCAATGCCTCCAGGAACCGCGGGTAAATGACGAAGGGGAGTTTTGGACAGTGTAGGGGGGACCGTTGCTACGCTGGTAGTAACAGACATTGGCATCATTAATTTGGATTTAACGGTAACTGGCCACGGCGTAGGGGTCTGAGGTTGATTAAGAATGGGAGGAGTGATAATGGGAGAAGTATGGATTTGAATAGGCGTGGCCGCGGGTGCGGTAATACACCCGGTCATCGTAAAGAAGCATAGGAGGTGCCAATTGAGAATTGGTTTCATAGTAAATTTTTCGCTGGTTTAATGAAATTAGGACTTACACAATAATTGGTGCAACTATTTAAGTTTACAGAAGCCCCCCTCCCCCTCCCCTCCCCCTTTCCAGTATATTGTGAGAATGACTCCTTCCCTAAATTCGAGGAGGGTTGGGGTAGATTTCCTTGAGTTGTCAGGAAATTTGGCAGACTAAAAGGGTAGTCCCTTCAAATTAATGGAGGTCTTAACATTCAAAGAGTTATACCAAGTCTAAGGTTTCCTAAGCCTTGAAGGCTTAGGAAACCTAGCCCCTGGGTGTTAATCTCGCCATTAGCTGGCACAAGGTACGATCATATAGTACATCATAGATAATTGCAAGCGAAGTAAAGTGCGTTATGGCGTAAATGAAGGCTATTCCTGCTACCTCATATTAAAAATATCAGAATTAAAAAATGAATGAAAGCTCAAATTTGAACTGATATGAGTTGGGGGAATATTGAGAGGGAATAACCATAAATTTTTAAGAATTGGCGGACCGGTTTTAGCCAGTGAATTTCTTAAACAAACCATCGACGAATCAACTCTACTTGGAAACGATAATAATCAGGGGCAATATTTTCCAGCAATTCGCACTGTACCAAGCGTGCTAACACGGTTTCTACCTCTGGTTGAGAATACCATTGCGCTAACTGTTCTCGTCGCAGGGCCACACCTTCTCCTTGAGCAGCGATAACTCGCAATAATTTAAGCACTTGCGGTGGATGTTCCGCCAAATAATTAAAATACGTCTGCCCACTGGTTAACGCCTGCCTGGCGGCTACTTCTACGTCTGCTGGCTGTACCAAATTTTTCACCGGCATTTGCTGTTCATTGTTTAATCGCACTATCTCCTTACACACCAATTGAATTAACGCCGGATGACCACGAGTTAATTCTAAAATGCCTTGTTTAGCCGCAGTGGTATAGCGCAGTGAGAACTCTGCCAGCGGTAGTTCAATCAGTTTCATCGCTTCCTCAGCGGCCAAATACCGCAAATGGATGGTCTCCAGGTTAATCAAATAACCGGACCACCCTGGAAATTTATCTAACGAGGTCGCACCAGCCATCAACAGTCTAAAGCGAGCGCGATGCTGAATCTGATGACGAAACATGCCTAAAATCAAATCTGGGGTTAACGGTCCCCGCGTAAACGCATTTGCTAGGGCCTCGAATTCATCTAGGGTCAGCAACACGGTGCGCCCTTCTACACTCTCTTCCACTAAATCCAACCATTCATCAAATCCAGTAAATGGATCGGCTTGCAAGGCCTCACGTTTCAGCGGGGGTAAGGTCAATTGCCGATAGCGATGTTGACCCGCTGACTTTCGCATTTCACGACTCATATTATAGAAAAAATTCTGGTAGCTGGTCGCGGAAGAGACAGGGCCTTGCAAATCCACTAACATTGGCACATAACTTTCGGTTAACCAGTTGCCTAATTGATACAACAAAGAAGTCTTACCAATGCGTCGTTGACCATATAACAATAACGGTGGCGTATTTTTATCTTGTAGTAATTGTTCAATGCGCATTCCCTCATTGCGACGACCTACAAACATTTTGGCATCTTGTGATCTTAAAGGCACCCCGGTAATGTAGGGATTGTCGATATCTGGGGAATTTTGAATTTGTTCCGCCAATTGCTCAAGATGCGCTTTAAGGAGGATAATCCATTGTTCACTGAGGTTTAACCAACGCGGGTCCGAGATAGGAAAAAATCTCAGGTCTTGTCGTATTTCTCCCACCAAGTTAATCGACTGAATCAAGGCATGACGTTGAGTGTAAAAATTTTCTCGGGCCAACGTTGCTGCCACATCTCGACTGATACTACCAAAACGACTTAACAGGTCAGTTAACCGATGAGAAGACCTTTCGGTAGGTAAACGATGATAAATCGTTTGAATGGCTGCCAGGTGAGTACAGTCTTGCAACGATCGTATTCCTAATTCGATTTGAGCGGTTTGTGTAGCCCACCTTTGCCTGGTTTGGCTCAACTGGGCCATGAATTTCTCTCCTAGTTGCGGTTGCTGCTCGTTCACCAACACGAGATATTTTTCTAAACCATAGCAAGGTAACCATTGTTGCTCATCCCAAAACGCACTGTGCCAACGTAACCAACAGGTGTTAACCTTCATTGGCTCGATTTCGGCTGGTAGTGGCGTTGCTGATACTAGGATGTGAGGAGGAGGTATGTCATGATTCATTCTCCGCTCTAAATGATATAGTATCCGGTTCCATAGCATTTCCCCTGGATAAAATAACACCGGCCGCCACCAGTGTTGAGTCAGACCCAGTCCACCAGCGACTAATAACCAGAGCCAGAGTTGATTCGGCTGATGGTTTGCTGATGTCAGCGACCAAAATAGGTAGTAAATTCCACCACTGCCCAGTAAGCCGGCGACAATGCCGGCACCCATACCAGCCAGAGGTTTTAGTAACAAATAGGGCAAAGCGAATAGCCAGGTAAAGAATAACCCATTGAAGAGACTACCCACGATAGCCGATTCTAGCGTTTCTGCTAATGGCGACCATTGGCTTAAGCCGAAGATAATCATGCCACTGGTTAAACTGATTGCGGTGGCCCAGCGCCAATGATGAGTAAAGTAACCAAATTCGAAACCCATGGCCAATACTAAACTGAGCAAAGCGACGGTAACTACATGGTCGCCGGTGCCACTTGCCATTATCGAGGTTAACCAGAGCATTCCGAGCACACTTACCAGCATAATGGCCACAAATCGCAATAGTCCCAGAATAATTTTAACGATTGGTTGGAACCAGCGAGAACGTGGAAATTCATCCTCTTCAATCACTATCGAGCACAAGACACTGCTGGCCAAACTGACCGCTAAGACACCAGAGCAGAGCAGAACGATACCCCGTGTCTGAGGGTCGGTCAACCAAAAAAAGGAGCCGCTGATTAAAAATATGTTACTGATACTGGCAATGAGACTAAAGGCTACAGAAATCGTGATACCACTAACCAATCTGCCTACGATACTGGAGATGACGGCATAAACCAGACCACGTTGAATTAACAGGTCAAGGTCAAGAATGAGTAGTCCCCAACCGGCCATCACCGTGAGAATAAGCGGCTCCACGACATAAATCGAGAACAGTAAATGTCTTAATTGAGGTTGTTGCCATTGTTGACGAGACAGCATGAATAAAGCAAAGTCCGGTGGTAAACTGGAGTCAATAGTGGCCACCCATTGCCGCCAACAGGAAGGATGAAATAGGAGCCAATAGAGCAATTGCAGACTAGCTAGTAACTGGTTTGAATGCAATGAAGAGAAGATAAAAGCGGACATATATCATATATGAATAGTTAAGTGCGAAAAAGAATCCGGTAGTCCCTCCCAACCAATGGAGGTGTTAAAATTCAATGGGTTATCAAAAACCAGAGATTAAGATTTCCTAAACCTTTGCCGTTTAGGAAAGCGAAAAATGGTAGTGATGACAGGTGGATGATGCGGTCAGGACTGGCAGTCCTCAAAGGACTGCCAGTCCTAAGTTCTCCGCGGTCAGGACTGGCAGTCCTCAAAGGACTGCCAGTCCTAAGTTCGCAACCAAATTTCCTCACTACCAAAATAGTTAAAGTGTTCTAAATTCGTCAAGCAGGGATCCGCCGCGAAGGGGTGTTATCCCGGTCTTTTGATACCTCCATTGATTTGGAGGGACTACCGATTATCTCACTCACCTGTCAGGATTACCCTATCGTTTTTTCTTAAGCGGTCCAATCCCTGCGCCTTCCAACAGTCCGGCCCTTTGGTACCCAATTCCAATCGTAGTTTGCAAAATATCTGGACCCACCACGGTCGTCCTTCACTGTGCTGCACTATCCACTCGATTTCGTCCGGCTCACAAGTAGGCACGATATAGCTAATTAATTCTCGCATCTCCTCCTCAGTAAAGTTATTTAAGTGAAATTCATTACCACCAAAAATATTGATAAATGGTGAAGGTTTGCCCAACTCGGTCGCTAAGTTTTCCAATTGCACTAATGACTGACGGGAAGTGATACCAAAACCTAAGCGTCCACCAGCACCCTGATTACCAAGATAACGTAAGTTTCCCCAAAATTCTTCAGTGAGATTCGGCCAGTGCAAACTTTTGTCAACGTTATCCATCAAAATGAGGGTCGGTTGTTGCAAGTTGTCATCTAATATCTCGTTGAAATCGTCCAACTTACACGAATCGGGTGTAGGTAGATTTAGTTGATGGAGAATAAAACGCATTAAACGGTCTGGATTATGTGTGCGGGCCTCCTCAAAGTCGATCAACACCCAATTCATTTTTACTGGCAAGCAGGCCGGTGATTGAGACGGACGTAACGTGTTTTTATCTACTTGTTGAATATATCGCAAATAATTGAGTAAAGAAGTTTTGCCACTTTGTTTAGCACCAATGATAGCCACATGTTCTAAACTAGAACGATTCCAAGCAGTAAAAATTTTTCTTAACAAAGCGGAGCGGCCAAAAAATTCACTCGGATGAGTAATGGGACGAGTGGTCACGGGCCTTGGCTGCTCGTTGAGCCGTTTCAGTTCTGGCAATTTATGAGAGTCAAATTCGGTTTCCGGGTGAACTTCAGTAGAAGGAACGGGGATTACCGGAAACTGATAGCTTTGTGAACAACCAGCCACCGCCAAGAGCAAATTGGGATTGATCGGGGTTAACGCCAAGGCTTTAGCCTGAAAATACAATGCTTGATCATCTAATTGGCGGCAATGTAATAATTTAGCCTTCAGATGCAGAATGGTGGCGGTTAACCGCCAAATTTTCGCTCTCGTTTCGGGGTCTTTCAAATCGACTGGCAAAGAGTGGATGACAGACCCCAGATTATCTAATTGTTTTGGTAATTTTTTATAGTTGGAACGAGCGACTTCAGTCCTTAACCAGGCTATTTCTGATTTTAATTTGGAGGCGGCCACAGTTGTTGTTAATTCGCATTGAGTTAAGTTTAATGACTTTGCCAGTTTGTCGGCGGTTAAAGTAATTTCTTTAGCGGTGCGCTCTAAAAATTCTGCACACTCCTTTAGCTTATTACAGTTAGGACGAGCAATGCCATCAATCCGCCATCTGGCGATAGTTGTTTTGTTAATCCCGATTGCCCGAGCTAATTTATGATCACTGATCTGAGTGAGTTCCATGTATTCATTAAGTAACTGTGCGAATTTAGAGCCATCCATATTACATTTCTCTGTTCTGGTCGACATTTGTTAACACTATTTTACCTAAAATGTAGCTCGATATGCAAACAATTTCGTGGCTCGATATGCAACATTCGTTTAAACATAATATTGACTCACCTTACGCAATTTTGATTGTCAGAATCAGAATTTTCAGAACGATAATATTAATTGGCTTATTCGGTTAATTCTTAAATTCGGTAAATTCTGATTCTGACAACTGCGTAAGATGAGATATTAATTTTACCAATAGAGTTTCTACCACCTATTCACCTTTACCAGAAGCCAGTTTAGATTTCACAGCGTAACTATCTGAACTTGTTAACTGGCAGGGATAACACCCCTTCGAGGGGTGTTATCCCTCAAACTCCAGGTAGCAAAACGGCGGAATATTACTATAAATTTAAATCCGTATTGCTCAGGTCCTGGTTTAGGAAAATTAGAGGAAAAATTATATGTTAACTTATTCAGTGCGTTCTACTCCAACTACCAATTTAAACCGTGCCACTCAGGATGTTTACGAAACCCTAAGACGACTGGCGCATGATCAGTTAATCTGCCAAGAAAAATCTAAAATTTTGATTGCTAAATCTGGTTACTGTCGTAGCACCGTGCAACGCGCTATTAAAGTATTACAGCAACACCGTTATATTAGTATCGAGCACCGTTTTGATAGACAACGCAGACCACTTGCCAACTATTACCGCTTGTTGTAACGGTAATGACGGGATTTAAGCGCCAGATTTGACAACTTTCGAAAAGTTGTCAAATCTTGGGTCCGGTGATTTTGACAATTTTCGAAATGACGAAATTTAAACTCCAGATTTGACAACTTTCGAAAAGTTGTCAAATCTCTAGGTCCGGCGAGAAGGCCATGAAATTAAAATTGCTTGACACCATACTACAAAGTGATTTATTATTTGAACTGATTTTATTTTATCCACAACTTTAAGGGGTTAATCATGAAACGCTTGACTTTACTTATCGCATTATTTTTGATAGCAACCAACGTATTAGCGCAAGAACTATACTCGCTTGGGGCTACTGCTTTTGATAGAGAAAATGCTAACTTCATCAGTGAGACGACCGATGACATGACACCATTATCTACCGATGCCAGTTTTGAAGGAGGTGTGTCGGTGAATGGCAGTGATTTCAAAAGTGCCGGTATGTACATAAATGACGGTCCCGTAAGTAGCCTACTCTATACTATCAGTCCGTCTGATATGGTAGAAATCGTGTTCAGAATAATTCCGGATTCCACCCATCTTGGACAAATGACAGATATTTTGGTAACCGCTGGTTACATAGATTTTCAAACGTTAATGACATCGGCTCTTTCAGGTGCTGGCAATGTGGAATCGGTAACCCCACTTTTCTTTATGTTAGACCAATATAATAACGTGTTGCTGTTACCTGAACATTGGGGTGGAGATATTCTTTTGCCGTTTGCAAGCACTACCTTACAAACCAGTCAAGATATTTTGCTCTATCGAGGCCACCTTGAAAGTGGCGCACTGTTTATCAACTGTTATTACCGTTTATCAGATGGTACGATCGTCTTCAATCGAGATATAATGTCAATAGTTATTATGCCAAATCTCTTCGCTTTCTTCTGATCAACGGTATGTCATTGCGTTATTTATTTTTGCTTCTCCCCAGTATATACCTGATTCCTCACTACAGTGCCGCGGAGGTGGTATTAGACGGCACTTTAGGGCATAGTGGAGCGTTGCCTGGTCCTGATTTTAAAATAACTGAGGCCGAAGGACAACAATGGGGAGAAAATTTGTTCCAGAGTTTTCGTGAGTTTAATCTGCAAGTCGGTGAAAGTGCGACTTTTTCCGGACCAGATAGCGTGAAACATGTCATTAGTCGAGTGACCGGGGGAACTCGTTCAATCATTGAGGGCACCTTGCGTTCTACTATGCCAAATGCCGATATGTACTTCCTGAATCCCGCCGGCATTTGGTTTGGGGAAAAAGCTAGATTAGATGTCAAAGGAGCTTTTCATGCCAGTACCGCGGATACCTTACGTTTAGGAAGCGACGGCCAATTTAATGCCGCGCAACCGGCACTCAGTTTACTCTCAGTAGCCCCTCCCAGTGCCTTTGGTTTTTTAACCAATACCCCGGCGGCGATTCAGGTCAAAGACAGTAAATTATCGGTGTCTGAGGCAAAAACTTTATCACTGGTAGGAGGCGACTTAAACTTGCAAGGCTCCTTTGCCGCCCCGGCCGGAGTTAAACTGTCGGCAAAATTTGGGCAAATTAATCTGGTCAGTGTAGCCTCCTCTGGAGAAGTTATACCTACTTCACAGGGATTGGATTTGAGTATGGGAACGCGAGGAGGCACCCTGGTGGCCAACAAGACTACCATTGGTACTGCTTTTACGGGTAGTAGCCAAGGAAACAATGATGTTTCTAGCGGTGATATTTTTATTCGTGCGGAGCGTTTAGAGTTAACCGATAGTTTAGTGTGGGGGAGCCGCAATGAACATCGCGCCGGGTTGATCGATATACAAGCTAAAGACCTCACGTTGCAAACTTCTTCCATAAATATGACCGCTAACGAGGCCGACACCAGTGGTATTATCAGAATACAGGCCGATCAACTCAGGCTATTAACGGCGGCAAAAATCATAAACCGGTCGGCGGTGATCCAGGGAATGGGCGATGGAGGATTAATCGAACTAAACATAGCGGATACTTTGACGATGTCCGGCGGCAGTGAAATTTGGAACAGTTCACTCGGCGGTCGTCACGCGGGCAATATTCGAATCGAGGCTCGTCGAATGAACTTAACAGAAGGTGCCACGATATGGAGTCAGCCATTTAATACCGGAGACGGTGGTGCCATGGTGTTCAAGGTGACAGATGAGTTGAACTTGTCAAACGGGAGTGGCATTATTGGCGGAGTATGGAGTCAAGAAGCCAGTGACCATAACGCCACTAATATTCAAATCGAAACGGGTCGACTGGTACTTGATGACAAATCTTTCATTCTTAATGGCACCTTTGGTGGCAGAAATGCCGGTGCTATCAAAATTACCGTAGGTGACCGGTTAACTTTGTCAAACAGCGTCATTTTTTCCGGTGGTCAGACTGATCGCACTGATTTGGAAAAAATAGGTAATTCTGGCGATATTGAAATTACGGCTGCTAATCTGACACTACAGCAAGGCGCTCTGATTAGTTGTACCAATGAAAAAGGAGGTCAAGCTGGAAAACTCGAAATACAGGTCAGTCAATTGTTGCTGCAGGAAGGAGCCAGCATTGAAAGTGCCACCAACGGCAGTGGTCAGGGAGGACCTATCACGATCAAAGTGGCAGATACGTTGACCGTCGCTGGCGACACCGATTCCTTCACGGCTATTCGTAGCAATTCGTCAGCCCTGACCGAAGCCGGTAACGCCGGTGAGATTAAGATACAAGCTAACACGATAAAGATCACTAAAAATGGTGGCCTCAGCACTTCTGCCAAAAACGCCGCCGGTGGTAATATTACTCTCACTACGCCGTTTTTACTTTATGTGCAACAAGGTAAAATTTATACCGAGGTCAAAGGGGGAGAAGGTAATGGTGGTAATATCACCCTCCAGCAACCTATTTTCGTTATCTTAGACGGCGCGGAAATTATTACCAAAGCTAAACGCGGTTTTGGTGGCAATATTATTATTGACTCTAAACAATTTTTGGCCCCAGCCGATAGTAAAAATGTGTTAGATGCCTCTTCGGATATTATAGAGCGATCGGGGAAAATTGTGATTACCGCCCCCACCAATGATTTAAAGGGGACGCTCATTATCTTGCCCAGTAAAATCGATGCCGAGTTATCGTTACAATGTAGTCGTCGGCCGGTGGGAAAAATAAGTGACCTTGTCATTAAAGCGATGCAATCATTATCTGCACCGCCACCGGAAGCTTTGAAAACTTCCCCCTGACCTGTCTCTCTCTCTCTCTCTGGGATTGGAGTCCAAAGCTTCAACTGTGGACGAAATTGCTCAAAGTGAGACGGCATTGCCAAATCCGAAGATTTGGACTCCAATGCCATAACATTTCTTATGCCATAACGTTTCTTAACTTAACGGCATTGAGGAGCCGGGGTAAGGGCCAATGCCATTAAGTTAAGCCTGCCAAAAAAACCTTGAGGGTCTAAAACCAGACCTTCAAGGTTAAAACCTGACCGGGGGATTCCTTAAGTGGGGGTAAGGGCAACCAGAATCTAATCTAACAGAGAATACAATTAATGTTAACACCAACCTTAAAATACCAAATCTGGTCTCTGGGCTTAATTGCCAGTTTTTGTATAGAATCAGCCATCGCCTGTGGTGATAACCAGGTAACGGTTATTAAGAGTAACGCTAAATTATACCCGCTAAATACCTGTTTAGCTCCAAATAGCCAGTGCCACAAATTAGCCACCGGTGAACAAATCACTTTGCAAGCAAAAGGAGGTAATCCTTATATCTTGACTTATTCACGACTAGAAGAGATAAAATGTAACCTTAAACAGTTGATAGAAACCTTAATTAAATTAGCTAGTAGTGGTCGTAGCTTATCTGACTATTGTCAAGCACCTGAGCAAATAAACCCCGTGCTTGATTCCGACTTTTGTTTTGAATCCTCAAACGGATTAAAACTGTGTCGTACTGATACCAGCCGTACTGAAACTCTGTCAATTGAGGATTCCGAAGTTAACAAGCCCAAAGTTGACAAGCCCTACCGCGACAATTGGTTGGCTGGTGGAAATAAAGAAATTCCCTGGCCCTTGGATAAATTGCCCATTCGAGATGATGTAGCGTACCAGATCACTTTGTCCGGTAAGAGTAACGAGATCACTTTCCACGAAATACCGTCGCTTCTACCTAACTCCTCTAAAGGCATTCTGATGGCGACCAAAAACTGTCTGCGACAAGCCAATGAAATAATGTTTAAGCCGCCAGAGGAGCACTAAATTTCACTCCCCCGCCTGAATCCCTACTCTATGCACACAAGTAGGTTTCTTCTCGTTCCCACGCGCCAGCGTCCCTTTCCCGCAACGCTGGCGCGTTGCTCACGGCATTCCCACGCTGGCGCGTGGGAACGAGATAACTAGATAAATCAATATGTTGCAAAGTTGTGTGCATAGAGTAGCCGTGTACGGGAGGACAGGGGGTGATACGGTTTTTGTGAAATGGTTATTTATCGTACATACATATATGAATATTACTATAGTTCAAAACTACCATGAAAATAGCTTGGTTACTCTTGACCACCATCATGGCCATTACTGGCCTTACCGTTAGCTTTGCCGAAGAGACCCCGTTACCATTTCATTCATCAGTAACGACCATTGAATCTTTAATTAAACTCAGTGATGAGCATCGTATTAACGGTAAAGAAGCGTGTGCTAAATCAGAAGCCGATGAAGCGGTAAATCTTGCTCGTTTGCTCAACCCGCCTTCCCCTCTTCTCCTAGCCAAGGCGTTAAATACGCAAGGTAACAATCGATTAGTCGCCAAAGATTATCTCAACGCTGTGACCACTTACCAGGAAGCTCTACGGTGGTTGTCACCGCTCGCCCAACCGCAACTCCAGGCCCACATTTTGATAAATATTGCCCAACTGTGGACCGATGTGAATCAAGCGGGAGATGATGCCCAGAAACAACAACTTTACCAAAACGATGAAACCATACTGTTACACCAGGCTACCCAAGCTCTACAAACTGCACTAGCCGCGACTCGCAATTTACCCGAGGCTCAACTAGAAGACAAAGCCCGCGGCTTGATTCATCTCAGTCAACTCGCTAAACTGATTCAAACCGAATTTACTATCACTGACCCATCACTGAAATTAATACGTTATCAGGCTTTACGGGAAGTCAGCGACCTGGATGACCAAAAGTATCGTCGCTGGGTAAGTTATGCCAACGGTTATTTGGGGGAGCTGTATCAAGCCGACCAACGTTACCTGGAAGCAATACAATTAACTCGGCAAGCGATATTTTTGGCTCAAGCCGCGTCACTAGAGGAGATTTATCTGTGGCAGCGACAGTTAGGGCAATTATGGCTGGCTCAAGGTCGGGTGAATGAGGCCATTCGCGCTTATCAACAAGCGATAGCACAGTTGAAAGACTTGCGTCCCTGGTTGACCGCTACTAATTATAAAAGCCTCTCAAAATCATTTAATGAAACTCCAGCCGGTCAGGTATATTTAGAATTGATTGAATTACTGTTGCAGCAAGCTAAACAATCATCGCCAGTGGTCGATACACAGTGTCAAAGCTACCTATTGAAAGCTCAACTCATAGTGGAGCAGTTCCGGGAAGTGGAATTAGAAAATTATTTCCAGGACGAGTGTCTGCGTAGCCATGAACCAGAGAATAAGGAGATTTCGTCAACCGCGATAAATAGTTGTACCATCACTCCACCCAAGACGACGTTAAAATCGTTTCCTGGGACTGCGGTATTATACCCCATCATATTTTCTGAACATTTGGAATTATTGCTACAGTTGCCTAATGATAACCGAATTATTTTTACGGTACCGGTTCAGCGAAAGACCATAGAAAAAGCCGTCAAACCATTCAAAAATTATTTAACCAAAAAACCGCCGGCGGTGGCGCCAATGGAAAAATTATTGCCGGTGGCGCAAAAACTTTATGATTGGCTAATTCGCCCGGTGGAAACCCACTTGGCCTTGGCTCAAGTAGAAACTTTGATGGTCATTCCGGATGGTTTATTACGGTCAATTTCGTGGGCGGCGTTACATGATGGAACAGGCTACTTGATTGAAAAATATGCGTTGGCGACGGCACCTAATTTGACGTTAATTCATCCTGAATCGAGGACGCAAACTAAGATTGACAAGACTTTTTTACTCAATGGGTTATCTGCTCCACCCACAGGAGAGTCATTGCCCTCAGTAAAGGACGAAATTGAAGCCATTGAAAAACTATATCCAGTAGAAAAATTATTTGACCAAGAGTTTACCAGAGAAACTTTCCGCAACAAATTGCAAGAACGCCCTTATTCGGTGATCCATATTGCTTCTCATGGTAAGTTTGAGAGTAATCCCGAAGAGAGTTTTCTAATGACCCATCATGGAAATTTAAACTTGAAAGATTTAAAGCAAATCGGACAATGGGGAAGTTATCGCACCCAGCCAGTAGATTTATTAACTTTGAGTGCGTGTGAAACTGGCAAGGGAAATGATAAAGCGGCTTTAGGTTTGTCAGGAATTGCGGTGAAAGCAGGTGTCAAAAGTGCGGTAGCTAGTTTATGGGTGGTCAATGATTCATCTACTTGTTATCTGATGGAAGCGTTTTATCGTCAATTATCGAACAATAATCCTAAATTGTCTCTGGCTAAAGTGTTACAATTAGCACAATGGCAATTGTTAAAGGGCACCGCGTGGCCAAAGTCATCTCCTTGTGGCGATGGTGGACTAAGAGAGAACTATAAACATCCTGGCTATTGGGCGGCATTTATTTTGATTGGGAATTGGTTATAAATTTTGGGTAATAATGCGGTCAGGACTGGTAGTCCTCAAAGGCAATGAATGGTGGATAGATACGTTCGTCAAGGTTTGGTCTAAGCGTTTTGTAAATCATGAGGGTTCTCCTTAATTAACTCGGGGTCCTGGGTGGTAAATCATCTCATTTCGAGGCGGCGCGTTAGAACGAGATGACACTTATTGGGCAATTACTCTGGCCAATTCTTGTTTGGAAATACCTAACACCAACAAGGAACGAACTAATAAATCCAAAGAAATGGAACGCTCGTCAGATTCCAAATTAGTTAGGTCGGAGGGGCTTTCATTAAGTAATTTAGCCACTTGATGGGGAGTCAAGTGCCGTTGTTGACAGCGTTGTTTTAACTGCTGATGGAGGACGAGTTTTAATTCCAAATAGGTGGCTTCAGCAGGAGTTAATTGTAAAAACTCTGCTACGGTGCCCACTTTCCAACCTTGTTTAGATAATTTTTCGTGTTTATCTGGGTTCATTTCTAAAGTTCCTAATCGTCATAATGGACTAACCGGCGCTGGCATTTTTCAATCATGGTTTGCGGCGTGTGGTTAGTTTTTTTTGGAAAGACCTCCAGAATGACTATAGCATCTGGGTCAATCCGATAAATAATTCGCCAAGTGACCTGCAGGTCGTGGATTCGTAATTCATGACATCTTAATCCAATGGTCGGCATTGGGCGAGAGTGCGGTAGAGATAATAATTCTCCCTGTTGTAGTCTTCTCAATAATAATCCTGTTTCAATACGGGCGGCCCAAGAAAATGGTGGCGTTTTAATCTTACTCGCCAACCAGACTAGCGGTTTATCATGGTTCATATTGAAGTGATACCAAAGTTCGGTAGTCCCTCCAAACCAATGGAGGTGTTAAAATTCAAGGAGTTATCAAAGCTCAAAGTTTCCTAAACCTTTGAGGTTTAGGAAACTTAGAATCGCCGAGGTTTCCTCAACCTGTGGGGTTTAGGAAACCTAAAACTGGTAAGGTTTAGGAAAGTTAGCACCTGGATTTTAGTACCTCCATTAGTTGGTAGGGACTACCCAAAGTTCTTCTCGTTCCTACGCGGGGCCTCACTGCCATTAAGCTAAGGTTGCGGCGTTGGAGTCCAAAGCTTCAGCTTTGGCAACGCCGTCTCACCTTAACCAGTCTCGTCCAAAGCTGAAGTTTTGGACTCCAACACTACCTAACTTAATGGCAATGACACGGGGGGCGTGGGAACGAGAAAAAATGTTAGTGAGGTGAGACCTACAGACGAAATCTAAACTTTAAACGACTAATGGTTTATTTAAAGGTTTAAATTTTTAAATTTTTCGCCGCAAATTCCCAATTCACCAAATGCTCCAAGACCGCATTCACATAATCAACTCGTTGGTTTTGGTAATCCAAATAATAAGCATGTTCCCATACATCAATGTTCAACAACGGCGTTACCCCCTTAGTCAAGGGCGTGTCAGCATTATCAGTCTGCCACACTTTGAGTTTTTCTCCTTCCTGCACTAACCACGCCCACCCACTGCCAAATTGCGTGAGAGCCGCTTTCTTCAATTCTTCCTTCAAAGCCTCAACACTACCAAAAGAGACTTCTATCAGCTTGGCCAATTCACCTTCTGGTTTGCCGCCTCCTTTGGGACGCAGACTTAACCAGTAAAAATTATGATTCCACACTTGCGCCGCATTGTGAAAAATATCCACTTTATCTGGTCCCGTAGGAGCCTTAATTATAGTTTCTAAAGAAGCTCCAACTAAATCAGATTGTGATAGCAATTTATTCAATTTATCCACATAACCCTGATGGTGTTTTCCATAATGAAAACTGATGGTTTGTGCAGAAATATAAGGTGCCAACGCATCTCCTGGATAAGGCAACTTAGGCAATATCACTGATTCGGTTGCGTATACTTTATCAGGAAAGCCAATATTTCCCAAAACCAAGGCGGCTGACCCAGCGGTTAGAGTAGAAAGAAATTGTCTTCTATTTACTTGCATATTTCGATTCTCCGTTAAATAATGTGGTACAAATAGCAGTGCAAATTTCAATTTGTTCTTTTAATGGTGACTTATTTCACAGATAATATCAAGTCTTGACTACTTAAAAATTACGAATATTGATAATGAATACCCAAAATTTAATTACCAATTTTGAAACTTTACTGGCCAAAGGTCAAGATAATGCCATGCTACGTTTGAGCTTAGGCCTGGCATATCTTAAAGAACAGCATTTAACTTTAGCGCTCCAACATTTAGCCAAAGCCCTAGAGTTAGACCCCAATTATTCAGCCGCTTGGAAAGGTTATGGCAAGGCGTTAGCTGAAAATCAACAAATTCCAGCCGCTATCGTGGCCTATCAAAAAGGAATTGAGGTGGCTTCCCAAAAAGGTGATCTCCAAGCAGTTAAGGAAATGACCGTATTTTTGAAGCGTCTGGAATCGCATTAGATTCTCCAATTTTTAAAATTTAGAACATCGGTAGTGATGCCATCTGGGTGAGAAGTTAGGACTGGCAGTCCTGATAGAATTAAGTACTGAAGCAGAAATTCGGCGGTATTTTCCCTCACCCCCGACCCCTCTCCCAGAGGGAGAGGGGCGAAAGAAAATACGGGAAAATTTATGCTTCAGTACTTATCACCAAATTGTATTACCACCGGAAAATCTTCACTTCAACTTGGTCTCTATCGTCGCGGGGTCACTAAAGATGTGCCATAACGAGGTTGGCAACTCTTTAAATACCTCTTGATAACGAGGAGAGTCAGCGCCTTCACCGGTTACATCACGAATCAAAATTCGAATAACCCGTTGCGGATATTTTCGGGCAATTTGAGCATAAATCTCCGGATCATGTTCACCAGAATCGCCCACTAAAATAAAACGTCGCTCTTGACAACATGCCAGCAGTGAATTAATAGTATCGATTTTATGCGGCTGCGACGCTTGAAAAAATTCAAATAACGAACTATCTTTCCAACGAAACAGACGTAAATGGAAACTGCCTAATGGAAACTGCTCACTAGAGATAAATTCACTTAACGGCTCTGACAATTGCCAAGGACTGGCAGAAACATAATGAAAACTAACGGTCGGGGAGGAAGTGGCCCAAGCTCGATATAACTTACTCATGCCAGAGACCGCCTGAAACGGTAAGCGAAAGGTATGATTGAATAATTCACTTTTGTCACGCACCTGGCTCACTTTAATCGTGTCATCAATATCGGAAACCACTGAAATACCTTGAGTTTCCAGCAACTCTACTTGACCAGTAAATTGCCGAGAGTCGCCAGGTGGCATCATCACTTTGAACGAAATCCAATGACCCTGCCGCCACTTTTCGATGTCGGCCGCCGCTAGATGCAAGAGTCCTGTAAAATGTCCATTGGGGGTAGAAGGGTCAAGCGTAAATGATTTTTCACCTATACGAATAGCAATTTGTTTATCCCCCTGATTATCCACAAAAAATCGACTGGTCCGTTGCTTAAACAAATGGTCCTGCGCTTCATCCTCCTCGGTGGGGGCCGGTTTACTGGGCCGAATTTCAGTGTTTCCTTCCTGAGCCCCAGTTGCCTGGTCCCCTTTAAACCAATCACGCCATCCTCTCACCCAATTCGGCTCATAAATCCAGCCATGAATATGTAATTCCCACAATGCACCTTTGGCGACTGGATAGCCAATGGTTGGGAAAAACACCATCGTTTCCTCCTTTTGAAGAGGAGAGGTGTCACCATAAACATACATACAGGAAACTAAACTTAAAGTGGCAATCCATAATAATAGTCGAATAGTCTTCATAATAATTGTGAAATTATATTAATGGGATTTATACTTTTAAGCAGTATAAATAAAAAATTTTCAAAAAGGGGTTTACAACGATATTTCAATTATGCCATAATTATCCCCTAGGGTGAAAGTTGAGGTTTCATGGTGCCTCTTTGGGAACCTTGAAGGCATTAATGCCTTCAAGGTTTATTATAAAATAAAGGTTTTTATTAATTATTAACTTTTTTTATAATGGTGAGTGCTTATTCCCCATTCCTACTCATCAACCGTAAATCACTCTATTACTATACTAAATTAAGCTCCCTTCGTCTAGTGGCCTAGGACATCGCCCTCTCACGGCGGCGACAGGGGTTCGAGTCCCCTAGGGAGCGCCAATCTTTGGTCAATTAAAATTGGCACGCCCTGTTTGATCTAATTCATGAACTATTGTAGCAATTGTGGAGCCGCCAGTCTCGTTCAGAAAATCCCTGAAGGTGATAATCATCTCCGTATTGTTTGCGAAAACTGTCATACTATTCACTACCAAAATCCTAAAATTGTTACCGGTTGTTTACCAGAATGGGAAGATAAAATTCTGCTGTGTAAACGCGCGATTGAGCCACGTTATGGTTTATGGACCTTGCCCGCCGGTTTTATGGAAAATCAAGAATCGCTAGAGCAAGCCGCCGTGCGTGAAACTTGGGAAGAAGCGCAAGCACGGGTGGCACCACTTAGTTTGTATGTAATCCTGAGTTTGCCCCGCATTAGTCAAGTCTATGTGATGTTTCGTGCGCCGTTGCAAGATTTAAATTTTGCCCCTGGTGTGGAATCATTGGAGGTAAAATTATTTACTCAAGATGAAATTCCGTGGGAGCAATTGGCTTTTCCGGTGATTCGACGCACTTTAACCCATTACTATCAGGATCGACCTCGCGGTCAGTTTCCAGTACATGTAGAAGAATTACTACCTCCTTCCTCCTCTCCTCTCCAGACTTCGTAATCAGGCCACCGCTTTTCCTGATTTCCTTACTTAAAGAGTGGTTGGGACGGTTGAGTCAACCATGCGTAAGGCAAGTTACTTAATCGTCTCCACAATTTCCCTCACTAAATCTGGACCCGAATAAATCAACCCCGTATACAGCTGCACCAAACTAGCACCGGCGTTCAATTTATTCTGCGCATCGGTGACACTCATCACCCCACCAGAAGCAATAATCGGAATCTGGCTTTGCAACACCGCTTGTAACTGCCGCACCACTTGCGTAGCAACCTTAGTTAACGGCGCACCACTTAAACCGCCGGTTTCATTCCCCTGCGATAAAGTCTTGACACTCTCGCGGGAAACCGTGGTATTGGTAGCAATCACGCCATCTATTTTATGAGTCAGTAATTGATGAGCCAACGCGGTAACTTCCTCTGCGGTTAAATCTGGCGCAATTTTCACCACCAGCGGTACATACTTATTATGCTGGTTAGCTAACTGCTCTTGCACTTGTTTAAGCGAACTTAATAAAATATCTAACTGCTCTCCATGTTGCCATTGTCGTAACTGCTCGGTATTTGGCGAAGAGATATTTATCGCAATATAATCCGCATGAGGATACAAATTGAAAAAACCGACGAGGTAATCACTGACCGTTAATTCTGGCGTAGTTACCGCATTCTTACCAATATTGATACCTAAAATACCGGGAAAATGCTGCCGTTGCTCCTGTAAATGCAGAATAACTCGATTCATGCCTTGATTATTAAATCCCAGGCGATTAATCAACGCCGATGCCGAAGGTAAGCGAAATAATCGCGGCAAGGGATTTCCTGATTGCGGTTTGGGGGTGACGGTACCCACCTCGATAAAACCAAATCCCAGACTACCTAAACAATCTAAGTATTCCGCATTTTTATCTAAACCCGCCGCCAGTCCCACTGGATTAGGAAAGGTCAAACCCATCACCGTGCGTGGCGCCAGTATGGTCTCGCCAAAGGTCCAATGAGTTAAATTTAAACGGTGTAACAGGCGTAAACTCTTTAGAGTAAAACGATGGGCTGTTTCCGGGGATAGTGTAAATAAGAGTGGACGAATGAATGAGTACATAGATTCCGTTGATTAAATTTAGGCTGGGCTTCGCTCAAACTTCGTCTGGTCCTAAGGACCAGGCGAAGTTTAGTGACCACTAAGAAATAGATGGTCCAGGTTGGTAGGGGCCATCCCTGGTGGATGGCCCAACACGTAGGGGCAACTATCAAGGATGGCGCCGCCTACCGGAATGACTCCTGAAATAGCGAATTTATTGATTGGAAGTCCCTTATCACTACCAAGTAGTTATGGCAATCCATACTTCTCTTTTAACTGTTGCCGCTTTTGTTGACATTCTTCTTGTAACTTAGCCAATTCGGCTTTCCACAATTCACATTGGCCTGGATTCTCCTTACACCATTTTTGCACTTCCTCTTGTTTGCCTTGAAGTAATTGCTGCCGTTGCGCCTTAACCTGTTGTCGCTCTTGCGACTGTTTCTGTTTAAATTGCGCCCGCAACTCTTCACATTTAGCCGGTTGCGCTTTACATTGTTCCTCTAGTGCCTGTTTTTCAGCGTGAAGTTGTTTCAATTTGTCCCGACGTTGTGCACACCAGGTAGGATCTTCCGTACAACGTTTACGCAGTTGCTCTTGTTGCGCCGCCCGTTGTTGACAAACCTCATCGCTCTCTAGGCAATTCGGGTCAATCATCAATTCAGCCGCCGTGCTTGGTACCTTGCTACTACTATCACCAGTGTTGGTTTGTGCCCAAACTGCGGTCGATAAACTCACCAGCATGGTGAAACACCAAAAAGAAATATGAGTTTTCATATTAATTTTCCAAAATTAAAGTTAAGTAATTATTCAACAGAAAGTATTTTGGTAGTGATGAAATGTGGGCGAGCCGTCTGGAGTCCAAATCTTCAGATTTGGACGGGTTGGTGTTTGAACCTAGTTAATCCGCCAGGTTGCCAAATCTGAAGATTTGGACTCCAACGCGGGGGCTTATAAATTTGGCTTCATCACCCAGAGTTCAGGACTACCAGTATTTTTGGTCTATAAGCAATTATATGTTGCTTGAGTTAATTATATAACAGGTTAACTTAGACTGTCAAGTGAGAAAACGGTAATGTGAAAACAGCCTGGTTGGTGGATATAGTAATATCCTTACCTATTTATCCCTCAATGAATTTGGCCAGCCAGCAGGGATAACACCCCTTCGAGGGGTGTTATCCCTCAGACTTCAGACAGCAGGGATAACACCCCTTCGAGGGGTGTTATCCCTCAGACTTCAGACAGCAGGGATAACACCCCTTCGAGGGGTGTTATCCCTCAGACTTCAGGTACAAAAGTGGAGGGATATTACTATACGCTTCACTTAATCCACCCTACGGATTACGGACCTATTCCTCTTTCTCCCCGCCTTGCCAAGGAGGGGTTGGGGATAATTGAATTAAAAGTAAGGTGAATTACTTCTTTTTCGTGGGCGGCATGGGCATGGGCATGGGCATGGGCATGGGCGGCATCATTGGTGGTTTGCCTGGTTCCACTATCACCACTGGGACACCGTCCCGTAATTTCAACTGACCACTGACGACAATTTTATCAGTAACACTTAAGCCGTGCAAGATTTCAACATCACCGGTGCGTCGTTGTCCCAAAGTAACTTTAGTCATCACCGCTTTCCCGTTGACCACTTTAAACACCAACGACTCCCCCCCTTTGGGTACAATCGCTTGTTCCGGAATGACGATGGCATTTTGTCGCTGCGCTAATTCCAAATTCACGCGCACAAACATACCAGCAAATAAAATACCCTCGGAATTAGCCACTCGAGCACGTAATAACGCGGTACGAGTCGCTTGGTCGATAGTGGGATCGATAGCATATACTTCCCCGCTAAAAGTTTCACTGGGATAAGCATCCACCTGAATTTTTACCGTTTGCCCCAAATGGACTTGAGCTAAAAATTTTTCGGAAATTCTAAAATCTAATTTGACCGTGCTGATGTCGATTAAAGTCACTAAATCTTGGCCGGCCTGAATATAAGCACCTTGGCTAATATTACGAAGTCCCAATTGACCAGCAAACGGCGCCACGATTTTGGTTTTAGCCAACTTCACCTGGTCCAATTGTTGTCGTGCCAACGACTGCTCCAATTTGGCTTGGGCTTCGTCAAATGCTTGATGACTGGTTAAATTTTTAGCCGTTAAATCCTTGGTCCGTTCAAAACTGATACGATTTAGATTAACGGTAGCATCACTTTCTGCCAATACGGCTTGATACTCAGCAGCATCTAATGTAATCAAGGCTTGATGAGCAGTAACTTGCTGTCCTTCGGTAAAATGAATAGTCAAAATTCGTCCTGGAATTTCGGAACGAATAATCACATTTTCTTGCGGTAGCAAACTGCCTACTGCGGTTACCTGGTCAATCACGGTGTCTAATTTAACCGCATTGACTTCTACTGGCATGGGCATCGCTTTAGGCGGTTGTGCCAAGAGCGAGAGAGGAAATAGACTGCCCACAGTCAAAATAACCAGATTCAAATATTGAGTTGGAGGATAGTATGTCATAGTTAATTGAAACGTTTTAATTAAATGAAGTTGTTGAAACTGTAAACTAATTTGCTTTTCTGGGGTTGGAGTCCGGAATTCATTCCATTACGGAATAAATTCCGGACCCCAACTCCCTTAACATTATTTCTCTTCTAAAATATTCGTACCGTTCCAATCCGGTGCTAATTTATTAGGGTTTTGTTGATATTCTTGGCAACGCAACAGAAATAGATTAATAGATTTATCATTAGGATACTGGGTCTGTAAAGCCGAAAATATCTCCAATGCGTAGCTCCAATCTTGTCGTAAATAAGCCGCTAGGCCCTGTTCACAATTCGCGCAAAATTCCTCTAGCTTCGGTAGCAGAGGTTCACCTTTTTCGGCGATTAATTCGTAAATCTTAATCCCCACACTCTTTCCTTTCACGGCCACAATATCTAAGGGACGGCAATAAAATTGGTCGGCGACCAGTCGATGAGTGGCTTCACTGATAATAATTTTAGTGCCATAAATCTTATTGGCGCCTTCCAAGCGGGAAGCCAGGTTAACACTATCACCGATGGCGGTATAATTCATCCGATTAGGGGAGCCGACGTTACCAACGACCGCATTGCCGGTGTGTAGTCCAATTCGTGTGTATAAATGGGGTTTACCTTCCAAGGTCCACTGGGTATTCAGTTCTTCTAATTGATACTGACAAAGCAATACCGCTCGACAGGCCCGGTGCGGCGCATCGCATAACTTGATCGGCGCACCCCAAAATGCCATGATGCTATCGCCAATGTATTTGTCAATCGTGCCTTTTTCCTGCATGATAATATTGGTCAAATGCTCAAAATATTCTGACAAATGTAGCATTAACTCTTGTGCTTTCATATTCTCGGAAATGCTAGTAAAATTTTTAATATCCGAAAACATCACCGTCAATTCGCTTTCCTCTCCTCCTAGTCTCGCCTCTTGTTCTAGCTGAATCAGCTGACGTAATAGATCAGCAGGTACATATTTACGGAATGATTGTAGTCCCTGCGCGGCGGAAAGCAAGACACTGTTCATCATGTCAATTTCTTTGATGCTAGAGTGTACCGGCTTCACTTCATCAAATAGCAAATCTTTGATTTTATTGGTTTCATGGACCAGTTGCACAATCGGTTTAGTTACTTTGGCAGCAAAGAAATATCCTAAAACAATGGCTATCGCCAAAATTCCCAAAGAGATTAATCCTACTTGCCAAAGCAGTGCATCGACCGCTCCTAATAAGTCGGTTTCAGGAATCACAACTAAAATTTGCCAATCCGAAATAAACGATTGGGGAAAAGGAATGACGTTGATCAAGTAATTTTTACCTTCGGTACGAGTGGTAAATTTCCGCTGGCCAGTTTGAGCGTATCTCTGATAAGCCTGAGTAAGCCATAGTTCTTTTAATTCATTGAGATGTACTAGGCGGACTTCCCCGGTCACCGGATCAATTTTAGTCGACAGTGTACGGTCCGGATGAGCGACCAGTTTACCTTTGGCCGTCATAATAAGTACCAGGCCATGTTTACTTACTTTCGATTTGGCCAAAAAATCCGAAAGACTGTGGAGCGGTGTGTTGATGCAGGAGACCGCAATTATTTGCCCAGCGTCATTTAAGACGGGATAAGAGGCGGAAATGCCAGGCGTTTGAGTGGTGGTAAAGATGTATACATCAGTCCAATAAATACGTGGTTGGGCTTGCGTATTTTTATACCAGGGACGGGTCCTGGGGTCAAAACTAGCATCACCATCTTCCTCGCGAAGGATGCGATAATTTTCATCGCGGATTAACCATTTTTCCACGGGTGGAGTGACTGAACGATCAATAAATCGGGTTGCCAAATTCGGCTCCCTTCGAACCTGCACGTAGCTACCCGCAGCATCTGCCACAAAAATGGTTTGCACTTGTGGAAATACCAAAAGCTCTTCCCAGATATGTTTCCACAGTGCTTGATGGATTTTCATGATATTTGAATTATGCACCAACTTACTAAGTGGTTTGAGTTGAATAGCAGGTACCTCCAAATAGTTGACTGTACGCACTATTAAATTGTCAGTCACTTCTTCAACCAGTTGCTCGGCAAGAGCGAGAGTGATTTTTTTAGCACCATAGTAGAAACCAAAACCAATACTTAATACCGTAATCAATAATAAAAATATAAATCTTTGGAGTACACTGGCCTTGAAACTTATTTTTTTCATTAACAATAATACCTTGCTCTTTTTTATGGACGGGATAATCAGAAAACTCTTCTTTCAGCTTAAAATAGTGATATACTTTTGTAATAATCTTGTCATAACATCGAGATTTGACAACTTTTCGAAAGTTGTCAAATCTAAAATTAACTCTAAAATCAAGGTCACTATTGGCATAAATTAACATCAATGCCACCACTATTAGCATTATATTATAAATAATTGCCATGAACAAATTATTGTTACTAACATCACTTTATTATTTGACTCATCTTGGGATAACAGCGGCCCTCGCCGCACCGGTTATAGCCACTCCCTCCATTATAACAGAAAACCATTGGTATGGGCCAGTAAAAGAAGGTCAATCACTATGGAATATTGCCAAAGAAATACGGCCCGATAAAAGTGTGAATCTCCAACAGGTATTAGTCGCCCTGTGGCAGTTGAATCCACAGGCATTTTCCCAGATTTGCCACCCGAGTACCTTGAAAATTCACGTTTTATTACAGATTCCTGAGTTATCAGCCATCGCCGCTATCTCACCCGCGGCGGCTCTAACTGCAATTCAACAGCAAAACCAGGCACGGAAAAAATTCTCTCCACACGGTATAAATTCGCCTTGTCCACCACTTAAAGTTCCAACTTTATCGGTTGAATCAAAAACGGAAGTTTTGGCGAAACCAAAAACTTCTCCTCCTACCAGTAAATCAAAGGCGACTATAGAAAAATCAACTGTAGAAAAATCAACGACTGAGGATTCTGCAACTCTATCTTGGTTGAAATTAGGAGAAGAGGTGTTACCAAATTGGCAAGCCGTCATTTTACCGGAGAACGATTCGATTATGACCATCTCTCCTAAATGGAAAAACACCTCTGAATCACTGACCAAAAAGATTCTGGGTTTGATTCCAAAACCGTCAGATAGCTACAGTTTGGCCAGTTCCAAATTACTAGAAGTGCTTTATGAGGAAGGAATTTATGCCGAGATTACTTTGGTAAATTTTAATAAAGATAATGAATTAGGCAAAAAAGCCTTACAGTTGGCTGAACAAAAGAATATGGATTTAATTTTTTCTATGGGGTCAGAATCAGCGGCGTTTCTTCACGAATTTTATAATGGGGGTAAAATTTCCGCCGTCACTTGTACCAATAAAGACCCCGTGCTGTTGCAGCAAGTGGCTGATTACGACAAGGGTAGCGGTACTAATATTGCTTATACTTCCCTTAACGTACCTATCAACATTCAAACCAACTATTTAATGGACTTGATGCCTGGTCTGAAAAATCTAGGCATTCTATATGACCGTAATCATACTCAAGTGGTGGTCACTGAGGTCATTCCCACGCGGAACAAACTATTGGAAATGAAAGTAAAAGTGATAAATATTGAAGTGACCTCAGCAGAAACCGCTAAAGGAGAGTTACTCAAAAATATTCCTGCCGCTATTACCGTCATGCAACAGAATGATCCTGAATTACGACACAGTGTGTTTTGGGTCACTAGCAGCACGCTAGTATTCGCTAACATGGCCACCATTGCCCAGGTAAGCGGTAAGGTGGCCGTGCTCGGCTCCATTCCGAATATTGTGACCGGCGGTGATGACAGTGCAGTGATGGCGATTGGCATCGACCGCCGAAATAATGCTTATTTAGCCAGCATTTACGCCGTAAAAATTTTAACAGGACAAGCTAAAGCGGGAGAATTGAAAGTAGGGGTGGTGACACCGCCAGATATTGCTATCAGTTTCCGGGCGGCTCAAAAAATTGGCCTTGATATTCCTTTTCAATTGTTTGAAAGTGCTTCTTTTATTTATGGTTATGTAGGGAATAGTGCTCGTTCTTTTGGTCATGATGCCATCTCCTCAAAATAATGACTACGAGATTTGACCACTGGTTGAAAGTTGTCAAATCTAAAGTTGCCCCCAAGATTTGACAACTTTCAAAAAGTTGTCAAATCTGAAGTTGCCCCCAAGATTTGACAACTTTCAAAAAGTTGTCAAATCTAAAGTTGTCAAATCTGAATTCCCTCCCCAATTATTAACAACTATGAAACTAAAAAAGATTTTAATCAGCTCCCCCATCATTCTCATCCTAATTTTAACCATGTTGCTACTAGAATTCATTGGCTACGGCGAGGCTAAACGCAAATATACTCAATTTCAACTGACCAGATTAGCGACGCAAGGAGAAATTATCAAGCATGAATTTGATTCATACTTACATGCCGGCCTACCACTCAAACAATTCAGCGGTTTTTCTAACCAAAGCGAAAGACTATTGCTTTCAGACGACAGTATTCAAGCGATTCAAGTCACCGATAACCAAAACAAAATGGTCTTTCTCAATGGGCAACATCGCCTCACTTTAGATAAATTAGAAGAAATACTCTCTAGTCGCCAATATTTTTCTAGTCAGTTTACGCTTGAACAAAACCACCGGGCTGAAGAATCGGCAACCAGTTTTCGCGTTATTTTACCACTCGACACTCGTTTTGGTGTAGTCGGTCAGGTCATTATCGAGTCCGAAAAAGAGGCATTATTTCAAGTCTTAAATAAGCAATTTTGGTATGTCTTCTATGCTGTTATCACTCTAACCGTTATTTTTATTCTGCTGATAGTCATTTATGAAATTTATTTTGCCAACCACAAAACCAGAGAACGTTTCTTAAAGACCACTTATATCATTGAATTTATAGTAATGTCCATGATCATTTCCGTAGTCATTTTTCAGGTCTATGAATATGGCGCCCGTGCCAGCACTAAGGCTCTATCTAATTCTATGTCACAACGATTATCAGCTATTTTAGAACTAGGTATTCGCATCGAGGACATCAGCAGAATCAACCAGACGTTTCAGGATTATAAAAAAAATAATCCACATATTAATCAAATTGCCTTAACTCGAAATAACATCGTCATGTTTCACACCGATGAGCAAGTCATTGGTAAACCCTATCAATCGGCACCTAACAGTTTTGAATATGTCGTGCCTTTAGGAAACACTGAGGAGAAGCAACTATTTCGCGTAGCCGTCAGCATTCCAGTTAAAATAGTGATGAGTGCGATTTGGAGCAGTGCGAAAGCGTTTATCGTATTGTTTATCGCTTGTGGTTTGATTTCATTCATCTTTTTAGATGCAGGCACGACCTTACTAACGGTCCGGGAAAGATCGAAACAGGTCACTGCGCTACCAGAGTCCCCAGAGTCCCCACTCACCAACCTTCCTTTTAGCAACCCTGGCAATGTCATTCCGCCGTTGAACACAGCGGCACCAAAGAAACTTTCGTTCACTTCTAATCAAAGTAAGCCGTTGACTCCACCGCAGCCAAGGGCGATCGTTTCAGAGGATGATACCCGTTTTCAAATCGGTTTACGACTGGTCAAACCAGCCTATTTTCTAATCGTCTTCGTCAATGCCTTATCGGTATCGTTTTTACCGCAATTGGCTAACAGTATGGCGGAACAATCAGGCTCTGGCTTCGCTTCGGCCAGTCTCCCCTTCAGTATTTTTTATACTTGGTTTGCTCTCGTCCTCATTCCTGCGGGTTACTATGCGGAAAAAGGTAATTTGAAAAAGCTGATGGCAGTGGGCTTTTTATCCGAAGTGATTGGCCTAACCTTAGTAGCCCTGACCGCAGATTTTTGGATCCTCACGGTAGGTCGAATGTTCTCTGGCATCGGTCAGGGCGTATTTTTAATTGGACTGCAATCTTATATTTTAGCCATCACCCCTAAAAACAAGCAAACACAAGGCGGCGCGGTTAAAGTGACGGGCCGCAATGCGGGAATGATAGCTGGCACCTCAATTGGCGCCTTGTTATTTGTCTATCTATCGTACCAAACTTTATTTATGATAGCCTCAGTGTTAACCTTGTTGGCAAGTGTTTACCTCTGGATATTAGTGCCAGGGGTAGAAGAAATTACTCATAAACCATTGCAGAGTAAAGCGACAGAAAAGATTTCGTTACTACAATTCGTTCGCGTGTTCAAAGATTTTGAATTTCTCCACACCCTAATTTTAATTGGTTTAACCTCGAAAATAGCCATTGCCGGTGTTGTGATGTTTGCCGTACCTCTGGTGTTATCCAAAACCGGCTTTGCCAGCGAAGATATTGGATTAGGATTAATGCTCTTTTACATTTCCTCAATGGTAGTAACCCACTACATTTCGCAATGGGTGGACCATTTAGGACAAACGCGCTGGGTACTGTCAATCAGTTCACTTCTCGGTGGTTTAGGGATTCTATTATTTGGATTGTTAGGTGCTAGTCCCTGGGCCGGACCAAATATTCCTGGCATCTTGACGTTAAGCTCTCTCGCCAGCAATTTCCATGAAACACTGACCAGCTTAGGCTTACTGCGCTTTGAAAACTACTTACTTTACTCCTTCCTAATTTTGGCGGGAATTTCCAATGGCCTGTCTACCGCGCCGCTGCTGACTCATATCAATAAAACTGCCGTGGCGGAAAAATATGGTCATAAATCGATCAGTGCGACTTACACTTTCCTCGAACGCGGTGGTCATATTCTTGGTCCCATCGTGGTCAGTCAATTATTAGCTCTCGACCACCAAAATACTTTAGGGCTGACTTTATTTGGTATCGTGATGATGGTTAGCGGATTTTGGTTTCAGCTATGGTCTCGGAAATAGGATCATCTGCCATCACCATTTCGCCAAAGATTTGGTAGTCCTGAAAGTCCCTCCAAACCAATGGAGGTGTTAAAATTCAATGAGTTATCAAAGCTCAAAG
>DZAL01000354.1 GCA_022729575.1 Thiomargarita sp.
CGCTGGCGCGTCCCGACGGCATTCCCACGCTGGCGCGTGGGAACGAGATAAATCAGTTATGACGATTGAAAGGTCTCAGCACCATTTCGTAACTGCGCGGCGGTAAGTAACAACACTCCTACGCCTCCTCGTACAAATTCTAACCAAGTAAATGGTATAGTCGGATATTGTTCCACCAACGCCGTTTGACTCAACCCCACTTCCATCACTAGCACCCCGTCGGGAGTCAAATAATTAATGGCTTCCCGCAACACCCGTTTAACATAAAATAGACCATCTTCTCCCGCTTGCAATCCCAATAATGGTTCATGTCGATATTCTTCTGGCATGGTAACTAATTCTTTCGCCGTCGCATAAGGAGGATTGCAGATAATCAAATCATAATGAATCCCGGTTAAATTAGCGAATAAATCAGAATAAACCGTATAGACCCGATTTTCTAGTCCGTAACTTTCAATATTTTTCTGCGCCACTTCTAACGCTTGGCAGGAGATATCCACGGCATCAATGTCTGCTTCAGGAAAAGCTAATAGCGCACACGCAATGGCGATACAACCGCTACCAGTACATAAATCTAAGACTCGCTGGACCTTCTCTGGCGTGATCCATGGTTGAAATTGCTGTTCAATCGATTCCGCCATCGGCGAACGTGGTATTAATACTCGTTGATCCACATAAAAACGCAAATTGGCAAACCAGGCCTCATGAGTTAAATAAGGCGCTGGCAAGCGCGATTCTATGCGTTGTGCTAATAATTCAAGCACTTTTCGTTTTTCCGCATAAGTCAAGCGACTTTGCCATAAAATTTCTGGCAGCGTGCGTGGTAAATGCAACGCATGTAAGACTAGCACAATAGCTTCATCTATGGCATTATCAGTCCCATGACCAAAAAATAATTGAGCTTGGTTAAACTGACTGCTGCCCCAGCGAATAAAATCGCTAATGGTTTGTAATTCATCAATGGTATGATCCATGGTATAATTGTCAATTTTAAAATAGTAAATAAGAAAACTAGAGTTGATTTCAACCAAGTTGTCGGTAGTGAGGCAGCAGTAGGTAATGGTCAAAGTCTCAAACCTGACAGGTCTCGAAGACCTGTCAGGTTTAAACCACTGTAAAGTCTCAAACCTGACAGGTCTCGAAGACCTGTCAGGTTTAAACCACTGTAAAGTCTCAAACCTGACAGGTCTCGAAGACCGGTTTAAACCACTGTAAAGTCTCAAACCTGACAGGTCTCGAAGACCGGTTTAAACCACTGTAAAGTCTCAAACCTGACAGGTCTCGAAGACCTGTCAGGTTTAAACCGCTGTCAGGTTTAAACCACTACCTAGTGCATGACTACCCAAGTTGTCAACTCTCTCCTTAACATAATGATGAACTCTTAAATTCTATAAATTATGAACACCATCCGCTTTGCTTATCTGGTCAGCCAACATCCAGCCATTTCTATGAGTTTTATTGTTCGCGAAGTACAAGCGTTACGTCGTCTCGGCTTCGATATTCCAGTGATTTCTATTAATTTACCGGACCGGCCAGTTAACCAGTTAACGGCTGAAGAACGTGAAGAAGTAGGTCACACTTTTTATTTAAAACCCGCTGGCTTTAGAGGTGCCATTAAGGCACAATTGGCCACTTTATTCACTCATCCGCTCCGCTATTTACGCGGTCTGTGGTTTGCCATACGCTTGGGCCAATTAGATTTGACCAAAATACTCTATAATGGCTTCTATTTTGTAGAAGCGGTGATGGTAGGACATTGGATGCAGCAACAATCTCTCACTCATGTCCATATTCATATTCCCATGGCCGCGGCAACGGTCGGTTTGATTGCTAAACAAACTTTTCCAATTACTTTTTCCCTGACTATACACGGACCTAATGAATTTTATGACATTCCTGGGCAGTTTCTCCCTCAAAAAATATTAGCAGCAGAATTTATTTGCTGTATCAGCCATTTTGCCCGCAGTCAATTAATGGCCTGGTCTCCTCCAAAAGATTGGAGTAAATTGGAATTAAATCGTTTAGGGGTCGACCCCAGCATTTTCGTCCCGGCTCCTTTTCGTGAACATCCTCATCCCTTTGAAGTGCTTTGTGTGGGTAGATTAGTGCCCGTCAAAGGACAATTTATACTGATTGAAGCGATTATGCAATTACTTCAACAAAATCGTCAAGTGCGGTTACGTTTAATTGGTGAGGGTCCAGATCAACCACAGTTACAAACTTATATACAACAACATCAGTTATCTGAACGGGTTATCCTAGAAGGTGCGATTAATCAGGAACAGATTTTGAAATATTATCAACAAACCGATGTGTTTGCAATAGCCAGTTTTGCCGAAGGTATTCCAGTGGTCTTAATGGAAGCCATGGCCATGGCCATACCTTGTGTTTCTACGCATATCACCGGGATTCCTGAATTAATCAGTAAAGACGAGGGTATTTTAGTAGCGCCAGCCGATGTCACCGCGCTCACTAATGCGCTGGCATTACTAATGGATCAACCTCAATTACGTTATCAATTGGGGCAAGCGGCTCGCCAAAAAATTCTACAAGATTATCATTTGCCAAATAATACCCAACAACTGGCAAATATTTTTCGAGGTCGTTTAAAACGATAAGATATTTGGGGGTGAGGCAACGTGGGTGATAAGTACTGAAGTATAAATTTTCTCGTATTTTCTTTCGCCCCTCTCCCTCTGG
>DZAL01000039.1 GCA_022729575.1 Thiomargarita sp.
GGAGAGGGGCCGGGGGTGAGGGAAAATACCGTAGAATTTCTGCTTCAGTACTTATCATCGCTGCTCCAAACTTTGTAGGGTGGCCAGGTCAGTAGCTAACTCATTTTCGTCATAGTGAGGAGAGATACGTCGCGCACCAAGTAGTTGGCGAAATTCCCAGAGGGACAAATTGGCAAATTCCCGCGCTTTCCCGATAGATAGTCGTCCTTGGGTATACAGGGTGACCGCCAGTTCCGTTTTTAACTCAGCCAGGGTCAACCGGGCACTGTCTAAAATGTCTTGAGGAATTTCTAAGGTATAAGTGTTCATTACAGTTTCTCCTTTGTCAGTAGAGTGATAAGTTGATCTTCCAATTTGATTCAGAATGGTCAGGACCAATGAATTTTAATGGTCTGAATCAGAATTTACAGCCCGTGTAAGGGTCACGGCCATTAAGTTAAACCGCGTTGGAGTCCAAATCTTCAGATTTGGACGAGACTGGTCAAGGTAAGACGGCGTTGCCAAATCTGAAGATTTGGACTCCAACGCCGTAATCTTAGCTTAACTTAATGGCATTGCCGTGTAGGGTGGGCAAGGGCAACTACATGAACTCAAAATGGTGGGCAACGATAAACCTGTTGCCCACCCTACCTGGCTACCTGGCTTTGTACTCCTGGTTATTACAAAGCTTCGCTTTGTACTCCTATTCTGTTAATATACTCCATCTTTAATTCAATGACAACTTGGCTATGAACATTACTCCGACTCAAACTTTTGACCCTTTAAATACCTCTCTACTGGGAATTAGCCTGATTGAAGCCAGTGCTGGTACCGGCAAAACTTATCATATTACCACTTTATTTTTACGTCTGTTATTAGAACGACATCCGCAGTTACAACGATATTTGCGGGTAGATGAAATTTTGGTCGTGACTTTTACTGAAGCGGCGACCGAGGAATTACGTGACCGCATTCGGCGGCGCTTGCGAGAGGCTTTAGTCGCTTTTCAACAGGCCGGCAGTGAAGATAAAATTTTAACTCAGTTGGTGCAAAAGTATAGTGACCAAGCGGATGAAGCAATTTTTTTATTGGAAAATGCGTTGCGTGGTTTTGATGAGGCGGCTATTTTTACAATTCATAGTTTTTGTCGCCAAATGTTGGGGAATAATGCGTTTGAAAGTGGCGCGTTGTTTGATATTGAATTGGTCAGTGACCAAACTCCTTTGTTACGCGAAATTGTGGAAGACTTTTGGCGACAACATTTTTATGGTGCCTCCCCGTTATTCATCAGCTATGCGTTAGCTAATCACTATGATAAACCCGCCGCGTTACTGAAAACTTTGAACTATGGGCAATATCTGGGACAACCGTTTTTGCAAATTATTCCGCGGGAATCCTTCCCGGTGACGACGGTACCAGAAGCCGCGTTTCAAAGTGCATTTCAGGCCGCGCAAACGCTGTGGACGAGTGCGGCACCAACCGTAATAGAGTTGGTGCAGAGCGATAATCTAAACAAAGCTAAATACAAACTCGCTTCGATTCCGCAATGGGGGAAAGAGTTAACGGATTTTTTCCAAGGAGGACTACGGTCGGTGGTCTTGCCAGAGCATTTTAAAAAATTCACTCGTAGCGAGTTGAGCAATAGTGTGAAGAAGGGTAAAACGCCGCCAGCCCATGAATTTTTTGAATGCTGTGAACAATTATTCCATTGTCAACAGCGCTTGGCGCAAACTTTTAAACAATATTTATTAGCCTTGCAAGTCAAATTATTTGAGGTGGCAGAAACTGGACTGACACGAAAAAAATCGCAACGACATATTCAATCGTTCGATGATTTATTAATTAACCTGTATCAAGCGTTGCACGGAAAAACTGGAGGACTGTTAGCGCAGTCGATTCGCAATCGCTACCGAGCCGCTTTGATTGATGAATTTCAAGATACGGATCCGGTGCAATATGAAATCTTCCATACCATTTATGGCCTGGAGCAACAGACGTTATTTTTGATTGGGGATCCGAAACAAGCCATTTATAGTTTTCGAGGGGCTGATATTTTCACTTATATTGCGGCTAATCGACAAGCTACCCAACGTCATACTTTGAATGCGAATTGGCGGTCGGAAGCACGGTTAATTGAGGCGGTTAATCATTTATTTACTAGGTCCCCGCAACCGTTTTGGTTTAAAGAAATTACCTTTTTACCGGCGCAACCACCATCGTATCGCCCACTCGAGCAACCACAATTAACCGCTCAAGGCACGCCGATTATTCAGTCGCCCTTACAAATTTGGTTGGTCACGAGAAGTCAAGCCGATCGTCCGCCAGAGAAACCGATTACTAAAGAATGGGCCGAGCAAACTCTGCCTTTGGTGGTGGCTGACGAGATTGTGCGGTTATTAACTTGGGGCGCGTCAGGACTGGTCAAAATTGGCGATAGACCGTTAGCCGCGGGCGATATTGCGATTTTAGTACGAACTCATACCCAAGCTCGAATCATGCAAAAAGCGTTAACCCGGTTGCGGGTACCTAGCGTATTGTACAGTCGTGACAGTTTATTCAATTCGCATGAGATAGTCGAAATCGAGCGCGTCTTATTAGCGATTGCGGCCACCAGTAACGAGGGACTGGTGAAAGCGGCTTTGACTACGGATTTGTTAGGCTATTCGGGCGATGAATTATATCAGTTGATGGCAACGGAATATACTTGGCAACAGCGATTATATCGTTTTCAACAATACCAGGCACTGTGGCAAGCGCACGGATTTATCCGAATGTTTCGTGAATTGTTGTTAGAGGAACAAGTGCAGGAACGTTTACTGAGTTACCCAGAGGGCGAAAGACGATTAACTAATGTGTTACATGCGGCAGAAATTTTGCAACAGGCTACTTTGCAAAATCATTTAGGAATAAATGGGTTATGTCAATGGTTAGCGCAACAACGCCAACCGCTGGGGGAGGTTTCAGAGGAGCAACAGTTACGCTTAGAAAGTGATGAGAAGTTGGTCAAAATTATCACGATTCATAAAAGTAAAGGTTTAGAGTATCCCATTGTCTTCGCGCCGTTTGTGTGGAATGGTCATTTATACACCCGCCAAACTGAACCCTTTACTTTTCATAATGAGCAAGAAATATTAACGTTAGATTTGGGGTCCGCCGAGCAGGCACAACATTGTGAGAGAGCTTTGCAAGAGGAGCGGGCGGAGAATTTGCGCTTATTTTATGTGGCGGTGACGCGGGCCAAGCATCGTTGCTATTTAATCTGGGGCGCTTTTAACGATGCGGATACTTCACCTTTAGCTCATTTGTTACATCCCGATTTAGAATCGGTGGAAAAAACTTCGGATGAGCAATTGTGGCGCGAGTTAAAACAGTTAGAAGCAGCCACGCTGGGCACTTGGGCGGTGTCGTGGTTACCAATTCCGGCGCAATATACTCCTTATCAACGACCGCTGGAGCAGACAGTGTCATTGACCGCGCGACCGTTTTTGGGTCAAATTGACTCGACTTGGAGAGTGTCGAGTTTTAGTTCGTTGCTGGCTCAAGGAGAAGCCGATCGACCTGATTATGATGAACTCACTTTCCGCCAAGCGTGGTTAGCACCTGAAGAGTTGAGTCAGTTAGAGAATCAATCGAGCATTTTTAGTTTTCCGCGGGGAGCGCAGGCGGGTAATTTTATTCATGCGTTGTTTGAACATCTGGATTTTACTCAGGTGGAGAGCGCGGTGATTAGTCAGCAATTGCGAGCGTTTGGTTATGAGGTAGCACGGTGGCAACCGGTAATAATGACTTTGGTGGAAAAGGTGTTGCACACGCCATTAGTGCCCAATCAACCAATGTTCACTTTATCACGAATTGCGAATGCGCAACGGTTGAATGAATTAGAGTTTTATTATCCGTTACCACAGTTAGTGACTACCGAGGGTTTGCAACAATGTTTTGAACCGGCGAAAAACCCCGGTTTGCTCCCCTCTCCCCCTGGGAGAGGGGCCGGGGGTGAGGGGAATGATTGGCCAGCACGTATAGGACGGTTGGAATTTGCGCCGGTGCAAGGATTTATGAAGGGTTTTATTGATATGGTATTTGTGTGGGAAGGACGTTATTATTTAGTGGATTATAAGTCGAATTTTTTGGGGACGCGGACTCAAAATTATCATCATAGTCAGTTGGCCACCGTGATGACTCGCGAAGCCTATTTTTTACAGTATCATCTTTATGTGGTGGCGTTGCATCGTTATTTATCGTGGCGAGTACCAAATTATTGTTATGAGGAGCATTTTGGTGGCGTGTATTATTTATTTGTACGTGGAATGCAACCAGAGTGGGGGGCGAATTATGGAATTTATCGGGATTTACCGCGACCGGATTTGGTGGAAGGGTTGTCGCAGTATTTGGCGAAACCACCCCCAGCCCCTCCTTGGTAAGGAGGGGAGTGTAGCCCCTGAACCACCCCCAGCCCCTCCTTGGTAAGGAGGGGAGTGTAGCCCCTGAACCACCCCCAACCCCTCCTTGGTAAGGAGGGGAGTGAGGAGAGGGCTACACTCCCCTCCTTACCAAGGAGGGGTTGGGGGTGGTTGAGGGATTGAGAGATTGGGGGTAGTTGAGAGACCTCAAGAGGAAATAATGGGTTGCTTATAAGCCATCCCGGCGATTTCTCGTACCATTTGGGGAACCAGATAACCGGGTAAAGCGCAGCGCATTTGTTCTAATATCTGGGTGGCTTGGGTTAATGGAACCTCAAAATGAGCAGTGCCTTGGACTCGGTCTAAGAGATGTAAATAATAAGGTAACACTCGTTGACTGAAGAGAGCTTCACTTAATTGAATTAAAATCGATGCTTGGTCGTTGACTCCACGTAATAAAACGGTTTGATTGAGGACGGTGATACCAGCGTCGATTAAACTGTGTAGAGCTTGATTAACTTGATGATTTAATTCATTGGGATGATTGGCATGGACTACTATCACGGGTTGTAATCGGGTCCCGGTTAACCAGGTGAGGAGGTCTGAATTAACTCGCTCCGGTAGCACTATCGGTAGGCGAGTATGCACTCGCAAGCGTTGAATTTGGGGAATCGTGGCGAGTTGGTGGGCCAATTCGGCTAACCGATTATCGGTTAAAGTTAAGGGGTCGCCACCACTTAAAATGACTTCCTGAATCGAAGTGTCAGCGCGAATGGCTTCAATCACGGTCGAAATAGATAAGGGTTGATAAGAATAGTGTCTTCGAAAACAGTAGCGACAATGAATGGCACAGGCTTTAGTGGTGACCAATAAAACACGACCGTGGTATTTATGCAACAATCCCGTCACGGTTTGAACAGCCTGCTCATTTAAGGGGTCTATACTGAATTGGGGCATCTCGACAGTTTCATCGAGTAAAGGTAACACCTGACGTAATAAAGGGTCATTGGGATCACCTTGACGCATTCTGGCCACATATCCCCTAGGGACTCGAAGATTAAATGCCGATTGGGGTAATAGGTTGAGAGGGGGGGGTAATTTTAATAATTTTAGCAGAAACAACGGATTATCAATGGCCAGTTGTAATTCACGTTGCCACTCAGAAGGCATGTAAAATGAGGGTACATAGGTTGGCATTTTATATTTGTAGTAGATAATGAATGGTGAATAGTGGATAGATACATCAGTTTGCATTATGATAAAACAAATTTTACGTATTGAATAACAGGATTGAATTAATGTAAAATCGCTGGCAAGGGAAGGCAATAGTTTAGGAAAAGATTTAGTATTTTAGGAGAAATTGATAATTGTTGATAAGAGGTAAACTAGCATGGTATACTTGATTTACTGATTTACCAATATATTATTGAAAATGAATGGCCATAGTGATGGCAATGGACCGTACCAGTTTTTTTAATTTTGCTCTGTGAGATTATCTTTGTGGCTACTATTATTGAAATTCGCGATCAAATTCAGAAACTCTTGCGGCAATATCACCATGTCAAAACTCAAATTGAGGCCGCCGAGAATCCAGAAGAGGTTAAATTAAAAACCGACGAAGCTAGTAAGTTGAGTCTAAGACTAAATAAGTTGCGATTAATACTAACTAACTTAGAAACGCAACAACGCCAAGCCACTGCGACTGCCACGGTAAAAGAAGATAAAAATCTCTCCTCCGTGATTAACCAGTCAACCGGAGATCACCCGCAACCAGCTACCGAAACTAAAAAAAAACCAGCTAAACCTCGCTCCACTGAAGAAGTAGCTAAATTATTTGAAGAACGTATTAACCATATTGAACTGTCCCAACATAAAACTCGTGAAAAACTTAAAGTCTTTGGTAAAGTCAAAGACGAATTGACGCGCTTAAAAGAGGAGGCCGAGAAACATGCGGTTTCGGTGACTAAAGAAAGTTATTTAAGTAATGACAAGTTGCAACAGGAAGTGGCACGATTGACTGAGCAATTACAATGGCGGGACACTCAATACGAAACGCTAAAACAAGACTCTGAGGGTTTTCGTTATCAGGCGACCAAAGAGACTGACAGCCTGAAAGAGCAGTTAGCCGTAGTCTTAGAGAAGCAAAAACAATTGGAAAAGGAACGTAACCGGTTATTTCAAAGTCGCGGCGCTGGTGGTTTCACTAAAGGACTGTGGCTAGGACTCGGCATCAGTATAGTCACTATCGTTATCGTGGTGAGTATTGCGCACTTTAGTGATAGAATAGTGTGTCAGTTTAATAGAAATCCAGTCACCACCGTGGCTCCAAATGATCAGTAAAGTGACTTGGCTTCAGTAAAATGTTGCTATCAAAAAATTTACTTAAATTTGAGCGTCACCGACCTTACCTTGGTGTTTACGGATGAAGGTATTTCAATTCAAAAAATCAACCAATGATGACTTCAATCACCGGTTAACCACTCCAATTAATTTCGCGAAACTGATTAGCTTAACTTAACCTTAGATCATAATAGACCACTATGAGAACTTTAAAAAATAAAATCGCTTATCGTTTTACTTTTTACGTCATATTGTTGAGTATCACTCTCACTGTTTTCTCAACTATAACACTATTATATTTTTATCTTTCACCAGAATGGCAACGTGTGTTGATAACGTTAATAGTGATGAATGTCGTTCAAATTTTTTTGGTGGCGATATTTATTTTGTGGATTTTTCAGTGGATGATAGCACGACATCTGAGTAAAATTATTAATTTGGCCAAGAATATTAATTCGGAACAAACCACCACCAAATTCGAGTTAAACCGGTCACCGCGAGATAGCACTGATACCGATGAGTTGGAACAAATGGTCATCGCGCTTAATCAAATGCAAACCCATTGGCAACATTTTTATAAAAATTTATACGATCGCCAACAACATACCCAGTATTTGCTGGAAGTGACTTTAATTGGGTTGGGCTTATGGCGACTGGATGGCACCATTGAAATGGTCAATCCCGCCTTGGCGCAAATTTTAGGTCGTTCCGTCGACGATACTTTGAAATTGAATTATTGGCAAGATATTATTGGAGAAACGGAGGCAAATAACGACAAAACTTTATTTCAAACCCTACAACCAGGGGAACGATATGGACCTAGTGAAAAGGAATTTCAACATCGTGATGGTTATACGGTACCGGTAAAACTATCGGCCTTGATGATAGAACAAAATGGTGAACGTTATGCTTGGTCTAATGTAGAAAATATTGCGGCGCAAAAACGGGCCGCCCTAGAATTACATAAAGCTAAACAAAAAGCCGAGGAAGCCAATCGGGCGAAAAGTCAATTTTTGGCGAATATGAGCCATGAATTACGCACGCCAATGAACATCATAGTGGGTTATAGTGAGATGTTAGAGGAAGAAATTAAGGAGTGTCAACGTGCTGATTTAGCAAAGGATGTTAAAAATATTCATACTTCAGCTAAACATCTGTTGATGTTGCTAGATGGAATTTTGGATATTTCTAAAATTGAAGCGGGTAAAATGGAACTGTACTTGGAAAATTTTGATGTCTCCGAAATGATTCAACATTTGCTTACTACGATTCAGCCCCTTATCAATAATCGTTCTAATACCCTACACTTAGAAAATGAAGACAATTTAGGATCGATGTACAGTGACTTGGTGAAGGTAAGACAGATTCTCTTAAATCTCCTCAGCAATGCCACTAAATTTACGGAACAAGGCAAAGTGACCTTAACGGCACAACGTCAGCTACAAGAGGATGGTGAATGGCTCCAGTTTGAGGTGATTGATGAAGGGATTGGAATGACACCGGAGCAACAAGCTAATCTGTTTCAAATTTTTGCGCAAGCGGAGGCTTCCATTAGCCGCAAATATGGCGGCACCGGTTTAGGATTAGCGGTGACCAAAAGTTTAGTGGAAATGCTAGGCGGTTCGATACAGGTCGAAAGTCAATTTGGGAAAGGGAGTCGGTTTACCGTCCGCTTACCGGCGCAGTTGAGTGTACAAATGAATTTGTCAAAAACTGCCACGGGAAAGGAAACTCTCCCGATTAGAAAACCCAGCGTTTCCATGGAAAGCGGTACGGTCTTAGTCATTGATGATGATGATGTGGTGCGGAATTTATTACAGGCTTATCTGAGTAAAATTGGTTACCAAGTCGCTTCGGCGGATAACGGTCCAGAAGGTATTCGTCTAGCTAAGAAATTACGGCCAAATGCTATTACCTTGGATGTAATGATGCCAGGCATGGATGGCTGGGAAGTCTTAACTCAACTCAAAGCCGACCCGGAGTTGGCTCATATTCCAGTGATTGTGTTAACCATGATGGAGGATAAAGATATTGGTTATTCGCTAGGTGCGGCTGAATATTTAACTAAACCGATTAGCCGTGACCAACTCACTAAAGTATTACGAAAATATCGTTCGACCAAAGCACCGCCGATGGTGATGATTGTAGAAGACGATAATACTACTCGCGAAATGTTGGTTCGTATGTTACATAAAGTCGGTTGGCAAGTGATGGAAACCGATAATGGTGAAAGTGCATTACGTTTATTGGACCGACAACCTCCTGATTTAATTTTATTGGATTTGATGATGCCTCAAATGGATGGATTTGAATTTATTACTCATTTGCGTCAACATACGCTCTGTGCGAATACTCCAGTGGTAGTGTTAACGGCCAAAGATATTAGTAGTGAAGACCGAACCTGGCTGACTCATCGAGTCGATAGTGTGTTCCAAAAAGGAGCCTATAGTCGAGAGGAGTTACTAAATAATTTACGTACCCTCTTAGCCAATACGATGTCTAAACAGAGAGAAATTATTCCGGCTTAATTGTTCATCTTATACACGGTTAATAACTCAACCACCCCCAACCCCTCCTTGTTAAGGAGGGGAGTAATCCTGCGATTTGGGTGTTGAAACAGATTTGACAACTTTTCGAAAGTTGTCAAATCTTGCTACCTACTCTCCTCCTTAACCAGGCGGGGTTAGTGGTGAATTAATTATAGCGATTACTTATTATCTATGTCTATGTCAAAAAGTAGTCACCGTTGGTTGAAAGAGCATTCCAGCGACACCTATGTAAAACAAGCGCAAGGCGCAGGTTACCGGTCGCGGTCGGTCTATAAACTAGCTCAAATTAATGCGCGTGACCATCTATTGCGGCCAGGGATGACCATAGTGGATTTAGGTGCCGCGCCCGGTGGCTGGTCACAATGGGTGCAACAACACTGGCCAAACCAAATACAAATTGTCGCTGTAGATTTGTTACCGATAGAGCCATTACCAGGGGTCACTTTTATTCAAGGCGACTTTCGCGAAGCACCGGTTTTAGATAACTTATTGAATCATCTAGCTAATCGTAAAATAGATTTGGTCATGTCAGATCTGGCACCAAATTTAAGCGGTATTAAAGACATCGACCAACCTTGTGCCATGTTACTGGCTGAATTGGCAAGAGATTTGGCTTTTCAAGTGTTGGCGCCACAAGGACATTTTTTGACCAAAGTGTTCCAAGGAGAAGGTTTTGATATTTATCTTAAAGAATTAAGGTCTTATTTTAAACAAGTCGTTATTCGCAAACCAGAAGCCTCTCGCAGCCGATCAGCGGAAATTTATATTTTAGCCAAATACTATATCGGTAGGTAGGGTGCGTCCTACGCACCACTGGCGACCTGGTGCTAGTAGGGATAACACCCCTTCGAGGGGTGTTATCCCTCAGAGCTCAAGTACAACAGTGGATGAATATTACTATAGTAACCTGGAACAGCAAATATTCGTTTGCTATTCCTCGCACGGGGCACCTATAGTTTATCGTTATCCCCAGACACTTGTTTTTTTATTAAAAACGCATATAATCTAATTTAATCTAAACAATTATTGGCACCAAAAGATTTGACAACTTTCGAAAAGTTGTCAAATCGATTTAACTATGGTATGTGTAATTACTGTGGTAATACCACCAATAAATCCTTTACTTTAGAGGGAAAAAAGAGGAATATACTTAGTGAACGACATGGCAAAAAACCTTTTACTATGGGTAGTTATTGCCCTAGTATTAATGATGGTCTTTAACAACTTTGGCACACACGCCCCTAGCATCCAACCCGCAGATTATTCTCAATTTATTCTCGACGTACAACAAGGTCGAGTTCAAAAAGTGGAAGTTGACGGGCGGAATATTCGTGGTACTATGCAGACGGGTACACCGTTTGTCACTTATAATCCAGGTGACCCTGGTCTAATTGGTGATCTCATTAAACACAATGTCATCATCCAAACCAATGCGCCAGAAGAACAATCTCTACTGGTGCAGATTTTCATTTCCTGGTTTCCCATGTTGTTACTGTTTGGGGTACTGATATTTTTTATGCGCCAGATGCAAGGCGGTGGCGGCCGTGGCGCCTTATCTTTTGGCAAAAGTCGGGCGCGGATGATTGAAGAAGACCAAGTCAAAATTACCTTTGCCGATGTAGCTGGAGTGGACGAAGCTAAAGAAGAGGTCAAAGAATTAGTAGATTTTCTACGAGACCCGGCCAAATTTCAAAACTTAGGCGGTAAAATACCCCGCGGGGTCTTGATGGTAGGCTTACCTGGGACCGGGAAAACTCTTTTAGCTAAAGCCATCGCCGGTGAAGCCAAAGTGCCGTTTTTCACTATTTCTGGCTCCGACTTTGTCGAAATGTTTGTCGGCGTAGGTGCGTCACGAGTCCGCGACATGTTTGAACAAGCCAAAAAACATTCACCCTGCATCATCTTCATTGACGAAATCGATGCCGTCGGTCGTCACCGTGGCGCAGGTTTAGGGGGCGGACATGATGAACGTGAACAAACGCTGAATCAATTACTGGTCGAGATGGATGGTTTCGAAGGCAATGAAGGTGTTATTGTGATTGCCGCTACTAACCGACCTGATGTCCTTGACCCCGCCTTATTACGCCCAGGTCGTTTTGACCGGCAGGTGGTGGTACCGTTGCCGGATATTCGTGGTCGCGAGCAGATACTCAAAGTTCACATGCGAAAAGTGCCGATCGATGATGATGTTAAATCCAGTATGATTGCACGAGGCACCCCAGGCTTTTCTGGCGCGGATTTGGCCAACTTAGTCAATGAAGCCGCCTTATTAGCCGCTCGTGCCAATAAGCGAATGGTTACGATGGAAGAATTTGAAAGAGCCAAAGATAAAATCATGATGGGGGCTGAACGTCGTTCCATGGTAATGAGTGAAGAAGAAAAACGTCTCACTGCTTACCATGAAGCTGGTCATGCCATTGTCGGGCGTTTAGTGCCCAAGCATGACCCCATCTATAAGGTGAGTATCATTCCGCGTGGTCGCGCCTTAGGAGTCACCATCTTTTTGCCCGAAACTGACCGTTTAAGCCACAGTAAAGAATTTTTAGAAAGCCAAATTTCTAGCATCTTTGGTGGTCGGTTGGCCGAAGAATTGATATTTGGCTCGGAAGCGATTACCACCGGTGCCAGTAATGATTTGCAACGTGCGACCGAAATTGCGCGTAGTATGGTCACTAAATGGGGGATGTCAGAGCGGTTGGGACCACTGACTTATGGTGAAGAAGAAGGTGAAGTGTTTTTAGGGCACACCGTCACTAATCACAAATTGGTGTCCGATGAGACTGCACATGTGATTGATGAAGAAGTTCGTTCTTTGATTGACCGCAATTATGCACGCGCCGAAATTTTGCTCAAAGAGAATATACAGATCTTACATCTCATGGCCGAGGCTTTAGTCAAATATGAAACCTTAGACAGCGACCAAATCTCCGACCTCATGGCCGGTAAATCGCCGCGGCCGCCCAAAGATTGGGAAGACCATGACGATTCTACCAAGACTACGGCCACGGAAGCTAACAGTGCGGAAGTAATTAATTTGCAAACCAAAAAGAATGGTAAGATTGGGGGGCCGGCGAGTTTGCATTAACTAACCGATTTTTCGAAAGTCGATTGGTCAACTTTTCGGTCGATTTGTCAACTTTTCGAAAGTTGACCAATCTAAACCGAATCGAGATTGGTCAACTTTTTGAAAGTTGACCAATCTAAACCGAATCGAGATTGGTCAATTTTTTGAAAGTTGACCAATCTAAACCGACCAATCTAAACCGAATCTAAACCGAGATCTAACCACGTTACCACCATGACTATGTTCACTTCGCCAAAAATTATGGGCATTCTAAATGTCACCCCCGATTCGTTTTCCGACGGGGGACATTTTTTTTCGCGAGCCGCGGCCCTAACTCACGCTCGGCAACTGGTCGCCGACGGCGCGGACCTTATTGATATTGGTGGCGAATCAACACGTCCTGGAGCTTTATCAGTATCAATTCAAGAAGAATTGGATCGCGTCATTCCCGTCGTGGAACAACTTCACGCCGAATTACCTATCTTCATTTCGGTGGACACACATAAACCTCAAGTCATGCAAGCTGCGATCGCGGCAGGTGCCCAAATGATTAATGATGTCACTGCGTTACGGTCTACTGGCAGTTTAGCCCTCATCACCGCGGCTAAAGAGGTCTATATCTGTCTCATGCACATGCAAAATGAGCCACGCACCATGCAAGAGCATCCTACTTATGATAACGTAGTCCGCGAAGTCAGTGACTTTTTACGCGCCAAAATTCAAACCTGTTTAGTTGCCGGTATCGCCTCCTCTCGAATTATCATTGACCCCGGTTTCGGTTTTGGTAAAACTTTGCCACATAACCTCCAATTGATGAATCAGTTACAGGAATTGACCACCCTAGGTTATCCAGTTTTAGTTGGCGTGTCACGTAAATCCATGCTCGGTAAAATTCTAAATAAACCGCCGTTAGAACGTTTATCTGGCGGACTGGCCTTAGCTGCTTTAGCCTTATACAAAGGAGCAAAAATTATCCGTACTCACGACGTTGCTCCAACGGTAGAAGTATTGAAAGTGATGCAAGCGGTGCTAACTGAATCTTGGTGCGAGGACTAGCACATTATTCCACCAATCTCAATAATAATTCTTAATTCTTAATTTTCATTTTATGGATTCACTAAAACTTAAAAACTCCTTACTACTTCACATTTATTTTACCCTCTTCGCGATTTCAGGTGTTTCTGGTTTAATTTACGAATCGATTTGGACTCATTACCTGAAATTATTCTTAGGCCATGCGGCTTATGCCCAAACGCTAGTCCTCGTCATTTTTATGGGCGGCCTGGCCCTTGGTGCCTGGTTAGCTAGTCGTTATAGTCGAAATTTTTCCAATTTACTACTAAGCTATGCTTTCGTCGAAGGAGTAATTGGAATATTCGCGCTCATTTTCCATTCGTTGTTCATTAACACCACTGAATTAGCCTATACCCATCTCATTCCCAATTTAACTTCGGTTACTCAGGTCACCCTCTTGAAATGGGCCCTCGCCGCCCTATTAATTTTACCGCAATCCATTTTACTCGGTAGCACCTTTCCATTAATGAGCGCGGGAATCATTCGCCGATTCCCTGCCACTCCTGGCCACTCGCTCGCGGTCCTATATTTTGCCAACAGTTTGGGGGCCGCCATTGGCATCCTGGTTAGCGGCTTTGTGTTAATAGAAATGGTGGGATTACCTGGCACCATTCTCACCGCCGGCTTGATTAATTTGGTACTGGCTTTAATAGTCTGGCTACTCTGCCACGACGATTCGCCAATAACCTCCGCCAAAATGGTTACCGTCAAAACTGCTTCATCTCCTTCCTCACCATTACTGGTAGCTTTTTTACTCGTTGCCGCCTTCACTGGACTCTCCTCCTTCCTATATGAAATCGGCTGGATTCGAATGCTCAGTTTAGTCCTGGGTAGCTCCACTCATGCGTTTGAACTTATGCTGAGTGCATTCATTTTGGGCTTGGCATTAGGTGGTTATTGGTTGCGACGACGCATAGATAATTTCGCTAATCCTCTCAGTGTGTTAGGATGGATTCAAATTGCCATGGGCTTGTTAGCACTATCCACCTTGTTATCTTATGGTCACACGTTTAACGTAATGCAATATATGTTAACGGCGTTTACCAAAACTGACCAAGGTTATACCTTGTTTAACCTCTCCAGTCACGGTATTGCTATGCTCCTGATGTTACCAGCAACGATTTGTGCGGGCATGACTTTACCACTACTCACTTATCAATTACTGGCTCGCGGCCACGGTGAAAAAGCTATTGGTGGCATTTATGCGGCGAATACTTTGGGTGCTATCATTGGCGTGGTACTAGGTGTGCAACTGATTATGCCCACTTGGGGAGTAAAAAATTTAATCACGATAGGAGGAGGCATTGATATTCTCCTAGGCTTGGCTTTACTTTGGTACGCCAGTAGCCCGGTCAATAAATTCCGGTGGGCGATGCTTGCTACAACTACTGGTGCCGCGGTGATAGCTAGCGTGTGGTGGATACATTTTGAGCCAATGAAAATGGCTTCTGGGGTATTTCGTTATGGCCAACTTTTACATAATATCGAAATACTATATCATCGGGATGGTAAAACGGCCTCGGTCGATTTATATCGGCATGGCGGGGAGATAACTATCAGCACCAATGGCAAACCAGATGCAGCACTGAACATGGTGGCGGAAAAAGTGTCTATAGATGAGCCAACTATGATACTGCTGGCCGTGTTACCAGTCGCCATCGATGCCAACCTAAAAACGGCGGCAGTGATTGGGCTGGGCTCCGGGTTAACCACCCATACGTTACTGACTATGCCCACTTTGGAGCGAGTGGATACGATTGAAATTGAACCGGCCATCATTGAAGCCGCCAAAGGGTTTGGGGCCAAAGTTGCGCATACGTTTGAGGAGGTCCGTAGTCATCTCTATGTGGAGGATGCGAAAACCTTTTTTACCAATCAGCAAAAAATTTATGATTTAATTATCTCGGAACCGTCTAACCCCTGGGTAAGTGGGGTGGCAGGACTCTTTTCCGAAGAATTTTATCAACGCATTCGTACTCATTTAAGTCCGGATGGTCTCTTAGTGCAATGGTTTCATTTATATGAAATGGATATGGCGTTGATTGCTTCAATACTCAAAGCCATGTCCCCTCACTTTGCGGATTACGTAATTTATGGCACCGCTGGCTTGGACATCATCATTGTGGCTAAAAAAGAAGGTCAAGTCTCCGACCCTACGGATAAAATTTTCAGTTGGCCCGAATTAACCCCGACGCTGGCTCGTATCGACATTCTGCATAAGCAAGACCTGCTGTTGCGTAAAATCGCCAATAAACAGATGTTGCAACCTCTATTCAACTCCTATCAGTTGCCGGCCAATTCTGACTATTTCCCCATCCTAGATTTGGGTGCCGTGAAAGCACGCTATTTACAAAAAGAATCTTCGGATTTAATTGATCTGCGGTTATTACCATTCCCACTGGTGGAAGTGGTGACGGGAGCAGCTTTGGGGTTACCGATGACTTTACCGGTGACCGAAACTATTTATACCGTTAACGCGCGGGCTCGCCAGGCACAAGCGATTTATCAATATTTTCAATGGTTAGCGGATTCGAAATTCACTCCGACTATCCAGTTAAATCATCATAATTTGATTTTAATTCGGGAGGTCAGATCTTGGCAGGAGTATTCATGTCCACTGTTGGATAATAAAGAGGTCAAAGCCCGGTTTGAAACGGAAATGCAGACGAATTGGTTGCCAGCGTTGCATTCGCTACAACAAACGATGTTGCCCTTTTTATCTTCTCAAGAGATGCTAATTATCTGGCAAGCGATTGACTCTGCGCCCTGTTGGAATGATTTACCGGTGCCGGTGAAAGATATGCTGAATTTATATAAAGCCATCAGTCAGCGTCAATTTGAGCAAATTTTGCCGCTTACCACTCGATTATTGCCCAAGGGACCAATCATTTCTTCGGCGAAGCATGATTATCTGATGATGGCTTCGTTGTTAGCCCATATCGCTTTGCATCAACCCACCGCCGCGAAGTTATTATGGGAGCGTTATACCACGGAAACTGAGCCGTCGTTAGAGTTACGTTGGTTGGTTGCCGTAGCTTTACATTCATAATTTACTTTACGCACTTTTAACTCAACCACCCCCGGCCCCTCCTTAGCAAGGAGGGGAGTCAACCCTGCGACTCAAGTGGTGTGTACTCCCCTCCTTACCAAGGAGGGGCCGGGGGTGGTTAGGCGTAAGGTGAGTTCAAAATAAACAACTTTCGAAAAGTTGTCAAATCTAAACTTCGAGGAAACAATTATTGTGCAAGCTATTAAACAACGTTTTCAGCAGATCATTCCCAAAGTGGATTTTTGTTCACTACGTTATGTCGAAAAACGTTCTGAAATTCTCTCGGTGCGGCAAAATATTGCCGAGCCACCGTTACGCCGTGACGATGTCGGAGTGATGATAACGGTGATTGACCAAGGTGGTTTAGGGTATGCAGCCACCAGCAATTTAAGTCAAACCGGCTTACGCGAAGCGGTCACTCAAGCGTGTGATTGGGCGCACCGGAGTCGGGGGCGAATGGTGGTCGATTTTACCAATTTTACGATGCCACATAGTCGCGGTGATTATGCGACTGTGGTTTCGAAACCTTGGGAGAGTCTAGGTTTAGGTGAAAAATTGGATTTATTGTACCAAGAGGCCGCTAATTGCCAGATACATCAAACTATTGTGGATTGGAAAACTATGTTGTGGTCGGTACAAACTGAGCAGTGGTATTTCACTAATGAAGGCGGCGAGATTCATCAAACTACTCAATATCTCGTGCCAAATATTCGAGTAGTGGCCAATGCCGGCGCGGATACCCAGTATCGGACTTTAGGCGGACATGGGTATGGTCGACAAGGTGGTCTGGAGGTGTTGGAGCAAATAGGTTTTTATGGTAAAGGTCGACAACTTGCGGAAGAGGCGTTGCAATTGTTAGAGGCCCCTAACTGTCCGATGGGTTGTATGGCGTTGCTGTTAGCACCGGACCAGATGATTTTGCAGTTGCATGAGTCGATTGGACATCCATTGGAATTAGACCGAATTTTAGGTGATGAGCGTAATTATGCCGGTACCAGTTTTGTTACCCCGGAGATGTTTGGGAATTATCAATATGGTTCCGAATTGCTAAATGTCACTTACGATCCTTCCGTTGCTGGTGAGTTGGCGAATTATCAGTTTGATGATGAAGGGATGCCAGCGCAAAAGGTTTATTTGATACGAGAGGGTATGTTGTTAACGCCCTTAGGAGGACTGATGTCGCAAGCCCGGGCCGGTTTGCCTGGGGTGGCTAATGCTAGAGCCGCCAGTTGGAATCGACCACCCATAGACCGGATGGCTAATTTAAATATTGAACCAGGAAACAGTAGTTGGCAAGCGCAGTTAAGTGCGATTGAGACGGGTATTTTTATGCAAAGTAATTCATCTTGGTCGATCGATGATTCTCGTAATAAATTCCAATTTGGTTGTGAATGGGGACAATTGATAAAAAACGGTGAACTTACTCAAGTGGTGAAAAATCCCAATTATCGCGGAATTTCGGCCACGTTTTGGCGCAATCTTAAACAGGTGGGGAATCAGGATACGTTTGAAGTGTTGGGAGTCACCAATTGTGGTAAAGGGGAGCCGAATCAAGCGATTCAAGTGGGTCATGCGGCCCCGACTTGTGTGTTTGCTAATGTTGATGTTTTTGGAGGAGCGGCTTAATGCAAGACTATTTTTATTCTCTAATGGATTATTTGGATGGGCAGTTACAGGCCGGTGAGGTTTATTTAGGTTACTTTTCTGGGGAGCAATCGGAATTTATTCGTTTTAATCGGGCCAAAGTGCGTCAACCTGGTAGCGTGGAGCAACGATATTTGGAGTTAGAATTAATTGAAGGGAATCGTCACACCATTGGACAGTTAGCTTTAAGTGGTGATCGCGCTATTGATGAGGCACGAGTGACGACCTTACTGTGGGATTTACGTGGTCAATTGCCACATTTGGCAGATGATCCGTATTTATTGTATGCTCAAACGGTCCAGTCTAGTGAAACAGTGGCCACGAATCAGTTGCCAAATGCTCAAGAGTTGTTAGACGAAATTATTAGCACGGTGGCTGGTTGTGATTTCGTCGGTCTCTATGCGGGTGGCGGCATTTTCACCGGTTTTGCTAACTCTCTAGGGCAACGTAATTGGCATAGTAGTTTTAATTTCAATTTAGATTGGAGTTTTTATCACGATCAAGATAAAGCGGTGAAATCAGCTTATGCCGGCTTTCAGTGGAATAGTGCGGAATTTGCCGATAGAATCACTCAAGCCAAGCAGCAATTAGAAATCCTCAAACGTCCTGCTCGCTCCATTTCTCCTGGATGTTATCGAGTTTATCTATCACCAGTTGCGCTCCATGAAATTTTTAATTTGCTCAGTTGGGGTGGGTTTGGCATGAAATCTCAACGCACTAAAGAGAGTCCATTGTTGCGCTTGTTGAAGGAGCCGAAACAACGGTTACATTCTAGCGTGACTTTATTAGAAAATACCGCCGACGGGATTGCTCCCGCTTTTCAAAATAAAGGATTTATCAAACCGTCCCAAGTGGCTTTGATTTCTCAGGGGGAGTTTCTAGGGGCCTTAGTTTCTCCACGATCGGCCAAAGAATATGAGGTGGTCACGAATGGTGCTAATGAAGAAGAGACCCCAACGGCCTTAGATTTGGCGGCCGGCACTTTAGCCAGCACGGATATTTTATCTACTTTAGAGCAAGGTATTTATATCAATAATTTGTGGTACTTAAATTATTCGGACCGGGATGCTTGTCGGATGACTGGGATGACTCGGTTTGCGACCTTTTGGGTGGAGCAAGGGGAAATTGTGGCGCCACTAAATGTGATGCGTTTTGATGAGACATTGTATCATATTTTCGGCGATAAATTGATGGCCTTGACCGCGGCTCGGGAGTTTATCATGGAAGCTAGCACTTATGATTTTCGTTCTACCAATAGTATTCGACTGCCTGGCGCGGTGGTGGACGATTTTACTTTAACTTTGTAACTATCTCCCTCACCCCCGACCCCTCTCCCAGAGGGAGAGGGGAGTAAACCGGTGTTGCCGCCGGTCTCCCCTCTCCCTCTGGGAGAGGGGTCGGGGGTGAGGGCGGCAGTAGTGAAACTCGATACGATATGAAAATCAGCGGCTTTACTTTTATTCGTAATGGCACTTTGCTTGGCTATCCCTATGTGGAAAGTTTGCGCTCGTTATTATCGATTTGTGATGAAGTTATCGTGGCCGTAGGTCAAGGACAAGATGATACGTTGACGCGGATTCAAGCGTTGTCAGACCCTAAATTGCGAGTCATCGAGACGGTATGGAATGAGACCATGCAAGACCGTGGCTATGTGTATGCACAGCAAAAAATGATGGCCCAGTTTAATTGCAGTGGGGATTGGGCCTTTTATTTAGAAGGAGATGAAGTGCTACATGAGGAGGATGTACCCAAGTTGAAAGCGCAGTTGCAAGGTTATTTGGGGAATCCTCAGATTGAGGCGGTGGTTTTTGATTATTACCATTTTTATGGTGCCCCTGACACGTTAGCGATTAGTCCAGGGTGGTATCGTCGGGCCCCGCGAATTATTCGTAACAGTATTCGTTCTTATTCGCCTGACGGTTTATTTTTTGTGGTCATGGAGCAGAATAAACGAGGACGTTATCCGCGTGCCGTCGTCGCCGGCATTCCGATTTATCACTATGGGCATGTGCGCTCGGTAGCTACTATGCAGACGAAGATTCAACAGGTCAGTCGTTATTGGGGACATGCACCACCAGAATTTGAGGGCTATGGTAATATTGATCCTCAAGCAATAAGTAAGTTTCATGGTACTCAGCCGGCAGTGATGTCCAATTGGTTGGCGACGCAAGCGGAGCCAAAGTTAATCCTCAATCCAGATTATATTTTGACTCGACGGGAGCGTCGGCACCGCTGGATGATGTGGTTAGAGCATGTTACGGGGTGGGATTTGAGTAAAAAACATTATCGTTTAGTTAAATAATCCGTCTGGAGTCCAAAACAAGTTTTGGACGCCTGTCCAAAACCTGTTTTGGACTCCAAAGAATATTACTATAAGGTTTAATAAAAATTAATAGGCTTAACTTTTTTGCAACAGACTGCTATACTTGCTTGGGTTAAACTATAGATAATTAGTTTAATTATATAAAACAATAAGTTAAATTAAAGTTAATAATAGCCACATTTTAAAGGAGAATTAAACTAATGCGTTTAATTTTATTAGGTGGTCCAGGGGCTGGTAAAGGCACCCAGGCCAATTATATTAAAGAAAAATACGGTATTCCACAAATTTCTACGGGTGATATGTTACGTGCTGCGGTCAAAGCGGGTACCGAGTTGGGTTTAAAAGCCAAAAAAATCATGGATGAGGGCGGATTAGTGTCGGATGAGATTATCATTGGTTTAGTGAAGGACCGTATTAAAGAGCCTGATTGTGCCAAAGGGTTCCTGTTTGATGGTTTTCCACGCACGATTCCACAGGCGGATGCCATGAAAGCGGTGGGAGTCAAGTTAGATTTCGTGGTAGAAATTGCCGTGGATGATGAGGAAATTGTCAAACGCATGAGCGGGCGTTGGGCACATTTAGCGTCAGGGCGGACCTATCACATTATTTTTAATCCACCAAAGGTGGCAGGTAAGGATGATGTTACCGGTGAAGCGTTGGTACAACGCGATGATGATAAGGAAGAAACGGTAAGAAAACGTCTGGCGGTATATCATGCGCAAACGGAACCCCTGGTTGAATATTATTCTAACTGGGCCAAGGCTGGTGGGGCCAACGCGCCTAAATATGTGCAGGTGAAAGGAGTTGGTAAAGTAGAAGAAATTCGGGACTCTATTTTTAAAGCCTTAGGTTAAGGATTTTTCCAATAGATTGTTTCTTTTTTGTTTGCTAGAGTAAGTAGTAAGTATTAGATATTAACTTAGCATCGAGATTTGACAACTTTCGAAAAGTTGTCAAATCTTTAACCACACTTAGTTGTCACTCACGTTATCATCAGATACGGGGGGCACCGGAATGAATTTCTTAGCAACACTGTTTTTAGGTATCATCTTGTGGTTTTATGCGACACCAACATCCTTGTTAGAACAAATTAAAAGCAATGGTGTCTTAAGGATCGTCACTCGGCATGGGCCCACTACCTATTATCGCGGTCCTCAGGGTGAAGCGGGCTTGGAATTTGATTTAGTCAAGCGTTTTGCAGATAGTTTAGGTGTCAAGCTACAACTCATAGTTTCGGATAGCTTTGCCGATATTTTACACAAAGTGGCCAGTCAAGAGGTCCACTTAGCTGCGGCCGGTTTAATCATTAATGAGGACCTTCAGTCGCTAGTGCGGTTTGCGCCTTCCTATCAATCAGTTACCCATCAATTAGTCTATCGTCAAGGCTCCTCTCCTCCTCCTACCAATTTAAATTTATTAGATGCTCATTATCCTTTGACCGTGATTGCTGACAGCGCTCAAAGTTATTGGCTCAAACAGTTGAAAAAACCACACCCTAATCTGGTTTGGGAAGAGCAGAGCGAATTGGAATCTGCCGAATTGTTAGAACAAGTATGGGAAGGAGAAATCAAATACACCTTAGCAACTTCCAATGAAGTTGAGCAAATGCGGCGTTTTTATCCGGAATTAAAAGTCGGTTTTAAATGGAATAGTGCTCAAAAGTTAGCGTGGGCGTTTCCCATTTTCGGCCATGATGATAGTTTATATTTAGCCGCTATTCAATTTTTTAACCGTTTACGTCGCACCGGCGAATTAGCGCAAATTATCGAACGTTATTATGGTCACATTGATAAAACCGAGGATTTTGATTATGTTAATGTGCGTCGTTTCCATCGTCATATCGTTGAAAGTTTACCCAAATTTCGAAATTTATTTGAACAAGTGGCTAACCGTTATCAGTTGGATTGGCGCTTACTAGCGGCGATTGGGTATGAAGAATCGCAATGGAATCCGAATGCAGTTTCAGCCACTGGGGTACGTGGTTTGATGATGTTGACCAAATTGACGGCGCAAGAAATGGGGGTGACTAACCGTAATGACCCAACGCAAAGTCTTGACGGAGGAGCTAAGTATTTTTTAGCAATTTACTCGCGGATTAACTCAGACTTACCAGAGCCAGACCGCACTTGGTTTGCGCTCGCGGCTTATAATGTCGGCTTAGGTCATTTGAGAGATGCAATTAAATTGACCGAATTACATGGCGATAATCCCCAGCGTTGGGTGGATGTCAAAAAATATTTACCTAAACTGAGCGAGGAGGAATGGCATAAACAAACTCAATATGGTTATGCTCGTGGCTATGAGCCGGTTAAATTTGTAAAAAATGTACGCCGTTTCTATGATATTTTAGTGCGAGTATTTAGCAATCAACCACCAGACGTATTCATTTCCCCTAATCTAGCTTTACCTCCTTCCAAATTAGTGCCTATGTTGTAGCCTTGAGATTTGACAACTGGTCGAAAGTTGTCAAATCTTCGTTGACCATTAGCCATCACTCCTTTAAAATCGAAAATACGCATAATCACACTCAATTATTCAAAAATGCCTTTTTTTAATAATGATGTTAAATCTAATGATAAACTGTTTTTACCAGACTTTTGTAATGTATATACAGTATTTCTAACCATCATCGTGGTTGAATTACTGGCTTTTATACTGGTTCTTATTCCATTAGGTAAAACAGGTTATAACTGGAAATATATTAATTCAGAGCTATTGACGGATTTAGCCATGGTTTCTTGGTTTATGCAGTGGGTGACATTAGTCAGTATGGGTTTATTATGTGTTTTTCGCCAACCACTGGCAGAATTAAAAAGAGACTGGCTAGTAGGACTGTTTAGTTATATACTCATTTTAACAGTTACTCTTCTCGTCAGTGAGTTAGCCTGGGCCTTGAATGAATATAGTATTTCCGACGATTTACAGTCCGGTCGCGACCACTATTGGTTTTTAGTAAAAAATTTAGGCCTCAGTACGTTAACCAGTGCGGTTGGATTTCTGTTAGTTTATTATTATCATTGGTTAAGAACGAGTAACTTATTTTTAATTTATGTGGTTATGTTAGGGGCAACATTATTTATAAGTGAACTAATAGCCCCGATAAATTTTGTTCTTAATTTGAGACCACAACCGACTGGGCATGGATTATTTTTACTACGTAATTTACTCATTAGTGCAATTATCAGTGCGATTGCTCTACGCTATTTTTATATTCAAGCACAATGGCAAAGAGAAGTAGAAGCGACCGCTTATGCCCAATTCCAAGCGTTACGTGCGCGTATTGACCCGCACTTTTTATTCAATAGCATGAATACCATTGCGAGTCTGATTTCGATTGACCCACATTGTGCCGAGCAGGTAGTGGAAGACCTGGCGGATCTATTTCGCGTGGTGCTCTCGGACACTACAGGATTAGTCAGATGGCAAAATGAAGTAAAATTATGTACACAGTACTTACGCATTGAAACTTTGCGCTTAGGAAAGCGTCTTCAAGTCAATTGGGATATAGACCGCATACCAGAGGATGCTTGGTTTCCTGGAATGTGTTTGCAACCCTTATTGGAAAATGCTATTTATCATGGGATACAATCTTTGCCGGCAGGGGGAGTTATTAATTTAACTGGACATTTTGACGGAAAGATAATAAAAGTGGAAATAACTAACCCTAAAGCCGACACTTGGTCTTCACCTCAAGGACACCAAATAGCTCAAACCAATATACGACAACGACTACAAATTTATTATGGCCAACAGGCTGAAATTAAGATAGACCAACAAACTGATTTTTATTGTGTTATGCTACGTTTTCCTTATATCCATGATTTTAGATTTGACAATTTGTCGAAAGCGGTCAAATCTTAATGCCATTAAATATGAAAATTCTTATTGTAGATGATGAGCCTTTGGCATGTACTCGCTTGCGGGCATTGATTGAGGAATTGGCCATCGGAAAAGTGGTCGCCGAAGCCAGTAATGGAAAAGAGGCAATAATGGCAGCACGGCTCCATCAACCCGATGTCGTATTGCTAGACGTGCGAATGCCAGGAATAAACGGGATGGAAGTCGCCGAGCAACTGACCACACCTTATCAAAAGCCGATTATTATTTTTGTTACTGCTTATGGAGAATATGCTTTGGAGGCATTTGAACAACAAGCGATAGATTATTTACTCAAACCCGTGCGTAAAGAGCGACTGGAGCAAGCCCTAATCAAGGCCTATAGGATATTGCAAACCTCACCCATTGTCGCGGCAAATTTACCGAAACCGATGGCGCGGACACATATCAGTATATATATACGAGGAGAGTTGCGCTTAATTCCAGTTAGTCAAATATATTACTTTTTGGCAAACCAAAAATATGTAATATTGCATTGGAAACAAGGAGAAATACTCGTCAGTGAAGCATTGAAAGATTTAGAACAAGAATTTGCTGGACAATTCATACGTCTTCATCGTAGTATATTAGTGGCTACGGTCCATATTTCCAGTTTGTACAAAACCAATTCTGGAGCGTCTTACATCAAATTAAGAGAAATCGATAAATCCTTAGAAGTTAGTCGAAGACATTTAGCTACTGTCAGAAAAGTTCTAAAAGATATGCGGATTCCTGGCTCATCTTGAGCACTATCGATTTGACACGATTTGACACGATTTGACAACTTTTCGAAAGTTGTCAAATCTTGAACACTATCGAGATTTGACAACTTTTTGAAAGTTGTCAAATCTTGAGCACTATCGATTTGACACGATTTGACAACTTTTCGAAAGTTGTCAAATCTTGAACACTATCGAGATTTGACAACTTTTTGAAAGTTGTCAAATCTTGAGCACTATCGATTTGACACGATTTGACAACTTTTCGAAAGTGGTCAAATCTTGAGCACTATCGAGATTTGACAACTGGTTGAAAGTTGTCAAATCTTAAGCACTATCGAGATTTGACAACTGGTCGAAAGTGGTCAAATCTTGAGCACTATCGAGATTTGACAACTTGTCGAAAGTTGTCAAATCTTGAGCACTATCGAGATTTGACAGCTTGTTGAAAGTTGTCAAATCTCTTCGTTCAGAGAAAAATAAAACTATGAAGCGTGAGCACTTATTTAGTTTCAGAAAACTTGTACTGTTGGTATGGTTAAGCATCCACCCAATGGTCCTGGCCAATGAGATGGCTACCAAAAAATTTGAAATGGCCATAACTGCCTGTGAGCGTGGACTACAAATGACCAGGCCAAAGAGTAGGGGGGCACTGATAGTGTTACAAAACCTCTTCAAAAAATATCAACGGCACCGAGATAGCGCATTAGAAATGGATGGAAATTTAAAAAAATCCGAATCCAAATATACCAAATCTGAGTATGCTACCATCTTATTTGGTAACAAAACTTTTGGCGAAATTTATCAAATCTGTGAACGCGATTTGCCAGAGCGGTTAACTGAGGCTTCCGCCATAGTCGATAAGAAGATAAAACAAATCGAGGAAGCTCAAGCCAAATCCAACACGGAAATACAAGCCTTGATACAACAACATAATGCGGCAAATCAGGAAGCCATCGCCGCCATTGATAAATATTGTGCTAACCATTTACTTGACCCAACCGCCAACGAGGTTGCCACCGTTTATGACAATTATCGCCAGGCCAAACAAAAATCTTTGCAACGTTATCCTGACATTGTGACTCAATTTCATACCGCCACTCTAGTTAATACCAGTAGCGGTAAACCAGAAACCGCCAATAAGACTATTCAGGCTTGGTTTGATTACTGTGATACCATTTTTACTCAGGACCGCGTGAAAACGATTACTGAAACGAATAAAACCGATAACCTGGTTACGGCTACGCCTGCCAGTGAAACTGAAGGTCCGCTACCGGCTACTGACCTTTCCAAATCGGATATGATCACCGAAACGTTAGCCACTTCAGTCAACATCACTGCTTCGGTGCCGGCAACTGCCACGGTAGAAACTGCGGAAAAACCTGCCGAAATTTCTGCGGGCACCACCGCCATCTCACTAGAGGCGCTCCCACCGCGTGAAGAGGTTAAAAACTCTACGGTAGAAACAGAAACCGTATCTACTTCAGTCACTACCGAAAAGACCGCAGTAAAGACTGAACTCGAAGGCGGACCACCGGTGGCGGTAGAGCCGCCTATTACAGGGACCCCACCCAGCTTCTCAACTGCCAGCACGGTCACTAAAGAAACTGCCAGCACGGTCACTAAAGAAACTAGCGGCTTAGAAGAATCGGCCACCACGAGTGTCCCAACCAGTGTGGCTACCGCCAATGACACCGGTGACTTGGGGGAGCCCGGTCATTCCGATAATCCAGATAACCAGGAAATCAATCAAGCAGGGGTGGAAGCAGAGGATGAAATGGCAGAATACAAATCGTTATTGACCAAACTCCAAGGGGATCGTTTGAAAATTTTGAAAGCCGAAGGACGACTGCCGGACTTTGTTGATGATGAAGAGTACAACTATCAAAAAGCCAAAATTTGGCAATATGAGAAAGCCAACGGTAGCAAATGTAGTATGTACACTTTTAAAAACAATCAACTAGCCAAAACTCAAAAAAATCTAAAAGGACAATGTCCGCCGCTGTCTCCGGACTAATTGGCAGACCCCTCCCTCACCCCCGGCCCCTCTCCCAGAGGGAGAGGGGGAGTAAACCGGTGTTGTCGTCGGTCTCCCCTCTCCCTCTGGGAGAGGGGCCGGGAGTGAGGGCAAATCATAACCCAGACCAACTGTAACCACCTAATCTCCTAATATTTTATGATAACCTATCCTCAAATTGACCCGGTATTACTGCAAATTGGCTACCTCAAAATTCACTGGTACGGCCTCATGTATCTAATCGGCTTCAGTCTAGCCTGGTGGCTGGGGCTACAACGGGCAAAACAACCTCATGCTGTCATCACCCCATTACAAATGGACGACTTAATCTTTTATGCGGCCATTGGCGTGATTTTAGGAGGAAGATTAGGCTACGTGTTATTTTATGACTTATCCACTTATCTCATCAATCCTTGGCAAATTTTACAAATCTGGAAAGGAGGTATGTCATTTCATGGCGGTTTAATCGGGGTACTCATTGCCATGGGCCTCTATGCTCATCGCCTTAAGCAAAAATTTTTTGCCGTCACTGATTTTATTGCCCCCTTAGTCCCGTTAGGACTCGCCGCCGGCCGCGTGGGTAATTTTATCAATGGTGAATTATGGGGGAGACCTACAGATGTGCCCTGGAGCATGATTTTTCCTCATGTGGACAATTTACCACGACACCCCTCACAACTCTACCAAGCCGCCTTAGAAGGCGTGATGTTGTTTATTATTTTATGGCTATTTTCGAAACAACCACGCCCCACGATGGCTGTGTCAGGATTGTTTTTAATCGGTTACGGCACTGTTCGCTGTTTCACCGAATTTTTTCGGACCCCGGATGCTCATTTAGGATTCATCGCTTTCAACTGGCTTACCATGGGACAATTGCTGACTCTACCACTGCTAATAGCTGGAATAGTCTTAATGGCATTGGCTTATCATAACGACCATAAACACTCCACTTAACCCAACTCCACAGGAGTACAAAGCAACGCTTTGCTAACCACCCACATGCTCACTTTCATTCTCTCACGACTCTTCAGTATGGTCACTGTAGTCATCGGCATCATCACCCTAGTATTTCTCCTCATTCACCTAGTCCCCGGTGATCCGGTACAAGTCATGCTAGGAGAAACGGCTACCATCGTCGCACAAGAAGAATTACGCCACTCCCTGGGACTAGACCAACCCCTACACACGCAATGGTGGCATTACTTCACCAACCTCCTTCAAGGCGACTTAGGCACCTCCTTACATTCGAAGGAACCCATTGTCGAAAAAATTGGCAAACCACTGTGGGAAACTGCAAAATTAGCCATTGCTGGACTTTTCCTCGCCATCCTCATTGCGCTCCCTCTAGGTAGTTTAGCCGCCCTCCGTAAAGATACCGCCTGGGATAGCGGTGCCATGTTATTTTCTCTGCTAGGCATCTCTATCCCCCACTTCTGGTTAGGACCCCTACTGATTTTACTGTTTTCGTTACAATTAAAATGGCTCCCCGTCAGTGGCAATGAAGAATGGTCATCTATTATTCTACCCGCCATCACCTTAGGCACCGCCTTAGCCTCAATTTTAGCCCGCATGGTACGAGCTACTTTATTAGAAATTCTCAATGAAGACTATATTCGTACCGCCCGCGCCAAGGGCCTACGAGAATCCGCCGTGATTATTCACCATGCCCTACGCAATGCGTCGTTACCCATTATTACCATCTTGGGCCTACAACTCGGAGCCCTGTTAGGCGGAGCGGTCATCACCGAAACCGTGTTTGCTTGGCCCGGCATCGGTCAATTGACGGTTGAATCAATCCAAAATCGCGACTATCCCGTAGTTCAAGCCTGTGTCCTCCTAATTAGTTTAACCTATGTTATTATCAACACCTTTACCGACATTCTATATGCCTGGTTAGATCCACGAGTACATTACCGTGTTTAAACCTCAAACTTTTATTCCTCTGAGCATTTTACTCACCTGGTTAGGACTAGCCATCAGTAGCACCTGGCTCCCCTTACACCCTAACGATATTAGTTTACCTCACCTGTTGCAACCACCTTCGGCCATCGCCTGGTTAGGTTATGACGACCTTGGTCGGTCGCTGTTAGACCGACTTATTTTGGGCTCCAGAACCTCCTTTTTGGTAGCCGCCGGCGTTATCTCCGTCTCCCTCACCCTGGGCACCGTAATTGGAATGATCAGCGGCTGGTTAGGAGGTAATATGGACTTAGTTATCGTGCGAATCATGGATATTTTTCTAGCGTTTCCCAGTATTCTATTAGCGATTGCCCTATCCGGTTTACTTGGCCCTGGCATTGAAAATGTCGTTTTCGCGTTATCCATCATCGGTTGGGTAGGATTTGCTCGCCTGGCGCGTGCGCAAACCCTTTCGCTCAAACGTCGCGAACATGTTATCGCCGCGCTGGCTTTAGGTGCTAAAGTGCCTCGAATCCTCTTTCGACACGTCTTACCACTACTGATGGCACCACTGGTAGTAGAAGCCACCTTTGGTATCGCTGGCATCGTAATTGCCGAAGCCGGCCTCTCATTTTTAGGATTAGGCGTACAACCTCCTACCGCTTCTTGGGGCAGTATGATACGTGATGGCACTCGTTATATGTTAGTCGCGCCGCATATAGTGTTAGCCCCGGGCCTGGCGTTAATGTTAGTGGTATTATCAGTTAATTTACTGGGAGACCGGTTACGGGATTGGTTAGATGTGAAGGGAAAACAAGAATAGAATCGATTTGACAACTTTTTGAATCGATTTGACAACTTTTCGAAAGTTGTCAAATCTAAAACCGATCCAGATTTGACAACCCCAGATTTGACAACTTTTCGAAAGTTGTCAAATCTAAAACTTAACCACCCCCAACCCCTCCTTGGTAAGGAGGGGAGTTTTCCCTGCTAACTCAGTTGGCGCTACTCCCCTCCTTACCAAGGAGGGGTTGGGGGTGGTTGTACGTAAGGTGAGTGAACTAAATTTCCGACATGAGCCACCGTGGCTGAACTTTAAATCCTAACGGTGCCTGTTGACCCGCGGCCAATCGCAGATAACCGGCATACGCTATCATAGCGCCATTATCGGTGCAAAAAATGGGACGGGGATAATACACAGTAATTCCTAACTCTTTCGCTAACGCCGTTAACGTCTGCCGTAAGCGTTGATTTGCCCCGACTCCGCCAGCAATGACCAATTTGCTTAATCCCGTTTGTTGTAAGGCGCGGCGACATTTAATGGCTAACGTATCAATCACCGCTTCTTCAAACGCTCGTGCAATATCGGCGCGGATTTGCTCCGTTTGCGCGGAATTTTTCCAGGTGGTTGCAGTATGCGTTTTTAACCCGCTGAAACTAAAATCTAAACCGGGACGTTGCGTCATGGGACGAGGAAAAGTAAAAACATCAGCGGCGCCTTGTGCGGCTAATTGAGCAATGGCAGGTCCGCCAGGATAACCGAGCCCTAACAATTTAGCCGTTTTATCAAAGGCTTCTCCCGCGGCATCATCGGCGGATTCACCTAACACCTGATATTGACCAATAGCGGTAGCCTGGACTAATTGCGTATGTCCTCCAGACACGAGTAAAGCTAAAAATGGATAAGTGGGTGCCGGTGATTCTAGCATAGCCGCTAATAAATGTCCTTCCATGTGGTGTACACCGAGAGCTGGCACTTGCCAAGTCCAGGCTAAACTGCGCCCGACGGCAGCACCAACTAATAATGCGCCGATCAAACCAGGTCCCGCCGTATAAGCAACTCCATCAAGGTCCGTGGGTAAGAGTGAACTTTCGGTCAAGACTTGTTTGATCAGAGGAATGATTCTACGAATGTGGTCACGCGAAGCTAATTCGGGGACGACTCCCCCATAAGGCGCGTGTAGTGTCACTTGACTGTATAACGCATGACTGAGTAAGCCACGTTCAGAATCGTAGATGGCAATGCCGGTTTCATCACAAGAGGTTTCGATACCTAAGATACGCATGGTTGAGATCCAAAGTTAAGAATTCATCTTACACCTAACCACCCCTAGCCCCTCCTTGGTAAGGAGGGGAACTAAGCCCCTCGTTCTTCATTCCTTACCAAAGAGAGGTTGGGGGTGGTTAAGTTTCTCCCCTCCTTACCAAGGAGGGGTTGGGGGTGGTTAAGTTCCTCCCCTCCTTACCAAGGAGGGGTTGGGGGTGGTTAAGTTCCTCCCCTCCTTACCAAGGAGGGGTTGGGGGTGGTTAAGTTCCTCCCCTCCTTACCAAAGAGAGGTTGGGGGTGGTTAAGTTTCTCCCCTCCTTACCAAGGAGGGGTTGGGGGTGGTTGAAGAATTAGGGTTTGCCGATGGCACTAAGATTTGACAACTTTCGACAAGTTGTCAAATCTAAAATCTCTAAACTCTCTGGTCAAAAGAGTATATATAGTTGGAATCACAAATAAAGTTAAAAAGGTGCCTAGTAGCAGGCCACCCACAATGACCCAACCAATGGAGCGACGACTTTCGGCACCTGCTCCGGTAGACATCGCTAAGGGAACGGCACCCAAAATAGTAGAAGCAGTGGTCATCAGAATCGGACGTAAACGTAAAACCGCGGCTTCTATCACCGCTTCTCGTAAACGCATTCCACGCTCTTGCAATTGATTGGCAAATTCCACAATCAAAATGCCATGTCTGGTGATTAAGCCTACTAACATGACCAAACCAATTTGACTATAAACGTTTAAAGTGTCTCCGGTTAAAAATAATGCTAATAAAGCACCGGTCATCGCCAACGGTACAGTGAACATAATTATTAACGGGCTGATAAAACTTTCAAATTGCGCCGCGAGCACGAGGTAAATAAATACCAAGGACAAAATGAAAGTGACTAATAACGTTTCACTAGATTCTCGAAATTCACGAGATTGACCATCCAAAGCGGTTTGGGCCGTTTGGGTAAGCACCGCTTTGGCCAAATGGTCCATAAATTCCAAAACTTGTCCCAGGGTAAAACCGGGCGTGACATTCGCGCTCAGGGTGGTAGCACGCAGTTTATTAAAGCGATTTAGCTCCTTCGGGGCCACGGTTTCTTGCACTTTGATTAGATTAGACAATTGAATTAAATTGCCTGCTTTATTACGTACAAAAATCGCGGTCAGGTCTGCTGGCTTAGTACGGTCTCGGTCTTTTAACTTCACAATCACCTCATACTGTTTGCCTTCACGTTTAAAACGTGTCACCTGCCTGCCACCTAACAAGGTTTCTAAAGTTTTACCAATGTCTTCTACTTCTACTCCGACATCGGCTACTTTGTCACGATCTATGCTAACTTTCAACTGTGGTTTGTTTAATTTTAAATCGCTGTCAGGATTTTGCAAACCAGGATATTCACGCATTTTAACCAGCATTTGGTCGCTCAGGCGTTGCAACTCTTGGTAAGAATCACCTTGGACCACAAATTGTACCGGGGTGTTGCGGAAACTTTGTCCTAGTGAGGGTGGATTAATGGCAAACGCCAGCACGCCAGGTAAACTCAGTAACTGCGGCATCAACTGCCCGGCGATTTGTTGCTGACTACGGATCCGTTGCTCCCACGGTTTTAGACGCACAAAGGATAATGCTGAATTCACCGGATTAGGTCGCTCCAACCCTGGAGCTACCACCATGAAATAATTTTCGACTTCAGGGACTTGGGCATAAATTTTTTCGATTTGTCGCGCATAACTGTCAGTATAAGCGAGGGTAGCCCCTTCAGGAGCACTGATAATGCCAATAATATTGCCGCGATCTTCCAACGGGGCCAATTCTGATTTAATGAGTGGAAATTGTACATTTTTACCAGCAAAACTAGCCAAATAATTTTCCCAGGGCGGGGATAAACTACCTTTAGGTAAAATAAAATACACACCGCCGGCCGCAGTGGCTAGAAACATGAGGAGGATGAACCAACGGACGTGCAAAGTGCCTCGTAAAATTAAACGATAACTGTCATTGAGGAGATTAAAAAATTTCTCGGTCAAATTATAAAACAGGCCGTGTTGTTCATGCGCGACTAAAAATTTAGAACACATCATGGGAGTTAGCGTGAGTGCGACAAAGCCGGAGACCACTACGGCGGCAGCCACGGTCAAAGCAAATTCGGTAAATAATCGTCCCGTATTACCGGTCATAAAAGCGAGTGGGACAAAGACCGCGGCTAAGGTGATGGTCATCGCGACCACGGCAAAGCCAATTTCTTGACTGCCGGTTAAAGCCGCTTCCATCGGTGAGGCACCTTTTTCCAGGTGACGATGGATATTTTCTAGCATGACAATGGCATCATCCACGACGATACCAATGGCTAAAACTAGCCCTAACAGCGTTAAAATGTTGATCGAAAAATTGAGTGCATGGAGAAAAATAAAGGCACCAATTAATGAGACTGGAATGGTGACAAAAGGAATGAAGGTAACACGAATTGACCGTAGAAACAAGAAAATCACCAGCACGACCAAAATAAAAGCCTCGAACATGGCTTTATAGACCGCTTCAATCGATTTTTCTACAAAGACGGCGGTATCAAACACGACTTTCATTTCCATTCCTGGCAGTAGTTTGACTTTAGGAATTTGTGCTCGCACGGCTTTGGCGACGGATAAAGTATTAGCAGTCGATTGTTTGACGACACCTAATCCTACCGCGGGGTCTCCATTCACTCGAAGTATACTACGCTCATCTTCAGGTCCTATTTCAGCCTGGCCAACATCGGATAACCGAATGGGATAACCATTGATTTCTTTAATAATTAGATGGTTAAATTCGTCAGTTTCTCGCAAGTCGGTGACGGTCAACACGGTAAATTCACGTTGCAAACTTTCAATACGACCAGAAGGCACTTCCACATTTTGACGACGTAGTGCCGTTTCGACATCTTGAGGAGTCAATTGATAAGCCGCTAACCGGTCACGATCTAGCCAAATGCGCATAGCATAGCGACGTTGTCCACCAATAATAACGCTGGCGACCCCGGTTAAGACTTGAAATCGTGGAATCACAAAACGGTCGGCATAATCGGTGATTTCTAAGGCATTATGATGATCACTAGACAGTTTTAGCCAAATAATAGCTTGAGCATCGGCTTCAATTTTAGCGATCACGGGATCATCCGCTTCTTCTGGTAAGCGTGAGCGTACTCGTGCCACTCGGTCGCGAACATCATTGGCGGCATCATCAACATCCCGCTCTAAGGTAAATTCTACCGAAATTTGACTGACTTGCTCACGACTGACGGATTTAATGGTTTTGATACCTTCTACCCCGGATAATGAATCCTCTAGCGGTTGGGTAATTTGACTTTCAATAATTTCTGGACTCGCACCAGCATAGACCGTGCGTACTGAAACTACTGGCTGATCAATTTTCGGGTATTCACGTACTGACAAGCGTTGAAAGGACATAATTCCCACTAAAATAATCATTAGACTCATCACCGTGGCCAGAACCGGGCGATGAATGGAAATATTTGATAATACCATGTTAAGTTAATTTTCCTTGGTGTAAATAGGTAGAACAGATTTGGCAACTTTCGAAAGTTATCAAATCTAATTATATACTTCTTTCAAAAGATAAGATATTAAAAGAAACCTTGAAGGTCTAAAACCAGACCTTCAAGGTTAAAACCTGACCGGGGATTCCTTAACTTAATGGCAATGCTTGTATTCCATCCAAAATTCTGTCATACTATATAGTTCATTCCAATCAAATAAATTTTTGACTCTATGAAAATAAAACCTTTTATCATACTTAGTAGTTTTCTGTTGTTTTTCTCAGCAACGACCTTAATGGCAGAATCTTGTCCACGGCCCAGTCAATCTGCTACCAGAATCATTGGCGGAGAAGACACCGTTTTAGGAGACTGGCCTTGGATGGTTGCTCTCTACTATGCCAACAATCAGCAATTCGGCGTTTTTTGTGGCGGCTCGTTAATTCATCCCTCCTGGGTCCTGACCGCCGCTCATTGTCTTGGTAGCAAAATCCTAAAGGAGCCACTACTCGCACCGGCGGACCTCTTCGTAGTGGTCGGCTTACATCAATCAAGTCGCTTCAACACGCAAGGAGAAAAGTTGCAAGTGAAACGAATTATCCAGCATCCGCAATGGATAAATGCGGATTCTGATAATTTTCCAGATATTGCATTATTAGAATTGGTCACCCCGTCTAAACAATCGCCGGTCGCGGTAATCACTAAGGAAGGCTCTGCCACTGCGGTGGGACAGATGGCGACCGTATTGGGATGGGGTATGACCACCTTGGCTTCTTCCGATCGTAATGCCGATATTTTACAACAACTCGCTATTCCCATAGTCTCTCAAACCGTATGTCAACAGGCTTATGCGGAAGAACCGGATCCAATTTTGGACACGATGATTTGTGCCGGCGAGAAAGCGGGGGGAAAAGATAGTTGCAGCGGTGACAGCGGTGGTCCCTTAGTAGTTTGTGATAACGAGCAATGGCAACAAGTGGGAATTGTCAGTTATGGTGGAAAAGAAAGCGGGCCTAAGTGTGCTGGGCCCGATGCTTATGGAGTATATACTCGAATCCCCGCGTTTTCAGAATTTATTAACGAATATGTACCGTTAACCCCTGATTATGACGGTGCTTGGCAATCGCCGACGTTACCCGATACTTTTTTTATGTTGAGAAGTACCGACCAACAATTGGTGATAGTATTGTTAACTAAGGCAGGTACCAGTTGGCACGCGCTTTGGGGGACCTTGGCCTCGCCGGTCACAACGGTGTTTAGTCTGATTTCGTCGGTAGCAATGACCGCCCAGTTTGAAGTGACCTCCTTACCAGGAATGCCTCCTCAAGCGGATTTGACCGTGACGAGTTGTCAAGCCAATTCTTCATCAATACCGTGTCCGTTACCAGTAGGAATTAAAGTGTCGTTGAGTAAAATTTTTTAAACCCAGGAGTATAGCCGTTGGAGTCCGGAATTTATTCCGTTCTTCATAGCCGTTGGAGTCCGGAATTTATTCCGTTCTTCTCGTTCCCACGCCAGCGCGTCAATGCCATTAAGTTAATGTAGGGTGGATTAAGCGAAGCGTATCCACCTGAGTTTCGACCGTGGTGGATACGCTTCGCTTAATCCACCCTACATTAGCTGGATATTCCTTAACTTAATGGCATTGACGCCAGCGCGTGGAAACGAGATAAACTCTATGTTGTCAACTCTATCTAGTGGCCAAGACCTTAGCCTCTTCCCAATATTCATCCATTTCGGCCAAAGTCATCTCCGCTAACGATTTACCATCGCGTTGCGCCGCTTGTTCCAAATAATTGAACCGTTGAATAAATTTTCGATTAGTTTTTTCTAAAGCCGTCTCCGGGTCAACCTGGATAAAACGGGCATAGTTAATCAGCGAAAATAAAATATCACCAAATTCCTCTTCCCGTGCGCTCATCGTCGCCGCGTCCGGTGCCAAGAGCGGGTCCGATGCCAAACATTGTTTAAATTCGGCCAATTCTTCTTCTACCTTCTGCCAAACCTCCTTTGGATCACTCCAGTCAAAGCCAACGCCATGAGCTTTTTGTTGAATCCGGTAGGCTTTAATTAACGCCGGTAACGAATTAGGTACGCCTGCCAACACGCCACCACGGCGATTACCCTGGTTTTCCTTTAATTTAAGCACTTCCCAATTGCGTTTTACTTGTGCCTCGTTGATTACCGTCATTTCTCCATAAACATGTGGATGCCTGGCAATCACTTTATCGCATAAACTGTTGATGACATCAGCGAAGTCAAAACTTTGTTGTTCTGAACCAATTTTGGCATAAAATACAATATGCAGTAATAAATCACCCAATTCCTGTTTGATAGCCTCGGAATCTCCTGCTAATACGGCTTCAGATAATTCATAAGTTTCCTCAATGGTCAAATGCCGTAACGAGTCCCAGGTTTGTTGTTTGTCCCAGGGACATTGTTCTCGTAATTCATTCATAATAGTTAATAATCGGTGAACTGCCTGGGCGTATTTAGGGTCGGATGGATTCATAAATTTAAAATTTTCTGTTATATTAGTGCCAAGATTTGACAACTTTTTGAAAGTTGTCAAATCTATCTTAACGATGGGTACCCAGATTTGACAACTTTCAAAAAGTTGTCAAATCTTGAGTAACTTTATCTCAAATCGTTCTTATTATCAACCATTTTGTAATTAAGTATGGACTATCCTCAAACTTTTGATGTTATTGTCGTCGGTGGTGGCCACGCCGGCACTGAAGCAGCGTTAGCGGCGGCTAGAATGGGAATGCACACTCTGTTATTGACTCATACGGCAGAAACACTCGGCGCCATGTCTTGTAATCCGTCTATTGGTGGAATTGGCAAAGGACATTTAGTGAAAGAAATTGATGCACTCGGCGGTTTAATG
>DZAL01000209.1 GCA_022729575.1 Thiomargarita sp.
TTTTTTCTCGTTCCCACGCGCCAGCGTGGGAATGCAGTGGGCAATGCGCCAGCGTTGCGGGAAAGGGACGCTGGCGCGTCCAGACGGCATTCCCACGCTGGCGCGTGGGAACGAGAAAAGAAGGAGTTAGGGGTGGTTTAACGGTGGGATAACCGAAGGAGGTGTGTTACGGCGTAACAGGACGCGCCTAACACACCCTACGCTTGCTGTTAAAAGGTCACAATTTTATCACTCCATTTGATGAGGTCGTACAAGTCTTGCATCGTCGACAGCGGGCACATTTCTGAACCTTCGGAATGACGCAGTTTTAAACAGGTGCCGCAGGCAAAAATTTCGCCACCATGGTCTGCCAAGGTTTTCATCTGTTCGGTGACCTTAAATTGGTCGGTATCCAAAGATTCACATTCGACACCTTTGGCGAATAAAAAGACTTTGACCGCATCGTCTTTGACTAAGGCAAAGACCCCTAAACGAAAAGCATTCCACACGGTTTCGGCATCATTTGAGTAAATGACTATTCCTAAGTTCATCAGTGTACCTCTTGGTTAAATTAAGAATAAATCCTTCGATAGACGCTATCACTATACGGTGATGACATCCGGTTTTTCTTTCGAAGACTAAGTTATGACACCTGTCAAAACTAGACCTCGGCGAACGTTTTTTCTCGTTCCCACGCGCCAGCGTGGGAATGCAGTGGGCAATGCGCCAGCGTTGCGGGAAAGGGACGCTGGCGCGTCCAGACGGCATTCCCACGCAGGCGCGTGGGAACGAGAAATTCCCACACCGCACCAGATTTGACAACTTTTTGAAAGTTGTCAAATCTAAATTTTTCTTATAGTCCCTTACTACCAACAATCCTTGCCTGGTTCAGAATCTCGCTTACCCTGCTGATCTATGCTAAACTCAGTACACTGAATATCATCTTTTTGAGCTTTATCATCAGCCACGGTTGCTTTCAACGTAAATTTAAGTGGTGACGGGTTTTCTACACTAAACTTGTAGAATCCGTTTTCCGAAGTTAGGTCGGGATTGTTCAGTAATAATTTGGTTAAATCATCGGCATATTTATTGTTATCAGCGCGAAAATCTTCTTGTCTCTGTGCCAAATCTAACAATCCTGACTTAGCCTCAGTCCGACGAGACTTAAGCACATAATTCGTATAGGAAGGATAAGCGAACATCACTACTATTCCCATAATGGCCAATACAATCATCAATTCAATTAACGAAAAACCATGAGCAAATCTTAAGCGCATTAACATTATCTCCATTCATTTATATAAAACTAAATCTCGGTGCCAAACCTGACAGGTCTCGAAGACCTGTCAGGTTTATCAATAATTCACCTTACGCACGGTTGACTCAACCACCCCCAACCCCTCCTTGGTAAGGAGGGGAGGGTCCTGGCGGTGCCGCTAGTGTGTACTCCCCTCCTTACCAAGGAGGGGTTGGGGGTGGTTGTACGTAAGGTGAGTCAATAACTTTAACTTTCTGCAACCGATTTTCCAATCCTTCCCGAATTGGAAAATCTAGCCCCACTGATTACTTCTGCATCCAGAAGAAACGCTCGGTTTTGCGCTCTTCAGGAGGAGTAAGATTAGTGTTGGGACCACTCCCTACGGTTTCAACTGGGCCGCCTGGACTATAGCTCTTTGGAGGAGGCGCAACCCCAGGGATGGCTATAAAACGATCCGAGGCAGTTAACCCATCTTGCCCTTCCTTAGTAGTTTCATCAAAGTTATACACGGCCCCTGCGGTCAGAATGTCAAGTGCATAGAAACGGCTAAACCCTTCGGAAAACTCGCAGACACTCGTACTTTGGGCCGGCGGAACATAGGTAGTGAAATAGACCTTATCGTCTTTAATCAACGGTTCAGAAGTACCTTTTTCACCAATCCAAGACTTGTCGTCCCCAGGTTCCTCTTGCAAGTTGACATACCAACCTTTCTTTCCTTTAAGCTCAACGACGACTTGGACTCGTGCATTCTCGTCACCCTCTTGAATCACGTTATCCGTGAGATCGACCATCTGTTTGGTAGTGATAGGAGTCAAGTCCAGCGTATTGGTCAAGGGTCCTTGTTGCTCATCCCGGAAAGCGTAAAATTGATTACGCACTAGCCGATCCAATGGCTCGGTTCGAGTACCACTGACAATGGCCAGTAAATCATAATCAACCACACTGGAATACTTGCTATCACTGATTCTAATCAACTCTGGCGCATAAAAGAAACGTCGTCTCTCGGTATTGGTAGTATCAGAGACCGTCGCAAACAACATACCCATGGCACTTTGACCCGAGGCTAAACCGTTAATATCAATTCGCCACACCTGACCGCCAATATCACCAACATAAATCCGGTCAATCATCTTGTCCGTATTGGTATCCTTCAATAATAAATCAGCAGGAATCGGATAACGCATTTCCTGCAAATTGAGATCAGCACCGCTGCTACTAGCCCACCATAAACGTTGCCCCGTTTCCGCGTCCACCATGAAAATCGCATTGCCCCCACCCGCTGGTAGCGAGTCAGTGGGACCAAAACCTTCATCTTGACTGGTATGGTAGCCACCACCAAAGAGTAGCACAACTTTATCTTCACCGTTCAAAGAAACGTGAACCGGTAATGCTCGTGACCAGGTTTGCCCCAATTTTTCAAAGGGCGAAACTCCGCCTTTAATCACCCACATCAGTTTAGGAGAGGCCCCTGGAGCATCTGCTTCACCCGTAACATCTAAGGCATACAGATTAGACCCGCCACGCCGCATCCCCACATATAGTTTCACAAAATCACCATTTTCTGGTTCGATTTGAACGTTGCCGCCGGTATCTTTCATCCAGAAGGTGGGCGTACTATCTACTCCGTAGATACGTTCCCCTGGTTGGTTTTCCATTAAATCCTTTTGCTTAGGTAACAACTCTTTGGGTAAAAACGCCCAATCCTCTTCACCAGTAGTCGCATCTATCATCCGTAACAATCCATCATTGGTACCCACAAAAATTTTCGCTATGGTTTCTGCTTCCGTACCACCATAGACCACAACCCCTGGACTACTATGTAACGGATCAGCTACTGGCCAACGATTTTCTTTAAAATTACCATCTTGGTCTTCATCCATCACATCTTGACCCAGAATCCAATTGACTACTTTTTCAAAATCATCTGCGGGATCATCACCAAATAACGCTTTGGACAGGTCTGGTGTTTCCGTTGAAATGATATAGTTAGGGTCATCTAACACCACATTATGGTTAACGCCTGGGGCTGCTTCACCCAAATAGGTAAAAATTTTACGTGTACCAGGTGCTGGTACCTGTTCACCAGAACCGCCTACAGTAACTTGGCCACCATCCACCTCTTTGCTCCAAAAACTCTTAGCCGTAGAAGATAAATACTGGTCCACCACCGCAGCTTTGCCTTCTGCATCCAGCAATTCTCCTGGTTTACAAGTTGTTCCTTCCGTACCTTGGCACAGCCGGAACTTTTTCACATTACCATGCCAGCGGGGCAAGCGGTCCGGTTTGAACAAGGAGTAATAAATTTCATCATCATGGAACAAGCTGTTAAAACGATTAACCGACACCCCAGGCGCGGCAAATAACGTGCTGGTAGTTACCGCTTGTGCCACAATGGATTTAAAGGCGGCTAACAGTTGATCCACTGAATCCGCTGGATAAAAGTCACCGCCTCCTTCTTTCGCAATTTGTCGCAGGTATTTAACTGCCTCGGCATTTTGCTTAGAGAGTTTTTCATCCGGTTCATAGCCAACTGATTGCACGGTGACACTATCAGGCACTACCTCACCATTGTCTATATAGTAATAGACTTTATCTTCCTCGCGGACTGGTCGGCCCGAGAGCGGGTCCACATACTTTTCGCGCCAACCTTTACCCAACTGGAAGCCAATCGTATGAGTGGTAATAAATTGCTCATCTTTGAGAACTTTATTATTATCCGTTTGGTGCAAGAATCGGCTCAGGTCAACCCCACATAGCTCGGCGCTACTGATTCCAAGCGTGGTCGCCTTTTGAGTAGGATCCTCACTCACACTATCAGGGTCTGGAAAAGTCTTATCACAACTTGACTGAAAACTACCCATCAGACTTTTTATTTTATCGGCTGATTCATTACGGTTAGCTAAACCATCAGTCAGCAACACAATATGGTTAGACTGGCAAGGAGACTTAACAGGTGAAACGTACTTCGGTGACCCTCTAATTTCCTCCGGCGCACACACTTTGTCAAACGGTTTAGCCGCACTGCAAGAGACGGGACGACTGAGGTCCCCGCCAGTGTACGTACCTGGATGACTGACTAAATAATCTGCCAAACCATGGCGAGTCTTACCATAGTCCACTGCCACCCCTCCGCGAAAATATTGAGCTGATTCATAAAAAGCATCCACCAACGGAGTGATACTGGCAGGTATTTGGATAGTATTGGTGATTTTTTTCAATTGACGGCGCACTGTCATCAAATTGCCTTTTTCACCTTCACCTAAATAACCTTCCACGCGGATTCGCAAAACTGCTGCCGTAGTGGGGCCTGCTTTAAACGCATTGGCATCTCGCCGTCCTGGTGTTCCACTGATAAGTAATGCCATATTATTGTAAGTGGCCCAGTCTTTTTGACTGATAATTTCCTGAATGACCGGCGTTAAATCAGGTGAGGTATAAGTAAAGTTTTTCTGCCAACTGGTCAACCCCGACTCCCCATCCCAAGGCAGTTTGGTCGTAGTTTTCTTCCGGGTACTCAAGTTACCAGAGCCACTACCAAAAGGCGCTGAATCCCCTGCTTTCTCACCCTGAATGTTGAGTTTGGTCGTCGCCGCACCTTTATCTTCGCGCAAAGTTCTCGCCGTTAGAATTAATCGTGCGTCCAGCACCTTAGCCGTTTTGCTCACCGGCACCTCACGGAAGCGGAAGCCGACTAAGCGCGATTGATCGCTGACGGCACCCATTTCCAAACTATCACTGGATAAGTAAATATCACCCGCTTCTGAGCCAGAGGTAATTTCTTCTGCATCATCGGTTTCAAAGGTAATTTGACCCGCGTAACTTTGTTGAATACAAGCGCCGTCTGGCACTGAGTCGAGATCATATTCTATATTCAAGACCGGTGCAAAAAATGGCGCATTATCGAACGATTTAACCAGGCGAGTGGTATCATCGGCACTACCCGCAGCAACCACGAATGCTATCCCACCCCGGCCACCGCACCAACCAGACCGTTTCACCACAGTTTGGACCAAACTGGTTAAATCCGGGGTGGTATAAGTAATCCCTTTTTCCCACGGTTGCACTTCCCAGTCGACTTGACCAGTTAAATTACGAGAACTAATATTTTTAGGCGCGTCTTCAAATGGGGCGGCTTCATCTGCATTTTCAATTTTAATCTTTAATTTAGATGAGGTCGTCTCGGTGCTATCACTCTTAAAATCGATAGTAGCGTTGGTGACTTTAGCGCCTTGTGGAATATCGACTCCTTCAAAGCGAAAACCAACAATTTGCTCGTTGCTATCGGCCGTCCCCCCTTCATCACCCACGCCCGCCGAATATTTCACAGTCAGTTTAGGTAGATTATAAAAACTCGTCAAATCAGCCGCTTGAATTAAATTAGCCTCATCTGGAGTTTTATCTTTGATACCAATAAACGGTCTAAACCCACCAATTTCTGGCGCAAACGCTTTGTCGAAATTAGCCTCATTGCTATTCTCAAACAGAAACACGATACTGTTTTTACTTTGCCAGTCATCTTGGTTAATGATTTCTTGTAAAATACCAGATAAATCTGGTACGGTTTGAGTTTTAAGAGGCGTGGTAAACTTCTCGTTGGGTGTAGCTGGGGCCACGGCGGACCATTCCACCGAGGTGTCAGTAGCAGTCCGTTGCGAAATAGTTTTCACTTTGAAATCGTCGGCGTTGGCGATTTTTTCACCATAAATCATCAAATTCAACGGTAACTGTGAAGCCGTCTTCAAATCCGCCACACTTCCTTGGTGCGTAAAGGTAATATAAGCCTCTTTAACCGTGGCGCCTTTGGGAAGGGGCAGTTGTTGAAACCGCAGTCCTACGGTTGTTTTAACTCCCTTCACTTGTTTGACTTTGCCCTTGAGTAAATCGGCTTTGGCTTTATCCCAGGCAGCTTTCAGGGCCGTTAGCGTGTTGTTTGCTCCTGTTAAGAGAGCATTAATATCGTCGGCTATTTGTTGTTTTCCGTCATCGGCAATTTTGGCCTTATCTCTCTCAATCAGAGCAGTATCCGCCAAAGCTTTTTTATCATTCAGAATCTGTTCTTTAGCCAACATTTTAGTTTTTAGAGCATCCAAGGTGGTACTCTGAACGATTTTTTGCAACTTTGCGACGGCGCTATCATAGGTTTTCTTAGCCGTATTATAAGCAGTCTGAGCCGTAGATAAAGCACCTTTTGCAGTCGTATAGGCACTGTTGGCGATCCCATAAGCAGCATTGGCGACCTGATAAGCCTCATTGGCGGTAGTGTAAGTGGCCTTGGCATTGTTATATACCGTAGTGGCTTCCACACAAGCTGGCTCTTTCTTGGAAGCCGGGGTGGGGCAGGCGGCAGTTTTCGCGGCTAGTGCCGCATCTTGAGCAACTTTGGCAGCATCTTTAGTGGTTTCGGCCTCAGTTTTAGCAGCTAGGGTAGAAGTATAATTGGGATATGCAATATCATAAGCCGCTTGTGCCTTCTGCAAGTCAGCTTCGGCAGTATTCATGCCCAACAGCGCAGCCTCTATCTCCTGCTTTAGTGACGTTTGTGAAGCTAAAAGTTCAGCGACTTTGGCCTCATAAGCATCTTTAGCCGTTTGGTAGTTGGTTTCGGCAAGAGGTATCGCGGTCAAGGCCTTTTGATAAGCGGTTTCCGCAGTCTTCAAAGCTCTTTCCGCGGCAGTGGCCTCAGTGGTGGCCGTTTTGGCATCAATTTTCTTTTGAGGAAGAGTAACATTTTTCATTTCCTCATAAGCGGCCTTAGCTTCATCCACAATTTTCTGTAAATCAGAGAGATCGGGGATAACCATTTTTGGACAATACCCCAGTATCATATCTCCACCACAGCTAAAAGCGGAAGACGAGTATTCTACATCTTGGTCGTTGGTACTCACCTTGTAGGCTTTATCTCTAGCATCCCAAGGACCTTTACCAGAAATGACTTCGGTCTTGGCTTCGGTAATGGTCCAACTTAAACGTAAGATAGGTGGCGCATACAAGTCCTTCTTGCTGACAAAAGTTCTACCATTAGGCGGAGAATCTGGTGCTGATTTAAACATCATGACGATACTATTACCCTCACTCCAACCATTCTGGTTGGCTTTAGCTTCGCGTCTGATAACTTCTTGAATAATCGCGCTGATGTCAGGAGTGACAAACGTTTGCCCTTCTTCAATGGGAGTATCTATGGTCCATTGAATCGTGGTAGCCGTACTTGGAAAATTGTCTTTATTGGACAAATAACCGCTGGGCATAGTGGCGCTACTGGGAAATTCTTGGCCCGAAATATCATTCACACTGCCATCATTATTCGCCGCATACATCACCAGTTTAACCGCATCAGTCTCCTTTTCATAGCTATAACTTTGGTCGCTGGTAAATTCCACTTCGGCTTTCTCAATTTTAGCCCCGACCGGGATAGTCAAACCAGGAAAACGCAACGCTACTAAGCTATCTCCACGATTTCTAGCATCTGGTAGCGTATCTGAGCCTAAGACTAAAGTCGATTGAGCCGTTTTGACGACACCTTTATCCTTATTGCCCAAAGCGGGATCCGTGAATCTAGTGTTACCTAACCATTCACCCGCGGCATCTTTACCCTTGTCCTCGATGGGTTGTTCAATCTTAACCCCTTTAAAATCATCACTGGTTTTCAGTTTGACCATTTGTAATTGTGGACGAGCCAAACGAACTTTACTGGATCCCAGATTTTCTTCTGCATCATCGCCGCTGTTAGCAATCCGACTAGATACGGTGACTATACTGTTATTAGCTTCTCCTGGAACCTCTCGCAGATCAGCATCAATATAAAACACTGGGAACAAAATCGGGGCGTTAGATGGCATTTTGCCACCCATCAGACTGGCAAAGCGAGCCAAACCCACATTCACATTATAAACTTCACTGAGCATTTGCAATAAAGCTTCTTGCAAGACATCAATGCGTTTTTGACTTAATGGCGTACCTGTTTTCGGGTCCCGCAACCGTTGATTCATACTACCGGAATTGTCTAGCATGAATAAAATATTGGGACGTGTTTCTTCGCTGATACTATCGGCTTGGCGAATGTAAATGTCAACATCGTCTGCGTAAGCAGGTCCTCCTAATAAAGTGGTTAGGAGTGCGGTAAGGAAGAATCGCCAACTGAAGTTAGCGACTCCAATTTTTCTATACCAATTTTTCATGGGTTGACCTCTATTTAATGTTAGATTTGACAACTTTCGAAAAGTTGTCAAATCGGGACGTGAATTTAGATTTGACAACTTTCAAAAAGTTGTCAAATCGGGACGTGAATTTAGATTTGACAACTTTCGAAAAGTTGTCAAATCGGGACGTGAATTTAGATTTGACAACTTTCAAAAAGTTGTCAAATCGGGACGTAAATTTAGATTTGACAACTTTCGAAAAAGTTGTCAAATCTGGACGTAAATCATTCTTTATCTAATTGTACGCCTCCGCCATCAGTGGCGAATTCTAGGCGGATACCGGCATGGAGTTTCACGGCAGTAGCCTCATTATCAGCAGTTTCTGAATCTTTCTTCATAGAAGTTCCTTCACTTTCTACTAGGAAAAATCTGGATCCGGTGGAGCCACCTTTTAGGTTACTTTTGCTATCCAGATTACCAGACATCATGATCCGGTATCGAGCAGTGCCGGTGGCAAGACCCGTTACTTCTTTAAACTCGTCAAACAGTCGTTCAGTTGGCAGAGTAGTAATTTTATCACCTCGATAAACACCAGTTGCCGTCGCTACAGCCGCTTCGGCGTTTTCAAACGCTTGATTGTATTCCTTAGTGTTAGCCGCCATTCGAGTCTCTAATTTAGTAGAATCCAACGCACTAATTCCTAGCATGGTTAGCACTATCAAAAACATCAAAGACACAAACAACACGGCACCGGTTTGTGGGTGAATGAGCGGGCGGTTGATAACCCTTGGTAAAGTTTTCATTTGAGTATTCATCGTTGATTCAACGTTTTTTCGTTGCCTCCTTAGTTAGTGACTATGGTCATAATTGATTGGTTAACTCAACCACCCCTTGCCCCTCCTTGGTAAGGAGGGGAGTACATACCAGCGGTAGCGCCAGGGATACTCCCCTCCTTACCAAGGAGGGGTTGGGGGTGGTTATTGGCGCATACTCCCCTCCTTACCAAGGAGGGGTTGGGGGTGGTTATTGGCGCATACTCCCCTCCTTACCAAGGAGGGGTTGGGGGTGGTTATGTGTCAGGTGAGTTATTTATTGAAATTCGCATTTCTTATCGAAATCACCGAAGTAAATAAGCGATGACGGTATCCTTTTTCAAAGGCTAAATTTTCAGTCGGATTATAAATTAATGCTGAATCCAAATGAAACTCCTTTTCTGTAGTATCCTTAATATCAAATCGTTTTTGTGGAGTACGCATCAATAAGGTAATTTTTACACTCTTTACATTGTCAGTGGCCTTAGGTGGGGTATCACTATAGGTAAGTCCTCCGGCACGATCTAAGCCATAACGTACTTGTAAATTCTCTACCCCCTCCACAAACGGCTCTTCATATTTTAGTTGGTCCGGATCATTCCGATAGAGCACAAATCCTGAGACTGGATCAGCTCTGACCTCATATAAAACTCCACTAGGCCCCCCCGCCGGCACTGGAAAAATATCAATCGGTCTCTTGAAAGTAGCGGATAAGCCTTGTAACTTAATATAACGGGTGCCCACTGGTGCCTCCCCATTCTGTCCTTCTGGATTACTCTCGCTCACTTTCACTTTTTCCATTCTTTCACAGTCGCTCACCAGTACCGTATTACCTACTTTAGGCACTAAACTACTGGCACTGAGGTATGCTTTAGCCGACGATTTTAGCTCAGGTGGGCTGTATTGTTCATGGTCATACCATTCCAAAGGTGACCCCAAAAAACGTACTTCTAGGCTATCCGTTTTAGGAAAGGTCTCACTCACCTTATTACCATTAATATCTTCAATTACAAGATTATTTTCGCCACTTATCAAATTTTTATTTCCAAATATTGCACTGACGGTTTCATTCATGCCAGCGCACCCACGAAACCCGGCCATTCGCAAATTAAATATCATATCCTCCATGATAAAACGTGCATTATCTTGCAATTTGGCTAATTCATTTTGTAAGGCATAAGTTCGCTTACTAGCAACCATAATAGACACCACCCCATACATTAAAATGGAACTGATGGCCAGGGCGACCAAAATTTCAGTTAAGCTAAAACCGGTTACCCGTTGACGATTCGTCTTCATAACTTCATTACCCATGGTTGAGTTTTAGGTTCATCACCCCCTTGATCCCACTCCAAGGTGATAGTATACTCTTTTCTAGTAGAATCCCAGATCACTTGAGCACTCCCTTCAGGCAAAGTATTTTGGACCAGATTTAACCAGGTTGCTAGGTCATCTTGAGCCAGTTGGCTAAAATCACATTTAGCGACATTGCTGTTAGAACTTCCTTCACACTTACTGTCAGCAGAGGGGGTGACCGAGCTACCACCCAAATCATAATCACCTTTCTCAGCGGCATCCAAGTTAGTGCGCATACGTTCCATCAAATCGTAGGCTAAATAGGTGGACTGGGTTCTAACATAAGAGAAATAATTAAACTGTTGCCCTTTAGTTTGTAAAGTGGCTACGCCCAATAATCCCACTGAAATGACTAGCAAAGCGACCAGCACTTCTAGCATCGAAAAACCCTTCATTGGAGAAGATAATTTATGGTTCATTGAACAATTCCTCGGTGGCTCACCTAATAATGCCGCCACTATTATATTCGTATGTTCATCCGGCACCGTAGAGAATGATATAGTAAAATCCCTTTGAACCTGTACTATTCCCTCTGGAGTGCAATAAGAA
>DZAL01000355.1 GCA_022729575.1 Thiomargarita sp.
CTGTCTCCCGTTACCTATTCGGCCTTTATCCCGCCTACTTTTACCTCTTTTAGCAGTTCTCTAAAATAGTCGTGTTTTACCATTGCCAGGGATAAAAGTGAAAGTCAACCCCCCCGCCCCGTTTCAAGAAGGGGTTAGGGCTGGTTTTTCTTCAGCCAGGTAGCCAGGTAGGGTGCGTTAGGCGCGTCGGTTTGCGCCGTCACGCACCTTTTGGTATCCCGAAAGGGTGCGTTACGCTATCGCTAACGCACCCTACGCTTGCTACGCTTGCTATACGGGCCTACGCCCCGGCGAGAAGTGGTATGAAGAGTTATTTCATCTGGAAGAGAAATTGGGGAAGACAACGCATTCTAAAATTCTGTTAGCCGCACCACGAAGTAATCATCTGGTACAAGTCGCTCCCCTGATGAACGCCTTAAAGGTGGCGTCTGATAATTATTCGGAGGAGGAGATTCAAATGGTACTCGAACAATTGGTGCCGGAGATGACCGTGGAAAAACTATAAACTCCAGAAACTAAGTTTCTTCAAGAAACTTAGTTTCTTACAATCCTTTTTGCGTAAGGTGACTTAGAAACTCCGTTCAAACGTCACAAACGCTTGTTCCAATTTCCATTGCAATTTCGCCTTCTCGTTGCACGCTAAGAATTTCTGACAAGCACAAGACAACACCGCTGAGTCAGGAGAATCGGCGGCGCAGGTAGCGACTTTCTGGCCACGGGCAAAATCTTGCCACAAACTTTCCCCAGGCAAAAACGCATGTTCTAAACCATTGCGAGACATCACCTTGAGAGGCAAATAGCCAATGTCATGTTCTTGCACCGCTTTTAGATATTCATTGGAAATATCCGACCGGGCAATCCCTTCATCATCGGTTGCCAACGCGGCAGGAACACCGTATTCCAGATAGGTTCGAAACGGATGTTGGGCACCTCGCACACCCAAAATGCCATCGTTGCTGGATAAGCAAATTTCTACCAACACGTTGCGTCGTGCCATCTCGTTGAGTAACTCCAACGCATTGTCTTCATACAAAACATCCACGCCATGTCCAATCCGTTGGGCGTGACCTTTGATTACGGAGTCACGAATATGGGTTCTTAACTCCTCTGGTGGCACTAACCCTTGCGTCAACTCCCCCGCATGGAGGGCAATGTGAACCTTGGGATATTGCCCATGTAAGTAATCCAACATGTCCATCTGCGTGGCAAAGTTTTCCAAAGCCGTTGGGTCATCTTCTGGTTGCACCATATTGATGCCGACGACCAGAGGTTCGCTACTGGCCAACAGGAAGCCACCCAGCATTTGGGCAAACACTTTTTCATGGGGGTTCACGCGCTTGACTTGATACAGATAGCGCACGGTGACTTGGCAACCTGGTTTGGCTTGCGGCGTGTTACATTGCTGCACCTGGTTTCTCTTCTTTTCCACGTCTGCAATTCTCGCCTTTGCCGAAGCAATCGCATCCGTCACCGACTTGGGGTCTTCGGGGGTGGTGGGAACGTAATTCAAAATGGCTTGGTGCATGTCTGCCAAAGAGTTGCGCCAACCGACTTTATTGCCGATTTTTTCGAAGGCTTTCCCTTCTATCGTCAACATAATCTCCATGTATAACACCTGTCCTGCGGCTGCCCGGTTAGTGAGTTCAGCTATCATCTCTGGTTCGCGTCCATCGCCGGCTTCCCCAAATTTGCCAAACGCTTCGAAGAAATGGTCATGCCCAGTTTCGTCCAACAACGGTAAATTGCGCATGGACCACGCATCGATGATTTGTCCATATAACTCGCTATAACGTTTGTCACGACGCATCTCCTTTGTTGCCACTTCCGTAGTAGCACATTTGCAGGTGGCGTTTTCGCAAGTTGGTTTGGTCAAAGATAAGCTGGTTTGATTGATGCACAAACCCTTCTCTTCGGCCCAGCGCATATAGGTTTCGCCATATACCGCGCCCGATAAATGAGTATGTAAATCCGCCCCTTTAGGCATTTGGCGCAGGAACGGAATTAACAACGGCGATTGATGTTGCTTGAGAGAGTCAAAATACTGGGTAGCTTTTTGTTCTTGACTCCAGAGGGTATCGACCGGTGGTGAAGAGAGGGTGGCCCCATTGAACCAAGCGGTTTGGGCATAAGCCAGAGGATGGCCCATTGCCAGTGACAAGCACAGCAACAAAGCCACCTTTGGTTGCAGTAGAGACCCCCAGCTAAACAGGCGAGGTGTGTGTGAGGATAGATGATGAATCAATTGCATTTGATTGCCCTACATAAAGAGTTTAATTAAAATGAATTTACGTCAACGCACAATATCTAAAACATTGCAAAAATTATTATATCATCGGCCTGAAGCATTTGTCAAGACTCTAATGCAAAATAATTGGAGAAAGGAAATTTATAGAACCTGGAAAATAGAAAAATTCTGGTGGACTAGAGGCTTTAGTATCCGCGAATAAATAACTTGAACAATATAGTGAGGTATATTATCATTACTTTATTACCTAAAAAATGCAATCCCAACCCGATAAATCTTGACAATTATTTATTATTATAATACCTTATGGTCAAATTAGCCACTCTAAAGGGGACACGAAATTCATGAAACCAGTAACCATCGAATTTACTGACAAAAATTTAACCGGCCACGCCGGTCTCGTTCATTTCGGCAA
>DZAL01000356.1 GCA_022729575.1 Thiomargarita sp.
GAATTATGTTTGGCCCTAATGCTAAATTGGATGTGCAAGGGGGCTTTCATGCCAGCACGGCGGATTATCTGCGGTTAAGTGATGGGGGACGATTTGAAGCACGGATGCCAGGTAACAGCTTGTTGACGATTGCCCCACCGACCGCCTTCGGTTTTTTAGAGTCCCCGGCGGATATTCAAGTACAGGGTAGTCAATTAGCCGTTGCTCCACACACCGATTTCTCCTTAATGGGGGGTAATTTAACTTTAAACCAGGCGCAACTCACTGCCGAGAGTGGGCGGATTAACTTAGTCAGTGTGGCATCACCCGGTGAAGTGACCGCTACAGTGGAGCGCTTGGATGCGTGGATTCCTGATACTTCCCACTTCTCACAACTTGGGCAAATTCAAATGGAAAATGCGCGAGTTGAGACCAGCGGTTCGCCAGCGGGGGGTATTAGTATTCGTGGCGGACAATTTTGGATGACGGATTCACGGATTCGTGCGCATAATACTGGTAGTGATGCTGGCAAAGGCGTGGATATTGAACTCCGTGAGTCGGTGTCGCTGCGAGGGAACACGACTGAGAGTGAGACCTATGGAATTACCAGTGATACCTCTGGTACGGGTAAGGCGGGTCATATTACTATCACCACTCCCCGTTTGGACCTGCGTCAAAATACCCTTGATGTCAGTACCAAGGGTGACGGCCAGGGCGGCAATATTGACCTCCAAACTCAGCAACTGTCTTTGGGTGAGGGTGCAGAGATTTCGAGTAATGTCTATGGTGCCGGTGCCGGCGGCCAGATTCATCTCAAGGCCACCGAACGCTTGGAATTGGTTGATCAACGGGTATTTGCCACGGTAGAGGAAGTTGACCAAAATCGTCGAACCATCATTCAAACGAATAGTTTTGGCAGTGGGAATGGCGGTAACATCACCATTGAGGCACCCTATTTAAAAATATCCAGTGGCTACATCTTTTCCAATATCAATGGTCAAGGTCATGGAGGTACCATCATAATTAATAGCTATTTTATGGAACTGCTTAATGGAAGTTTGATGACGACTGCGGTTTTACCCCAAGGAACTGGGAATAGTGGTGAAGTTAAGTTGAATATTGGTGATACTCTAAAACTTTCTGGGTTTAGACCCGGATTTATTCGCGATGGTTTGGTGATAGTTCAGAATATGCAAACTGCTTTAGGTTCAGCTACTATCGGTGACGGTAAAGGCAATTTACTAGAAATTATTGCCAAAAATTTGATTATCAGTGATTATGCTTCTTTCGGTGCGGCAACTGGGGGTGCAGGTGATGCCGGTAGCGTAGTGATTAGCGTGGACAATTTATTTTTGCAAGGTGGAGGGCTTCTATCGAATAGTAGCAGTGGTGTAATAGGTGGAAAACTTTGGCTGGCTACTGGTAATGGCGGAAATATTACTGTAACTGCTAAGGAAGACATTGTTATTGAAGGACGTAACCCCTTTTATCACAGTGGTATCGCTACGAACACTTTTCTCGCCGGTCAGGGCGGCAATATTGATCTGCAAGCGAATCGTCTGATAGTCCGGGATGGAGGAACTGTTACTGCCAACAGTTTAGGTACCGGTAACGCTGGGGATATTCACATCAAAGCCAATGAGATTCATTTGTCTCAAGGGGGTGAGATTACTTCCGCGGCGCTGCAAGCGGTGGGGGGTAATATAGTGGTCAATGCATCTTACTTGCTGTATTTGCAACAAGGTCAGATCACGACTAGCGTTCATAGCGGTATAGGCTCTGGAGGAGATATTACCATTGGCAATCCCCAGTTTGTCGTGATGAACCAAGGTAACATTGTCGCCCAAGCCGATGCAGGATCTGGTGGCAATATCCATCTCGTCGCCCAACAGTTTTTGAAAACGCCCGACAGTCTAGTCAGTGCCTCCTCCAGAGTCGGTCTGGATGGCCAAGTCGTCATTGATTCCCCGGCGGAAAAAAATTAGTGGCAGTCTATTAGCGTTAGCCACGACGTTTACCGACTTGAGTGGTCTCTTACCACGCCCCTGCACCGAGTTGTCATTTGAAGAATTTATCAATCGTAGTAGCTTTACCTTCAATCCGATTGTAGGTAGTTCACCCCGACCTGACGATTTAAAACCTAGTCCGGTTCTCCTCCCGATTACAGCCGCGCCGAATTTTATGAAAGCGACGGGGTCCAAAGAGAAAAAAGCGGAATTGACTCAACGACTGGCGTGGTTGACGGGATGTCATCAGTAGCCGTTGGAGTCCGGAATTTATTCCGTATTTGTCGTTGGGGTCCGGAATTTATTCCGTTTCCAGGGACGGAATAAATTCCGGACTCCAACTTCATTTTAATAGCGTGGTTAGTAAAGGTAGCGGGTTAACCGTTGGCAATCATAGACTGGTTGCCGATTTGACTAAGTCTGTGCTTTCAACAGATGTTCCAACTCCTGTAAGCGTTTTTCTAATTGGACACGGGCGGTAACTTCGGCCTGGGCGCGTGCCTCCGCGACCAAACGTGCAGATTGTTCTTGTTGCCGTGCGATTTCCAGGGTGGCCGCGCGTACCTCCGCGGCCAACCGTGCCTCTTCTGTTTCGACTTGGGTCAACAACCGCTGCCCAGTCCGCATCTCCGTAA
>DZAL01000357.1 GCA_022729575.1 Thiomargarita sp.
CCCGCGCGCCAGCGGCACTCGCCAGTGCGGCGGTGTCGTCGGTCGAACCGTCGTTGACCACGATGATTTCAGCATCCGGGTACAAATCACGGATGCGCTCCACGGTTGCGCCGACCGCGCCGGATTCATTTTTGGCGGGGAGAATGATACTTAAAGGGGGCATGATGTTTATATTCAACTTATTGCTTATTAGTCGGTTGAGTGGTTGGAGTCAGTTTATTTTCCGTTAAAATTTTAATTACATCGCGCGAATGAATTTTTAGTTGATCTAGTTTGTTTATTATCACGATTTGCTCCAGTGCCTCATTATTTAACTTGAGTGCGAACAGTAATTTTGCGTAATTTAAACGATTATTTATATTTTTGGGTGAGGCATCAATCATTTGTTGATATAAGCTAAGTGCCTCGATTGGTTTTTGAATTAAATTGGTATAGTAGATGCCTTTTGCGAATAAAATCGCAGCACGCGTTTCACCCTGTGCCCCGGGGTTTGCGAGCGAAGCATCAAAAATAGAATTCATTTCATCCTGAGACAGAGAGCATCTTTTCGATTCTTGGCAGCTTATAAGGCTTTGAATTTTTGAAGGAATATCTGAGGCAAACGGTGCGTTGGCTAGTCTATGGTTTAGTTCGCTAATAACTTCTTTCTTTGGCAATTCGTCAGGGAATACGTTCATAATGAGAAGTTGAAACAAGCCATGAGTCATGTTTGGATCTAAGGCAATACTCTTTTGATAGTGTTGTATTGCAAGATTTTGGTTTCTGGTGCTTGCTTCAGAGTTTGGGGTTTGAAGGTTTTGATAGATGCTGGCCATTCCATTGTTTGCGCGGACTGAGTCGGGGTGATGTGATACCTCTGCGTGTGCGAGTGCAATTATATCTCCCCATTGTGTAGATCGAACAAAAGTGCCAAAAGCTAGTATGAAGATAAAGACAAAAGTTAAAACTATTCTCAGGCGTAGGCTTTTTGGCAGGTAATAAGGGTTTAATAGATAATAGGATGCAGCCATCAAAATGCCAAGCATGGGGAGGTAATTGCGGTGCTCGTGGGCAATTTCGAGTGGGAATATAGTGGATTCTAGAGTGTGACCGACAAAGAAAAACAATATAGCAAAACTCACCAGTGGCGCTTTATTTCGGGTCAAAAATGCCAGAAGACCAAGTGTCGCCAAGCCGATGAGTGAGGGTAATGTCTGTAAAGGTTCAAACAGGGATTTGGATAAAATAATGTCATCATGAAATAGACCCATTTGATTAATGTTTGGGGCTATTATTTGAAATATGTAAAACCATAAAACACGCCCCTCGGTCATGATGCGTTCGGTTAAGGAGAATGTTCTATTTTGATAGCCGGATAGAATGAATTCAGGGTTGGCTAGTATGTAGGTCATTGCCAGTGCGGCAGGGAGGGCAATGATTATAGTATAAAGTGAAGTAATAAAGTATTTGTATTTTGCTGTGGCGGTTCTAAATCCAAAAAAAACGATTTCAATAATAAATGCGTACAATGGTAGCAGGATGCCATTTTCTTTGCTGAGTGCAGCCAAAGGTGTAAATACCGCAATGCTTAATACTATTAAAATAAGGCCACCCTTGTCTTCATTTAGTTTGGTTCTGCCCCAGACAAACAAGATTAGACCCGTCAAAATGAATAGGGTGGAAAGGCTGGTCATGCGTTGCACGATATATAAAACACTGGTTAAGTTCAGCGGATGTAATAACCATGCGGCTGTGCATAATAAGGCAAACCAATGTGCATGTGAGGCTTGAATATGGGGGTGGTTTTTCTTCTGAAAAACGGTAAATAAACTTAAGCTTAGAATGTAAACCAAAATGCCATTGATTAGATGAATTAAAAGATTGGTGAGCTTGAAATAAAATGGGTCAATCCCGGTAACGTATTGGTTAAGGGCGAAACTCAACATGCTAATTGGGCGCATAAGAGGCCCGCTATTAAAAGAGAATGCTGCCTGTTTTAGGCTTTCAAGCTCAAGATCATGAATTTCCAGGTTTGGGTTTAACAATATATTGGGTGCGTCGTCAAAGACGAATGTCCCGGAGAGTCCGGGAGAGTAGACTGCGAAAGTAATGCCCAAAATGGCGATTAAAAACAAGATGGCGTAAGAGTTTCGCATAGATTTCTTGTCATTTATATGGATGGTTAAATAAAAAAGGGGTGCCTAGCACCCCTTTCAATCATGATTCAAATTACCTTATTTGCATGAGCCGGGCAAATATTTTGACGCAATAGTGCCTGGTTCGCACTTGAATGCACCAACTTTGGTTGGAATGTCCGCAGCTGTAAGTGCGGTACCAGCCGAATTTGTAGGGGTCAATGTAAGGGTCTTGGTATCGACAGTCGTAACACCCGTGCCTTGGAACGTAACGGTCGTTACGCCGTCATCATCGGTTTCAACTTTTGTTACATACTTTGTGGCCGCTGTGGTTTCGCAGCCCCAGTTACCAGCGCCTGGACCCGCACTCGTACCGGTTTGGTAAATTTCAGCAACTGAAGTACGGCATGAACTGGCCGCCAGAATACCTTCAGATACCTTGGCTTTAACGGTGTAGTCCTGGTAGGCAGGCAGCGCGATGGCGGCCAGAATACCGATGATCGC
>DZAL01000210.1 GCA_022729575.1 Thiomargarita sp.
AGACAGGCGGCACCAATGGTTTTCTCCCCTCTCCCTCTGGGAGAGGGGCCGGGGGGTGAGGGAAAATACCGCCGAATTTATGCTTCAGTACTTACCAACTTCCTGTTTAGTTTCCAGTCTTCTTCATACCATGCACAACACCGAATCATCAGTCTCTATTATTTACTACATTTTTGTAATTTTTACCGGTTCCGCCATTTTGGCCACTTTGGCACTTTACGCACGACAAGCCTTATTGGTGAGTTATATCGTGTTAGGAGTTATCGTCGGACGACATGGCTTTGAAATTGTCACCAATTTAGAACTCATTGCAGAAATTGCCAACATCGGGATTATTTTTCTACTATTCTTGCTCGGTCTGAATTTACAACCGCAAGATTTACTACACATGCTCCGGAAAACCACCGTCGTCACCCTCCTCAGTTCGCTCATCTTTGGCGTGGTAGGATTTATCATTGGTCAAGGATTTGGATTCACTACCGGGGAAAGCCTACTCATTGGGGTCTCCATGACCTTTTCGAGTACCATTATTGGACTGAAATTACTACCTACTACCGTACTGCATCATAAACATGCCGGGGAAATGATGGTCAGTATTTTATTATTACAGGACTTAATTGCGATCTTACTGTTGATGCTGTTACAAGGATGGGGCACCGGCGGTACACCATTGATTGACCTTGCACTCTTAACCTTAAGTTTACCCCTACTGATAGGTTTTGCCATGTTATTCTCACGTTTGGTCTTAGTTAAGTTAATTCATCGCTTTGACAAAATTCAAGAATATATTTTCTTAATGACTATCGGTTGGTGCTTGGGAATGGCAGAATTAGCCACCTTTTTGAAACTATCACATGAAATTGGTGCCTTCATTGGCGGCTTTGCCCTGGCCAGTAGTCCCATTGCCCGCTTTATCGCTGAAAGTTTAAAACCCTTACGCGATTTTTTTCTCGTGATATTTTTCTTTTCCTTGGGCGCCAGTTTAGACTTAAACACTTTATATACGGTATTGCTACCTGCCAGTGTTTTAGCCTTCTCGATGTTAACACTCAAACCATGGGTGTTCAAATATCTCTTGAGCCGAGTTGGAGAAACCGCCAGTTTATCGTTAGAAATGGGGGTACGCTTAGGACAAGTCAGCGAATTTTCCTTGTTACTGGCCGTCGTTGCCCTCAATACTCAAATAATTAGTCAATCGGCGGCTTACCTGATTGAAGCGGCCACGGTAATCACTTTCGTCGCCTCCTCTTACCTGGTGGTACTCCGTTATCCTACGCCCATTGCGGTATCCGATAAACTACGACGAGACTAAGATAAGAATGGGTTCGACACCTTTAAACTTGGCCATCACTATGATATTCAATTATTTACTCAAAAAACTCTCTCTACGTTTGATCTTAATTGTTCCTTTTATTCTCCAACTCGTTATTACCGTTGGTCTAATTAGTTGGCTCTCCTTCCATCGTGGACAAGAAGCCGTCAATGAACTTATCAGCCAGTTACAACAAGAGGTGACCGCCAGAATTCACCAACATTTGGAAAGCTATCTTAGCCGCGCTAAACAAGTTAATCAATTCAACTTACGATTAATCGAATCCGGTTTGTTCGATTCGAACGATTTTAACCGGCTTGGCAAACTCTTTTGGAATGAAATTGCTACTTTTAATTTTTCCTATGTCAATTATGGTAATGCCGAGCGTGAATACATTGGTGCTGGCCAGGTAGAAGAGCATACGGAAATTAATGAACTGAAACCACCGTACTTCGATAAACTAATCAATTATGCCCCGGATAATTTTGGTAATCGCGACCATCAACTTTCGGAGGACCCTATTAATCCTAACAATGAAGCCTGGTACACGGATACCATTACCGCCGGCAAGACCGTTTGGAGTCCTATTTATAGTTGGGAAGGCTTCCCCGATCAAGTATCGATAGCCATCAATACCCCCTGGTATAATGCTTCTCATCAACTACAAGGTGTCCTGGGGATTGATGTAAACATTTCGCAATTGAATGATTTTTTGAAAACCTTAACCATAGGTCAAACCGGTAAAATATTTATTGTAGAAAACAACGGGTTAATCGTTGCCAGTTCCAGCGCCGCGCCATCCTATCAACTGGTTAATAATGAAGCCAAACGGTTGTTGGCAGAAAATAGTGGGGATGAATTAATTCGAACCACGGCTCAAACCTTAAAGCATCATTTTGGTAATTGGCAAGCCATCACTTCTCCTTCCCAAGTAGATTTGATCTACGTCCAACAACCCTATTGGGTGCAAGTCACTCCCTATCAAGATGAATTGGGCCTAAATTGGTTAACCGTGGTGATCGTGCCAGAAGCCGATTTTATGACACCCATTCAAATCAACCTGAGGACTACTTTACTGATTTCAATCCTCGCTTTGTTCATCGCGATTGGAGTAGGTATTGTTACCGCGAATCAGATTATTCAACCGATTCTACGAATTAATCGGGCCGCCAAATTTTTAGCCGACGGCCATTGGGATCAGCCACTACTGTCGACCACGCGCACCGATGAACTTGGACAACTCACCCGGTCTTTCAACAATATGGCGACCCATTTAAAAGCCACCATTGATATTTTAGAAGTGATTAACCAAGATTTAAAACATTTACACCAACTCAAAGATGAATTTTTAGCGAATACTACCCATGAATTGCGGACTCCTTTACATGGTATTATTGGGTTAGCGCAATCTTTAGTAGAAGGGGCCCTCGGTGATTTATCGGCCCCGGTTAAAAGCAATCTCACTATGATCGTCGCTAGTGGTAAAAGACTAGCGGCATTAGTCAATGATTTGCTAGATTTCTCTAAGTTAAAACATGAAAAATTAGAATTACAACTTAAACCCGTGGGCATTCGCGAATTGGTGGATATTATCTTTACCATTAGCCAGCCGTTAGTGGCACATAAACCATTGCAACTAATTAATCAACTCGATGCACAATTACCTCTAGTCACGGCTGACGAAAATCGTTTACAACAAATTTTGTACAATCTGATTGAAAATGCTATTAAATTTACTGAACAAGGTCGTATCGTCATCTCGGCTCAAGTGAACCATCAATTTTTACAAATCAGTGTCTCCGATACGGGGATGGGAATGACGACCGACCAATTAAATCACCTCCGTGAAGCAATCTCCAGCGACGAACCCATTGAAGCAACCATCGTGCGCGAATATGAAGGTGCCGGTCTAGGATTAGCGATTACTAAACAATTAGTAAAATTACATGGGGGTCATCTTTGGGTAACTTCGCAACTCGGAGAAGGTGCTACCTTCAGTTTCTCCTTGCCAATCGCCCAAATCTCGGCTACGGCTACCGTTGACTCTGACCGTAATGATTCGACCCAGTGGTCAGCAGTGCTCACCGAATCATTTTTAGACCCTGGTTTAATCGCCCTGGACCAAGACCTGTTAATTAAAACGCAATGTGCGATTTCAATCGCCACAGGTCATTTTAAAATTCTCGTGGTCGAGGATGAGATTGTCAATTTACAACTGCTCAATAACTATCTCTCCCTCCAGGATTACACAGTCGTGTTAGCCTCTTCTGGAGTAGAGGTCTTGGAATTAATGAACGCCGGACTAAAACCGGACTTGATTTTATTAGATGTCATGATGCCCAAAATGACCGGTTATGAAGTCACGCGACAACTCCGTACTCAATGGTCACTAGAAGAACTTCCCATTATTTTACTCACCATGAAAAGTCAACTTTCTGACATGGTCGCTGGATTAACGATCGGCGCCAACGACTACTTGACTAAACCCGTGGATAAAGAGGAGCTATTGGCGCGTCTGCAAACCCATTTACACCTCAAACAATTACGTGCCGATACTTTGCGTTTAAGTCAAGAAAATGAAAACCGTTTACGCCAGTTGTTGGACGCTATGCCGGTAGGGGTCGCAGTCCACGAAGCCAATGGTAGTTTATTCTATTTGAATCAGAAGGCTATCCAGTTATTAGGTCAAAACTTGATTCCGCAACTCCATCCAGAACGTTTGCCTGAAGTTTATCAACTCTATTTAGCCAAAACCTCTCAACTGTATCCAGCCGACCGGCAACCGATACAACGGGCTTTGAACGGAGAAACGGTTTACGTCGATGACATCGAAATTCACCAATCGACCAAGATAATTCCCTTGGAAGTATGGAGTACTCCCCTGGTTAATTCACGCGGCGACATCCAATATGCCATTGCCGTGTTTCAGGACATCACCGAGCGCAAACAAGCCCAACTCGCTCAGGAAGAGTTTATTCAAACTTTATCCAAACTCACTCTGGCTTATGAACGTTTCGTCCCGGAACAATTTTTAAATTTGTTAGGCAAAACCAGCATCGTCGAGATTCAACTGGGAGACCAAGTAGAAAAAGAAATGACGGTATTATTTTCCGATATTCGCTCGTTTACCACGCTTTCCGAGGGAATGACACCACAAGAGAATTTTAATTTTATCAATTCTTATCTCAGTCAGATGGAACCTTTGATTGGAGAACATTATGGATTTATTGATAAATACATCGGCGATGCCATTATGGCACTGTTTAACTCTCCTCACGATGCGATACAAGCCGCCATTGCGATGTTAAAGCAATTAACAGCATATAACCAGGAACGACAACAAGCCGGTGATGCACCCGTCGCGATTGGCATTGGCTTAAATACCGGCCCGTTGATGCTGGGCATCGTCGGCGGCAAAAGTCGGATGGATAGCACCGTGATTGCCGATGCCGTCAATTTAGCGTCTCGGATTGAAGACCTCACTAAAATTTATCACACCTCTTTACTCATCACCCAACACACGTATTCACAACTGTCCAAACCGTCACCCTATCATATTCGAGTTATTGATGTCGCCAAAGTGAAAGGTAAAACCAAAACTGTCACCGTCTATGAAATCTATGATGCGGACCCCCCTGACCAAATCGCCTACAAGGATCGCACTCGCACTGAATTTGAACACGGTTTTCAATTATATCATAGCGGGCAATTTGCCGAAGCACTAAGCATTTTTGAACGCTTGTGGCAAGAACAATCGGTAACTATGGTTGATACGGTGGTGAAAATTTACTTAGACCGCTGTCAAGAGATTTTAGGATTGAAAATACCCCCCCTGGCCACTATCTTGATTGTCGACGACCAACCAGATAACTTACGTATTTTATTGCAACTATTAATCTCTCAGCAGTTTAAAGTCCTGGTCGCGAAAAATGGTGAAACGGCTTTGAATATAACGATGGCACAGCAACCACATCTCATTTTATTAGATGTGATGATGCCCGGCATTAACGGCATTGAAACTTGTCGTCAATTAAAATTAAAACCGCAAACTAAACACATACCAGTGATTTTTATGACCGCGTTAAGTGAGATTGAAGATAAAATTCGTGGTTTTGAAGTGGGCGCAGTCGATTACATTACCAAACCGTTTGAAACCAAAGAAGTTTTAGCACGAATCAAACTTCATCTTGGTAATTATTATCTTCGTCAACGATTGCTCGAAGTGCTGTGAACAAATTGTGAAAAGATTTGACCACTTGGCGAAAGTGGTCAAATCTAATGTGAACAGATTTGACAACTTTTCGAAAGTTGTCAAATCTAACTCCCGAACAGATTTGACAACTTTTCGAAAGTTGTCAAATCTAACTCCCGAACAGATTTGACAACTTTTCGAAAGTTGTCAAATCTAACCCCCGAACAGATTTGACAACTTTTCGAAAATTGTCAAATCTAACTTCGCTAACTTATTAATAATTAATGGAAATGACACCTATGCGCATCAAAACTAAACTCAGTTTAATCGTCAGTTTAATCGTTTCACTGGCGTTTCTCCTTGCCACCCTCCTTATTCATCAAAAATTTAGTCAAGTCGTGGAACAATTGGCCTATCAATTGGTGGAAGAACGCGCCTACCACGATGGCTTGGTGATCCAACAAGAATTGGAAAAACTCATGGAAACTGCCCGCGTGTTGGCATTTACTTTCGAAGCACTGCGGCAAGCCCAGCCCATTGACCGACAATTGATAAATAACCTCCTCATCAAAACTATTGAACATGACCACAACCTTACAGGGGCGTGGACTTTATGGCAACCGAATGCCTTTGATGGCAAAGATGTGGACTTTGCCAATATGCCCGGCCTGGACCAAAGCGGCCGAGTCAATGACTACTGGTATCATAATGACAGCGGTAAAATCGTCCATGAACCCAATATTGACTGGGAGACTTCTGACTGGTATCAGATTCCAAAACAAACGAAAGAAGAAACCCTGGTGAATCCCTATCTCTATCCAGTGAATGGAAAAAAAGTATTATTAATCAGTGCGGTGGTCCCCATTCTGTCGCAAGGACAATTTTTAGGCGTAGTTGGGGTGGATTACGACCAAGCTCGTTTACAAGAAAAAGTTTCACAGCTAAAAATTTTGGATACCGGCTACTCAGCATTGATTGCCAATAACGGTATTTACGTGTCCCACCCCGATGCTACTTTAGTGGGTAAAGATGTGGGTGAGATACGAGGAGCAAAGGATTTAAAAATGGTTCAACAAGGCCATAAATACACGGCTATTTCCACCTCCGTGATGTTTAAAGGCCCAGCTTATCGCCTCTACACTCCAATCACGGTAGGTCTCACTAACACTCCCTGGTCACTAGCGGTCACGGTGCCGGTGGCACAGATTATTAAACCGGCTAACCAATTGTCAGCTCAAGTCTTGATGATAGGTATCTTGGCCATGGGTTTAATTATATTTATGCTGTGGCACACCGTGCATCGTCTCACCTCTCCCCTCACGCGCATGACTACTGTGTTAGCCGAGTTAGGAAAAGTACGTTATGATAAGGGGTTAACCCATATTCCGACTTTACCTGTCACCACCAACGATGAAATCGGACAATTAGCCCAGGCATTCAATCAGATGGCGACGGCCTTGCAAACGACTACCGCAGAACTTAATGTTCAACATGAAGAACTCATGGCACAAACTGAGGAATTGACTGAAAGTAATTATCTATTAGAACAAGAGATTACGTCGCGTCGGCAATCGGAGGAAGAATTGCATCAAAGTCAACAACGGCTCCTCAATTTCTTTGAATTGCCGCTGATTGGTATGGCGATGACCTCCCTAACCAAAGGTTGGTTAATGGCCAATGATAAAATATGTGAGATTCTAGGTTATCCCCGTGAAGAATTGATGCAAAAGGACTGGGCTGCGCTCACTTATCCTGACGATTTAGCACTTGACCTGGCTCATTTTGAACGGCTGTTAACCGGTGAAATAGAAGGTTACACCATAGATCAACGGTTTATCCGTAAAACTGGCCAAGTTATTTACACCAGTCTTTCCGTCCGCGGGATTCGCCAAGCCGATGGCACCCTTAGTCACTTGGTGGCTCTGGTGGCGGACATCACTGAACGTAAACGCGCCGAGCAATTACGACAAGAATATAGCCAAACCCTAGAACAAGACATTGCCAACCGAACTCGTGAATTGTCTGAAAAAACTGCGTCCTTACAACATTTGCACGACCGGTTTACCATCGTTTTAGACAGTTTGAATGTAGCAGTCTATGTGGCTGATATGCAAACCTACGAAGTGTTATTTGCCAACCGATATACGCAAAATTTGTTCAAAACTGACCCTACTGGTAAAGTATGTTGGAAAACTCTGTACGGTCAATCAGAGCCTTGTCAATTTTGTACCAATTCCAAATTGGTCACAGCGGAGGCCATTCACACCTGGGAATTTAGAAATCCGCTCCTTGACCGTTGGTATTATGTCCAGGACCGCGCCATTCCTTGGAATAATGGTAGTTTAGTGCGTTTATCTGTGGCCATGGACATCACGGAGCGCAAACAAGCCGAAGCCGCTTTACGCCAAAGCCAAGAGCGATTTGACCTTGCTATGCGGGGCACCAGTGACGGTTTATGGGACTGGAATTTGGAAACCAATGACATTTATTATTCACCGCGTTGGAAGAGCATGTTGGGATATGAGGAGCATGAGATTCAAAACCAGATCAGTGAGTGGACTAAATTGCTCCATCCTGAAGACCTGCAACGGTCCATCGAGCATGCCCAGGCTTATTTTGAACGGCGAATACCTACTTACGAGATAATTTTTCGAATGCAACATAAGCAAGGTCAGTATGTCTGGATGCTATCACGAGGTTTTGCGTTGTGGAATGTGCAGGGCCAAGCGATTCGGGCGGTCGGCACTCATGTTGACATCACTGCTACGAAATTAGCGGAGGAGGAGTTGCAACAGGCCAAACAGGCGGCGGAATTGGCTAATCGGGCGAAAAGTACCTTTTTAGCGAATATGAGTCACGAGTTACGGACCCCACTCAATGGTATTTTAGGCTATACCCAAATTTTGGCGCGGGATAAAACTTTGACCGAACAACAACAAGAAGGTATTAGCATTATTCATCGGAGCGGGGAATATTTGCTCACTTTAATCAATGATGTGTTAGATTTATCCAAAATTGAAGCCGGGCGTATCGAATTGTATCCCACGGATTTTCATTTTGGCTATTTTATTCAGAGTCTCTCAGACCTGTTTCGAATGCGGGCGCAACAAAAGGAGATTGCATTTAATTATGAACCGTTATCTTCTCTTCCTATAGCCATTCGGGCGGATGAAAAGCGGTTGCGGCAAGTGCTGATTAACTTATTGGGGAATGCTCTGAAGTTCACTACGGTAGGTGGTGTGACCTTAAAGGTGGGAGACGAGACGAATTTGGAATTGGCCACTGCCGCCGATTCGATAAATCGAATCATTCGGTTCCAAATTGAAGACACCGGCCCTGGTATTGCTCCAGATGATCTGGACAAAATTTTCTTACCGTTTCAACAAGTTGGTGATTCTAATGCTCGCGCCGAAGGTACCGGTTTGGGGCTTTCTATTACGAAAAAATTGGTCGAGCTGATGGGAGGCGAATTACACGTAAAGAGCACCCTAGGGGAAGGTAGCATATTTTGGCTGACCTTGGCCTTACCCGATGTGTCCGAAGTACTCATCACCGCGCAGAAAACCGTCGCGCCAGTCATTGTTGGGTATGAAGGACTCGTGCGAAAAATTCTCGTGATTGATGACAAATGGGAAAATCGTTCGGTGTTGGTTAACCTGTTGATACCGTTAGGTTTTGAAATGAGCGAAGCCATTCATGGTCAAGACGGATTAGCCAAAGTGATGACTGGTCAACCAGACCTTATTATCACGGACTTGGTGATGCCGGTGATGGACGGTTTTGAATTGGTGCGTCAACTTAGAAAACTTCCTCAATTCCAAACTTTGCCAATCCTGGCCGCCAGCGCCAGCGTCTTTGATTTTCACCAGCAACAAAGTTTAGAAGCCGGCTGTAATGATTTTGTAGCCAAACCAATTCGAATGGAGGAATTGTTAACAAGTTTACAAAGGTTGCTGGGATTGACCTGGATTTGTGAACAATCCTCTGTCACTGCTCGACTGGAGGAGGAGAATGGAATTAGCAAAAATGAAGTGAATTTAGCCGAAATGGTTGGGCCGTCTAAAGAGCAGGCTACGGAGTTGCTAGAATTAGCATTGATCGGCGATATTTTAGGTTTGCGCGAAATGGCGGTGCAATTGGAACAACAAGAGCCCGCATTAAAACCATTTGCTCGGCATCTTCTGGCTTTAGCCAAAGAGTTTAATGATGAAGCGATTGGTAAATTGTGTCAACAGTATGCGATTGGATGATTCATTTTACGCATAACCACCCCCAACCCCTCCTTGGTAAGGAGGGGAGTACATACTACCGGCAGGGATACTCCCCTCCTTACCAAGGAGGGGTTGGGGGTGGTTGACACTCCCCTCCTTACCAAGGAGGGGTTGGGGGTGGTTGACACTCCCTTACCAAGGAGGGGTTGGGGGTGGTTAAGTGAACAAAAAATTAAATGGCCCATAAGACCATATAAACTGTTATAATCCCGATTACGGTGACAGTGGCCATAAGTTTGGCAATAGTAAGTCTATATCGAGAATTATCTAATAGATGATATGGCTCTGCCAGGTCGTGGAAGGAAATTAACTGGAAATGAGATGGTGACATAAGTATAATCCTCATAATAATTTATCTTAAGAGAATATATTGCATATTCTACGCCAATCTTATTGAATTTATTTATATTTTGTAAACAAAGAGTTATATTTTAAGATGAATAAATCAGGGATAGGTATTTGCCAAAACTATTGCTTTTCAACACTACCTGCTGATTTTCAGCAGTCGAACCAAATTTAACCTAAATTTAGGAAACCTCAATGAAATACACTACTTTTTTCTTTATTAGCCTATTTTTTCTTACTCTCGCTTTTTTTCATCAACCATTATTCACCGTTTTTCCTCAAGCATTTGAACCCGTTAATAAATTTATTACCGAGGTGGGACCTGCCATTTTGTATGTGGCAGGCGGTCTCGCTTTTATCATTACGATGTTTACTGGGTTACCTACCTGGGCCAGTGTCGTGGCCTTTATCGCTCTCATTTTAGGAGGAGGTTTTTATCTGCAAGACAAAACGGTTTCGGTTAAACTAGAGGAGAGCAGTTTATTCTTGTCAATTACGCCTAAAACCTCTTCTCCTACCGTGATTCCTAAACCCATCGACGAGCAGATTTGACAACTTTCGAAAAGTTGTCAAATCTAAAACGAGTCAGATTTGACAACTTTCGAAAAGTTGTCAAATCTAAAATTTGAGTCAGATTTGACAACTTTCGAAAAGTTGTCAAATCTAAAACGAGTCAGATTTGACAA
>DZAL01000040.1:0-6242 GCA_022729575.1 Thiomargarita sp.
GTTTAGAAAACTTGACCGCCGGGGGTTAATACCTCCATTGGCTGGTAGGGACTACCGGACTTCTATATTATACGAGGAGTAATATCGACCGAGCTTAAACCCTCTCTTTCAATGACGGTTCGATAACATGCCAACATCTTCTCAGTTTTTACCTCCCAACTATATAATAGTTCCACTCGTTGTCGTCCGTTAAGACCTCGTTGTTGCCATTGAGCCGGCTGCTCAAATATATCATTTAAGCAATGTATCAGCGCCTCAGTAATTCCCTTAGCTCCCCTAGCAGTCGAGACGACTCGGCCCACACTATCGTCTATCAATTCACCGGGACCACCATAATCTACGGCTAATACCGGTCGCGCACAAGCCATGGCCTCTAGCAACACCGACCCGCCAGATTCCCGCACCGAAGGCAAGCAGAGCAGATGAGAGTCTTGAATCTGCTTAACCACTTCAGATAAACTGGCTTGACCATACCAAGTCACTATCTCCTTGTCTAATCCTAATTGTTGCGCCACCGTTTTCCATTCCAATTCACGCGGTCCACTACCCACTACCGTTAACTGCACAGGCCGATAATTTTTGAGTTGGGCCACGGCTTGCAGTAACATCGGTAATCCTTTAAATGCCATCAACCGTCCTACAAACACGATACGTAAAGATTCACTCGTCGAAGGCGGGGCCGGCCAAGGAGCCGCAGTAAACAGTTCTAAATTAACACCATTTTCTAAAAATGGCTGGCAATGAGAATGAAATGATTTGGGGATGGATTGCAAAGTGGCTTGAGTGGCGGTTAAAATCAACGCGGCCCGGCGACTACTTTGCCAAGCCCAATCGATTAAATTAGCAAAATAACGTAAGGGATACAACCAGTTTAAGTCTTGAAAGACTACTTTGAGAAAAGTTAACGGAATAGTTAAACCACCATTCCAAGGTCCTAACACGAGGGGCAGACCCAGCGTATGCAAACGGGTAGCGGCTTTAGGTGACACCGGAGTCACTTGATGTACAATATCCCATTGACTACCCGTTTGTTGCAATTTTTTAACTTCCTTGACGGCCAACCAATCATAAAAATAAAAATCTATGGAGGAAAATAAAGACACCGCGTATTCACTTTTTGGAAACAGTTTACAAACCAAATTAAATAAGGGGTCTGCTAACCATTCGGTATCAATAAAAATGATTTGGGAATGAGCTAGTGGAGCACCGGCATTCAATAACGTAGGACGATTCCTAATATGCGTAATGAGTGTTACTGGTACTTGTTTAGCCAAATGGGAATACCATTCCCAACCAATATGAGAAACTGAGCCCATTTCAGGACCACATTGATAAGCCGAGAGTAAAATTCGCGGTGAATTAGAATCATCCATAAGACTGTGGTGAATCAAGATTTGACCACTTTCAATCAGTGGTCAAATCAGATCCTCTGCTCCTTTAGGAAGTAGCGGTTTAAAAGTAGTCGTCAAGTGATAAGGCGCATTGGTAGCCAGCGCATTTTGTAAAGCTAACACAATTTCATGGATGTGTAAAGAAAATTCTGGGGTAATATAAGGAGGACGTTGCTCACGTAAGGCTTGAGCCAATTCAGCAATGCCTCTGGAAAAATCCTGGTAGTGTCTAGCATAGCGCAGTTTTAAGTTAGGTTTACGAATTGGTGGATACTCTTTGGGACTTAGCCCTAATAACGTTTTGAGAAAAGGAAACTTTCTGATAAAGGGATATTTATCGCTCCGAAATTTCAATTTTGAATAACGATCCACATAGACTGGCGCATGGTAGTTCCAACATTCATCGACCGAAATAATTCCCTGATCACCGACGATTTTCAGGGCATGGTTAAACGGCGCGACAATGCTACACGTCAGACGTGCTACCACCCCAGAGGTAAAGGTGATGCAAGCGACGGCAAAATCTGGGGTATTAATATTCAACGGCTCTTCCGGTAAAACTTGTTTATTCGGCATCAAACAAGAAGAGAATGCGGTCATCGTTTGCGCTGGACCAAAAAAAGCGGCTAACCAGGTGAGATAATAACCGGCATGTTCCAAAGTACAACCCACTTCAAATTCATCTTTATAGGGCCACATTGCGCCGGCCGGACTAAACCAAGTATTGGGTTGCAATAAATGAATCGGTCCATCATCAATTTCGGCATAAACGACTCGTGGCGTACCAATTTCATCTTTTTGCAATGCTTGCCAAAGGGTCTGCGCGGTTTCACCTAAAATGCCGCAAGGGGCCGACGATAAATATAAACCACGTTGGGCGGCCAATTCTACCAAAGTGTGAGCGTCCGCCAACGACATTGCTAACGGTTTTTCCGAATAGACATGTTTACCCGCGGCTAAACATTGCTTGGAAACTTCAAAATGACTGTCAGGATTGGTCAAATTGGCCACAATAGTGATTTTAGAGTCGGCCAATAATTCTGGCAATGTGGGATAAACTTTAACGCCATAAAAAGTACCAAATTGAGTGGCCCGGGCGGAATCGCGGTCCATCACGCCCACCAATTCTAATTCGGGATGATGTTTTAAGGTGCTGATATAATAGTCGGCAACAAAACCACAACCGACAAAAGCAATGCCAGTAGTGGTTGCAGTAGTTGCAGTAGAGGTTGTGGTAGTCATAGTTATTCAGTAATTTCAATTGGATATTTAAAATTAGCTTGTGCTCTAATGGTGTCGAGTGTTTCTAAAATACTCAAGGATTCCGCCAGTGGCATGATTTGACTTTCGAGCAGTCCCTGTTGTAAACAGCGCATCGCCTCGGCGGCTTCGTAATGGTAGCCATTACCTTGATAAGCAAAGGTTTTATTGGTTGGTTGTTGTCTCCAAGATACTAAACTATCATAAACGGTCCTCACCACTCGCCATTGTTTAAGGCGAGAAACTATTCCTCCTCTGTGGCCTCCTGTTAGCGTCGGGTCTATTTCAGAAAATGATTGTATCGACAATTTCGCTGGTCGATACAATGGGGCATGAATTTTGAGCCGTCCATGCGTCCCTAACAGCAGAGCCTCCTGGGGCGTAGTGGTGAGAAAGCTACAAGCGAGCAAGGCTTGTGTACCCTGCGCGTGTCCTAATATCATGGTGGTTTGTTCATCTACTTGACTTTTACCGATAAGACTGTGGCTATGAATCGTGGTCGGACGACCCCACAGGTAAGAGGCTAACGCAATCGGATAAATGCCCAAATCCAGTAACGCACCTCCGCCTAACGCTGGATTAAAACGACGGTCTTGAGGATTGAATTTGAGACGCAATCCAAAATCGGCGATTAAAAGTTTCACCTCGCCAATCACGTCGGCTTTAAGTAACAGCGGCAGTTGTTGCATCAAGGGGAGAAAGCGAGTCCATAATGCTTCCATGCAAAATAATTTCTGTGCATGAGCCACGGCGATAATTTCTCTGGCTTGTTGCGCATTCAGGGTAAAGGGTTTTTCACATAACACCGCCTTGCCCGCTTGCAATGAAAGTAAGCAATGCTCGTAGTGCTCAGTGTTGGGAGTAGCGATATAAATAATGTCTATCTCCTGGTCCTGTACTAACGCTTCATAACTGTGGTAACTACGTGGTACTTGAAAGGCTTGAGCAAACTGTTGTGCGGTCTCTAGTTGTCGAGAACCCACGGCCAATAATTTAGCGTATGGTAATTGTTGTAAACCCTGGGCAAATTGTTTGGCAACGTAACCGGTGCCTAAGATGCCCCAATTGATTGATGTCATTCTAGTTTTGACCAAAATTTGTGACCAAGATTTGACTAAGATTTGACAACTTTCAAAAAGTTGTCAAATCTGGCCCTGTGTTAGATTTGACAACTTTCGAAAAATTGTCAAATCTGCTGTAGTTCGAGATTTGACAACTTTCGAAAAGTTGTCAAATCTTTACTTGAAATCAGATAAGAATTATTTTAACATAGATACACAATTGGTTCAATACCATTTTCACAATTAACGTTATCGTTATTAATGATAGCCCAGATTTTCCATTTATTATTAAATCGTGACTTAAATCATAAATTATGATTAATCAAATAGATAGTGAAATGAGTACTCTTCCTTTTGTTGCTAACCATAGTGTGAAGCAAATAGATTCTCAAATTTCGCCGGCCCCTGAGATAGCCACCACGATAACCGAGGAAAGTAAAGCGGTGGATTTAACCCGACCGGAGTTGTATATTAATCGGGAATTTAGTTTGTTGGCATTTCATCGGCGTGTCTTAGCACAAGCGGAAGACCAAACTATGCCATTGTTAGAACGATTACGGTTTTTATGTATTGCCAGCACTAACCTCGATGAATTTTTTGAAGTACGGGTGGCCATTTTTAAACAACAAGCCGCTTATGGTACCTTGTCGGTATGGCTAGATAATTTTTCGCCACAGCAGGTATTAGACTATATTAGTGTGGCCGCGCACCAATTTGTGGATGAGCAGTATCGTTTACTCAATGAAATAGTGTTACCGGCTTTAGAAAAAGAGGGTATTTATTTTTTGAAACGGGATCGTTGGAATGAGGAGAAATCGCAATGGATCCGGAATTATTTTCATGAAGAGTTATTACCCATTTTAAGTCCGATTGGTTTGGACCTGGCCCATCCATTTCCACGTATTTTGAACAAAAGTTTGAATTTTATTGTCTCCTTGGAAGGCAAAGATGCGTTTGGTCGTGAAAGTGGATTAGCGGTAGTGCAGGCCCCACGAGCTTTACCGCGGTTTGTGCAATTACCACCGGAAGTGTCTGAACATCCTTACGATTTCGTCTTTTTATCATCCATTATTCATGCGCAAGTGGAAGGTTTATTTCCTGGCATGAAAGTCACCGGTTGTTATCAATTTCGGTTAACCCGTAATAGTGAATTATTTGTCGATACCGAAGAAGTGGACGACTTGTTACGCGCCTTAGAAGGAGAGTTGCCAGGACGACGCTATGGAGATTGTGTGCGCTTAGAAGTCGCGGACAATTGTCCAGATAACATGATTAATTTTTTACTAAAACAATTCAAACTATCACAGCAAGATTTGTATCAAGTCAATGGCCCGGTCAATCTCAATCGGTTAATCTCGTTACCGGATTTAGTGAATCGACCAGATTTAAAATATCCGAATTTCACGCCGGTAATTCCGCGCCAGATTGGACGCAATATGTTTGAAAATATCCGCGAAGGAGATATTTTATTACATCATCCCTTTCATTCATTTGCGCCAGTCATTGATTTCGTGCGTCAAGCTGCTACGGATCCACAAGTATTGGCGATTAAACAAACGCTTTATCGTACCGGGGCGGATTCGCTGGTAGTGGATGTGCTGGTGCAAGCCGCCAGAGCCAATAAAGAAGTGACCGTGATAGTTGAATTACGCGCCCGCTTTGACGAAGAGGAGAATATTCGTCTAGCTACGCGCTTGCAAGAAGCAGGGGCGCATGTGGTATATGGGGTCGTTGGCTATAAAACCCATGCTAAAATGATTTTGGTCGTGCGCCGGGAAGGTAAAAAATTGAGACGTTATGTACATTTAGGCACGGGTAATTATCATGCCCGGACTTCTCGTCTTTATACTGACTACGGCTTGTTTACTTGTGATAAGGAGATTGGAGCCGATGTGCATAAAATGTTTATGCAGTTAACCACGCTGGGTCGCGGTGAAAAATTGGTAAAAATGCTACAATCACCGTTTACGTTAAAATCAGGATTATTGGAGCGAATTCAACGCGAAGCTAATCATGTGCGAGAAGGGAAACCGGCGCGTATCATCGCTAAAATGAACGCGCTGACGGAACCTGATATTATTCAAGCCTTATATGCGGCGGCGATGGCGGGCGTAAAGATTGATTTAATTGTGCGTGGTATCTGTTGTTTACGACCCGGGGTACCAGGAATTTCTGAGCACATTCATCTACGCTCCATTGTCGGCAGATTTTTAGAGCATTCACGGTGTTATTGTTTTTGGAATAACGGTGATACTGAAATATTTTGTGCCAGTGCCGATTGGATGGATCGTAATTTATCCAAACGAGTTGAGGAGTGTTATCCGATTGAGACACCGGACCTCAAAGCACGGGTAATGGAAGATTTACAATTGTATTTACAAGATAATACTCAAGCCTGGGTGCTTGACCAGGATGGACAGTATACTCGTTTGACCCCAGGGGAAAGTCCCCCGATATCGGCCCAACAAACGTTATTGCAAAAGTTGATCGATAAAGCCTAAACCGTCGACTAGTCGGTGTTTGAAGATTT
>DZAL01000040.1:6342-36436 GCA_022729575.1 Thiomargarita sp.
GACCACTTTGATTTGACAACTTTCAACCAGTTGTCAAATCTGGAGTTATCAATTGTTGACCAAGATTTGACCACTTTGATTTGACAACTTTCAACCAGTTGTCAAATCTGGAGTTATCAATTGATTACCGTACAGCAATGGCATTTGCCCCACACCACACCGTAATTCACCATAACATTAGTTAATCTAAAAATCCAGAAATTAAACAAATTTAATGCAAGTAACGATTGCAACTAACCCTAGACAGGGGTACGCTATACTATAATTAGTACCATGTAAACATAACGGGATGACAAACTTTAAAGGACCAATCAATTTAATTAAGCAAACTAAAGCTCGTCACCTCGATTATATCGATTGATTATTACCACTGTAAAACCGTTGCTATAAGGAAGTATGTTAGTGATACAAAGAAAAATAATGAAAGCACAAGCGATCATGCACCGCTCAGTCGCCAAAGTGATTGATGTGAGTCGTTCTCGATTTAAAACCGAAGACCCTGACAATCACCATAACTACCACGATAATACCACGCAGAAGACGTTACCTCTGTTAAATTCTCCCTTGATGCTGTTTGCCAAAGAAATTTGGCAAAATCCTCGTGCGGTCGGTGCCGCTTGCCCCAGTTCACGACATCTGGCAAAAGTAGTGGCACGAATGATACCGGCTTCCGCGACGGAAGGTTTAATTGTTGACTTGGGTGCCGGCACTGGGGTAATGACTACCGCTTTGCTTCAACAAAATATTGCGCCAGACCGCATTATAGCAGTAGAGCGTTCTCATCAATTGGCCGAACATTTAAAACAACACTTTCCTCGTTTACGGGTAATAGAAGGAGATGCCGCACACTTGATTGACTTATTAGGTGCTGATGCGCTACGTGTCAATACACTAATCTGTGGCTTACCTTTTCGTAGTTTACCGCTTCGCTTAGTACATCATGTGGTTAAAGAAATTGACCATCTGTTGCCGAAAAATGGTCTCTATCTACAATATACTTACGATTTGATGCGTGGACGTGACCCTTATGTACCACATCATTTCAGACTTACCGCTTCCAAAATTGTTTGGAGCAATATTCCTCCAGCGAGAGTTAATTTGTATCGAATTGAGCGTTTTAATTAAAACTAATAATATTCAGGGACCACCAATAAATAGATGGTCCATTTAATCCCTCAGGTCAAGGCAACCACCAGGGATTGTCTCTACCGAAATGGATAATTTATTTATTGGTGGTCCCTAAGTTGAAATTTCAACTTCGACTTGACTTGGCAGTTCAGCACGAGAAAATAATAAACCTCGTAGGTTGAAAAGACTTACGAGGTTTGACACCAATATGACGACAGTCCGTTATTTCAATTCCAAAACTGTTATCGAACTTTCAATAAATTTCTTTATCCTTAAATTATCCCCATCCCTTTATTCTTTCGCTCGTGATAAATATTCGCTACTACGGGTATCTACTTTAATTAAATCACCCACATTCAAAAATAACGGTACCCGAATCACGGCTCCAGTCTCCAAGGTAGCAGATTTACTACCTCCTCCAGAGGTGTCACCACGGATGCTAGGCTCCGTCCCAGTAATGGCCAACACCACTGAATTAGGTGGCGTGATAATTAAGGGTTGTCCATTCCACAGGGTTACAATACATATTTCATCTCCTTTCAGCCATTTCACGGTGTCTCCGATAATCTCGGTCGAAATAGCAAATTGCTCATACGTGTCTGGCACCATGAAATGATAATACTCGCTATCACTATATAAATACTGCATATCAGTTTCCACCACATCAGCGGCTTCTAGTGACTCACCTGAGCGAAAAGTGCGCTCTAGCACTCGACCGGTTTTGAGATTTCGTAATTTAACCCGATTAAACGCTTGCCCCTTACCTGGTTTGACAAATTCGTTGTCCATAATCGTGCACGGATCGCCATCCATCATCAATTTTAAACCAGCTTTAAATTCATTAGTATTGTAACTTGCCATAATAGTTCCTCGATAATAATCTCCAAATAATTTTCAAATATTACTTAATTCACCTCATAACCCAACCACCCCCAGCCCCTCCTTGGTAAGGAGGGGAGTTAGTTGGAAAAACTCCCTTGCTTAAGGGGAGGGCTGGGGGTGGTTTGCGTATACAGGCAGGGATAACACCCCTTCGAGGGGTGTTATCCATGGAAAATGGCCACACGCCAAAGTCAAGTTTCCTAAACCTCAAAGGTTTAAGAAACTTAGTACCTGAATTTTTCAAACCGCAGACCACATTGAGAACTTAATCATAATGCCGCTTTCACTCGCATCAACATCGCCTTAACTTCTTGGGCAATGGCAATAACCTCAGCATTTTCGGTCAACCCAAACACCGTGACCGGATCCATAAATATCACCGTGGTAGTGCCATCATACTCCTCTCGAACCAGCACATTACAGGGCAACAAAGCACCAATATCGGGGTCCGCATTTAGCAAACGATGTCCTATAGTCGGACTGCATACATTCAAAATGCGATAGCGTGGCATCTCTACATTCAATTTATTTTTGAGTACCGTGTCCACGTTAATTTCATTAAGAATCCCCAATTTCTCTTGTTGCAACGCCGCCGTCACCCGTTGTACGGTGGTCTCAAAATCACTGTTCAACTTTACACTCAGACTATACATACTAAACTAACTCCTTAAAGTTTATCCAAAATTTATCCAAATTAAGTTAACACTTAATTTGTAGTAAGCTGATTACTGACTGAACGGAAAAAATAAGCGCATCGGACTCGCCATGCGGTCCACATTATACCCCATGACCCCGACCCGTTGATTTAGGCTGGCAAATTGATAACTCATATTGCCCATATCAACGCCCATGGTGTTGATACTTTTTTCCATTAACATCATACTATCTTTCATACCCTTCATATCACGGCTCATTTTGAGCATATCACCACTCATTTGTACCATAGCAGTATTCATGGTCGGCATCACACCAATATTTTTATTCATGTCAGCCAGAGTTTGCTTAATTACCTTCATATCTCCCGTGACCGACCCAAAATTTTGGCTCACCTCCACTAAATTTTTGCTCATGCTCGTTACCGAATTATTCATCGTCGGAATAACAGCAATATTTTTATTCATGTCAGCCACGGTATGTTGCATACTCTCCATGTTTTTAGCTACTGACAAAAAGTAATAGTTCATATTCTCCATGTATCCAGAAATATTATTCATTCGATCAGCAATATCATTCATTTTGGCCGTCAGCGTGGAAATCAAATAAAACATGGCCGCCGCTAACACTAACAACGCCACCATGCTCACACGAACGATTTGAGTAGTGCGAGTACCAATTTTGATCGTCAACGCATCACGGAATTTCATCGCCGCATGAAATTCCCGCATGGCATCACGAATGGTCTCTACCGTTTCGGCCATATTTTCGTCATTATTATCAATGGCCATCTATTATCCCCCTTTATTCGGGAGCGAGTAGCATGAATCGGATCTACTCCCTCCACACAATATTTAATTCTTTCGCCGCTTTTACCTCGTTTAACCGCCTTACCGGCAAATAATAAGGTGCCGCTTTTAACTGTGATGGATTCGCTTGAGCTTCCAACAAAATCTCCTGCAAGGCTTGAATAAACTGATCTAGCGTTTGTTTATCTTCAGTTTCGGCCGGTTCAATTAATAAACACTCCGGGACTAACAATGGAAAATAAGTCGTCGGCGCATGGAAACCTTTATCTAATAATGCTTTAGCAAAATCCATGGCCGTCACTCCCCATTGTTTCGCTGGCGATTTCAGGGTGATAATAAATTCATGGCTGGCACGACGTTGTGGAAATGCCATCTCAAAACCGATTTTAGTCAATTGAGCCTGTAAATAATTAGCATTTAACGTCGAAAATTCCGCCACTCTAATCATCCCTTCACGTCCCAATATTCGTGCATAGATATAAGCACGTAATAACACTCCCACATTGCCAGGATGCGCTAATAAGCGTCCAATAGTTTGTGGAAACTCGGTCTCGGCCAACCACTCATAGCGATTATTACGATAACCGACGATAGGAATCGGTAAAAATGGCAGTAATCGTTCACTGACTCCGACAGGACCCGCGCCGGGGCCACCACCCCCATGAGGCGTGGAAAAAGTTTTATGTAAATTGACATGAATCACATCAAATCCCATATCCCCAGGTCGCACTTTACCTAAAATGGCATTTAAATTTGCCCCATCATAATACAATAAGCCACCGGCATGATGAACTTGTTGCGCAATTTCTATCATATTTCGTTCAAACACACCTAAAGTCGAAGGATTGGTCAACATAATCCCCGCAGTTTGCGGCCCCAACGCGGCTTTCAAAGCGACTATATCTACATCGCCCGCGGCCGTGGTAGGTATCTCCTTCACCGTAAAACCACACATCGCCGCTGACGCTGGATTAGTCCCATGAGCCGCATCTGGAACTAACATTTCCGTGCGTTTTGTATCTCCTTTGGCATGATGGTAAGCCCGAATCATCGCTACCCCAGCAAACTCACCTTGGGCTCCGGCCGCCGGGACCAGAGAGACACCTTTCATCCCCGTTATCGCTTTCAACATTTCCTGTAACTCATATAAACAGGCTAACACGCCTTGACTGTGTGAAGCAGGAGTAGATGGATGACGAGCTAACAAATTAGGTAAACGAGCTAAGGTATTGCAAATACGCGGATTATATTTCATCGTGCAAGACCCTAACGGATAAAAATGTGTATCGATAGAAAAATTCTTTTGCGACAAGCGAGTATAATGTCGCACCACCTGCATTTCTGAAACTTCTGGTAATGTGGGCCGTTGTTTTCGCAAAAGCTCAGTCGGAATATCAGTCACCGTTGGCCGTTGGGCCGGATATTGCGCCGGTGCCGTGCGCTGGGGAGTGCTTAGTTCAAAAATTAACATAATATTTTTTCTCCTCGTTCCCACGCGCTAACGTGGGAATGCAGTACGGACGCGCCTGCGTCCATCTCCCGCCACGCGGGTGCGTGGGAATAAGAAAAATCTGACAGCCAACTACGTTTCCCATTCTTCAACTCCTCTCCACTAGCGTTTGCCGAAACCGTTTTTCCATCACTTCCAATTCAAACCATTGTGCGGTGACCGGTAACTCTAACACCACTTTAGCGGGCAAGCCATCGGCAAATCGTTTGACTAATTGACCGTTAGAATCGTACACACTAGCCAGCGGTGCCACCATCTGATTCTCATCCACCAATTCAGCAAAGATTTCCACTAACTCACGCATGTCGGTAGCAATTTTATGGTCCCAAATATCCACTTCAGTACCCGTATCCAGGTCATCTAATTCTATCATCTGTCGTTCATCAACCTCTGGACCGACACCAATTAAAATACACTTGACCAAATTGCGTTGGCTCGCTTGAATTTCTTTCGCCAACTGGATAGTATAACGCTTGACGGCATCCAAATCATCAATGCGTCCATCGGTAATGAAAATATACATCCCCCGTGGTGCCTCGACAAACCGAGTGACAAAATATTCCAATGCCGGTCGTAACAGGGTACGGACCCCCAACCTGAATGTTTTGGGGCCAGAGACCAACAGCGTTTCACATTCTTCCGCCCGAATATCGCCCACCACTTCATATTTAGAACCATCTTCACCCGCCCAATAAATCAAAGTAGTCCCACCATCCACATCTAAACGACTGGCCAAGTAAGCGACAAATTTACGGGCAATTGGCTCCACGACATTCTCCGTGTATTTAAAATACCCTTTATTCAACGCATCAGTGACTGCGGCTTTTTCAAACACTCGAAACCGTTGATTATCCTCTTCTTGATGCCTAATCCATCCCTTTTTTTCATACTCCTTAGTCACGGCCGGCGGCAACTCACCTGTTAATTCACGACCATAAGCGGTAGTCATTGAAGAACTAGCATCTAACGCGACCCCAGTTTGCCAACCTTCGGCCTGTTGTCCTTCAGGTTCCATTAAAATAGTAAATTGTACTTGCAACTTATCTTTCGTTTTACGGACATAGACTTTGCCAAATTCCTTCGCCGTGTGGCTCGAAGAAATGGTATAATCCTGGGCTACTCCCCCCCCCACTTTTTTACCAAAATAACGGTCAAATATAGACATGATTAGTTACCCCTTTTGGACCAAGAGTTGAGATTGACTCCTCACGGCCCCAGTGATTTCAGAAACATCTTGCACAATTCGATGCTCACCCACCGTAATCACAAATTGACTTTCACCTCTGGGCAAAGTAAAACGGAATTTGCCAGGCAACCCGTTAGTCCATGATTTTAGTATTTTCCCGTCACGGTTTCTCACTTCTCCCGACGGTGCCACCGTCATCTGCTCATCCATCAATTCTCCATACAAAACATTGAGAATATCGGCCTCATCACGCATGGAATAAGCCAGGCCCGTGGACCACAAATCAACCTCGATGCCACTGCCTTCAAACATATCATCAAACCGTTCTAACTGTCCTTTATCCACCTGCTTACCGACTCCAATTAGAATGAATTTTAGCGGCGAGCGACGACCGGTGGCCATCTCTTGACCCAATTTTAAACCAAAAGCGAGACACTCCTTCTCATCCTCAATCACGCCATCCGTGATAAACACCCCCATAGTCCAATCCGAATCCTTGGCTACCGTATCCACACAATAACGCAAGGCGGGCAATAATTTGGTGCCTTTGCCCCATACCTGTTTTTTAGGTCCCACAATCACGGCCTGCGACCATGCAGCCTCCTCAAATTCCCCAATCGCTTCAATTTGACTACCATCGTGACTGACCGCCCAATAAATCCCCATGGCCATACCACTTTTAGTAATCCCCGTCAGCAATGCGCCAATTTTTCTGGCGACTAATTCAACAAAATTTGGGCTACCGCCAAATGCTCCGCCGAAACCGTATTCACTTCGTAACGAAGCCGACGCATCCAAAGCTAACATGGCTTTAGAATTACCTTCCCCTACAATCATTACGGGGTCTGGCATAAAACAAACCACAATATCAGAAGTGCCATCTTTTTGAGGCAACACATTAACATCCGCTAAAGGGCGAATAGGATGAGCAATTTTTGGCATAATCTTAATCTTAAAAATTCTTTGTAGTTTACACCGTTAACAGTTACAATTCAAATTAATTTTACCGACAATTAAATAAATGTGCAACTACAGATTTTCCAACTCCAAATTTTTCTTCATTTAATCAATGACCTTTGAACCAATTTACTATGCCGACCGTTTGCATCTGGTCAATCCCCAAGGCGATACCGGTATTATCACCTTATGGTCACCGGTTAAATCAGTGCTAAAATGGTTAAGTGAACTAGCTATTGATTTATCGCCCACCTCTTCCAGAATCGCGGTAATTGGTAATTTATATGGTAACGGCCTACCCCAGATGTTACGGAATTTATTATGGAATCCACAGATTACTAATCTCGTGGTCCTTGGCCAAAACCTTTCTGGATCGCGGGAAGAGTTAGTTAATTTTTTTCAATTTGGACTTGAACCGGTAGAATATCTTGGCACCCCCTCCTATCGAATCGTAGGCACCCAGAGAATTATCGATGGCCTAGTCACGCCTACCGATTTTAAGAATGGGATACAAATTCAGGTATTTGGTAAATTGAGCGAAGTTCAAACCAAAGCCGGCGTAACCGAGTTCTTTAGTCATCATCAATTCCCTGCGATGCCGGTGGTGCTTACTCCGCTCCTTACCAAGGAAGGGTTGGGGGTGGTTGAGTTAACCGTGCGTAAGGTGCTTACTCCCCTCCTTACCAAGGAAGGGTTGGGGGTGGTTGAGTTAACCGTGCGTAAGGTGCTTACTCCCCTCCTTACCAAGGAGGGGTTGGGGGTGGTTGAGTTAACCGTGCATAAGGTGAGTGATTCATTAACTCGAATTAGTGTAGAATTACCCAAACCCCAAGTGCAACGCTATCCTTCAGAGCCACGCCACCATAATATTTTACGTGAAACACCCCTAACCGCGTGGCAAGAATTAATTTTTCGGTTAGTACGCTTTGGTCATTCAGTCACCTTGAAAAAAGGACCCAGGATTGAATTGCCAAATGTGAAAGTGGTCATTACTCACCCGCAAGCCGAGCCCGCGGAGTCTCTAGCTAAATATGGATTCTCACTCGCCCATTTTGAAGAATACCAGAAACGGATATTAAGTCCAGAATTATCAGAACAATCTTATAGTTATGGTAATCGAATACGTAGTTATTTTCATTATCAAGGGCAGGTCGTGGACTCGCTGGCCATAGTAATCCAACGCCTACAAGCAGACCTCAATTCCCGTCATGCTTATGTGTCTCTCTGGGATAACAGTCGTGATTTATCTGAAGGGCATGGTTGCCCCTGTTTAGTCTCACTGTTTTTTCGATACTTTGAAAAAAGTTTGACCCTAACCGCCACTTTTCGCACCCATAACGCCATGGATGCCTGGTTAGAAAACGTCTATGGACTGATGGCCATTCAAGAATATGTCGCCACGGCGGTTGGAGTAAAAGCTGGAGCGATTACCGTTTTTAGTCACTCTATTAGTATCAGTGATGACCTCTTGGACAAAGCTAAAATCATTGCCGCCACCAAGCAAACTGACGAGATAATACAAGCCGACACCGGCAAACGAGAACCTCGTTATGATTATCATGGTAACTTCGCGGTCACCATCGATGAACAAACCCGCGAATTAGTCGTGCAACATACCTATCAAGGTGCCGTGATTGCCGAGTATCGTGGTAAATCGGCAATAATAATTGAACAACAACTGGCGCGTGATAACGCACTATCTGAAATCGCTCATGCGTTATATTTAGGAAGAGAATTGGCCAAACAAGAATTTGAGCTTAATCAGGCCAATTAGTTTAAATTAGGAGAATTAAGAAAATTATGATACGACTATCCACCACACACACTAATTTTTGGACCGACTTAAAATCACTTCTCACTTGGGAAACGGTGGCTGACGAATCAGTGACTCAAGTGGTCCGTGACATTTTACAACAAGTTCGAACTCACGGCGATACTGCTTTGTTGGAATACACACGCCGGCTGGACCGGCGACCAGTGCTAACGATGCAGGAAGTGATAGTGTCAGCGACTCAATTACAACAAGCCTTAGCGCAGTTGGCTCCCACCCCACGACAAGCGTTGGAACAAGCCGCCGCCCGAATCCTGGCCTATCATCAACATCAAAAAGCCACCTCTTGGCAATATACTGAAGCCGATGGTACCGTCTTAGGCCAACAAGTAACACCGTTGGACAAAGTAGGCATCTATGTACCAGGAGGCAAAGCCACCTATCCTTCCTCCGTGTTGATGAATGCACTCCCCGCCAAAGTGGCCGGAGTAGGTGAAATTATCATGGTGGTACCTGCCCCTGACAATGTCTTAAATCCAATGGTATTAGCCGCCGCCGCCATTGCTGGAGTAGATAAAGTCTTTACCCTCGGTGGTGCTCAAGCCATTGCCGCCTTAGCTTATGGCACCGTCACTATTCCCAAAGTGGATAAAATTGTTGGGCCAGGTAATATTTATGTCGCGACCGCCAAAAGTCTCGTCTTTGGCACCGTAGGCATTGACCTGATCGCAGGCCCCTCCGAAATCCTAATAATTGGTGACGGCGACACCCCACCCGACTGGATCGCCATGGATTTATTTGCTCAAGCCGAACACGATGAGCAAGCCCAAGCGATTTTAGTCAGTCCACAAGCCGCTTTTTTAGATGCCGTTGAAACCAGCATTCATCGTTTAATTGACACCCAGCCACGGGCCGACATTATTCGCACCTCGTTAACTCAACGCGGCGCTTTAATTCAGGTTAAAGATTTAACCGAAGCGGTCGCCGTCGCCAATTTTATTGCACCGGAACATCTGGAATTAGCCGTCGCCGACCCGCAATCCCTCGTACCACAAATTCGTCATGCCGGAGCTATTTTTCTGGGTCGTTACACCGCCGAAGCCATAGGCGATTACTGTGCCGGCCCTAATCATGTCTTACCAACTTCAGGCACCGCCCGGTTTTCTTCACCATTAGGAGTCTATGATTTCCAAAAACGTTCCTCACTCATTCAGTGCTCTCCTCAAGCGGCAGACCGGTTAGGGCGTGTGGCCTCAATTTTGGCCAGAGCAGAAGGACTGGAGGCTCACGCACAATCTGCGGAATACCGGGTAATTGCCTCTCCTTAAGAGAGTATTGACAGACCCTACCAACTAATGGAGGTATTAAACTTTAGGAGCTAACGTTCTCCTAAACTTTACCGATTTTAGGCTTCCTAAGCCGTCGCAGCCTAGGAAATTTTGGGACTCCCTAAGTTTCCTAAGCCTTTGAGGCTTAGGAAACTTTGAGTTTTGATAACCCATTGAATTTTAATACCTCCATTGGTTGGTAGGGACTACCAGACTTTGCGAGAAGCAGGAAGCGTTGCTGAAATTTAATGAGCCGGTGATTTAATAGTAACGTCACCTATCCTGAAATCTCCATGGGCACTTGGTGGGTTACGTGGAGTCAGGGTATTTGGTGGGCAACGATAAGGCGCGTGGCTCACCCTACCTGGCTTGAACCTCGAGGTCAAGCTAAATGGTGCTAGGCATACATCAATTTACCTCTGGGTTGCGGAATGGGTCGTCCCAACTCGTGAGCTGTTTCTAGCCATTCTTGAATAATGATTTCGGCATGACGGAGTGCTTCTTGATAAGTTTGACCATCGGCCATACAACCAGCTAATTCTGGAACTTCAGCAATAAAGATTTGGTCTGCTTGATTCCAGTACAGAATGATTTCGTATTTGCTATTCATGGTGACCTTTTTTGGCAAGACGATATTTGAGAATAAGTTCACGAACTTGTTTAACTTGATACGCTTTGGCTTTTGAACCCAATGGTTGTAAGTCCAAGATTTCTTCAATGCCGATTTTGGTAAAAATATGATGATCTCCCCTTATGCATTCGGTAAACTCCAGAGTTTTCAAAATATGGCACAAGACTGAGAAAGAGAAGTTGTGGTCAGCAGTGCCACCGAGGATTTGGGCGAGGAGTTTGTCAAATTTAGCCATGTCATAAAGTCTCAAATTATTCAAATTCCATCTTTCAGACGGGTCACCCAATCTGGGGGGCCATCTAAATTGAGTGAACGTGCCGTTTTCAAAAAAGAGTAAGGAGTACTTTCTGCAATCGCGGCAGTGTCAATCGTCACCCAAATATGAGTGTTAGCCGCTAACGCGAGTGGTTCTATCGGATGGAATACTTTGCCATCAAATACGGTTTCAAGTGTTTTAATCATGGTCTTTCTCCAATCTGGTTATGTTATCGGTCATTTCCAAACTAGACCGCACTCAGTTCGTAATGTTCGCGGCCTTGGAATAGTTCATCCCAATTTTCTATTTCTATCCATTGCTTGAAGGTGAATCATTTCATTCTTGAGATAACAGCTTGACTAGACTAATTAGTTCTGTTACACTGTTAAAGTAGTACCAAAACAACGTAGTTTCTCAGAAGCCATCTATCCAAAGTAAAAGTTCTTATGAATTACCAACATATTATTACTCTTGAACCCGGCAAACGTGGCGGTAAACCTTGCATTCGTGGGATGCGAATCACCGTTTACGATGTCCTTTCTTATTTAGCCGCGGGGATGACACCTCAAGAGATTCTGGAGGACTTTCCCTATTTAACCGCTACAGATATTAGCGCCTGTCTAAGTTACGCCGCCCAGCGTGAGCATCAAACTTTGGTGGAAAGTTATGAAGTTGCTCTTTGACCATAATTTGTCACCACGTCTAATTTCACGATTAGCGGATTTATTTCCTGATTCAACTCAAGTTTATTTACTGGGGCTTGACCAAGCGTCGGATGTAGAAATTTGGCAATATGCCAAGGACCATGATTATCTTATTGTCACTAAAGATGCCGATTTTAGTGATTTGAGCGTATTATGGGGTTATCCTCCTAAACTGATTTGGTTACGTCGTGGCAATTGTACCACCCAACAAATTGAGTTAATTCTGCGCTCTAATTACCAAGTGATTGATAAGATGAATCAAGAACCTACGTTGGGTTTATTGCTGTTATTTTAGCCGGTGTTTGCCCATCACCCCTTTTCCACGACGGTAGTTGATGTGGTGGGCCGCGGTAAACCAGCAGGTGAGGTAGGCAATGTCTTCTGGTTGCCTACCACTCCTCCCGTAGGTATTTAGTGGGTTAGTGGGCAGGGGAAGTGTCAATCGTCACCCAAATATGAGTATTAGCCGCTAAAGCGAGTGGTTCTATAGGATGGAAGACTTTGCCATCAAATACGGTTTCAAGTATTTTAACCATGGTTTTTCTCCAATCTGGTTATGTTATCGGTCATTTCCAAACTAGACCGCACTCAGTTCGTAATGTTCGCTGCCTTGGAATAGTTCATCCAAATCTTCTACTTCTATCCATTGCCCGGTGGCAAATTCTTGCCGGGCTGGTTTCAACTGTTCGTCCCCGGCGGTTAAGTACTGAAGCAGAAATTTTCTCCTATTTTCTTTCGCCCCTCTCCCTCTGGGAGAGGGGCCGGGGGTGAGGGAAAATACCGCCGAATTCATGCTTCAGAACTTATCTGTAACCAGTATTCAGCAACGGGCGAAGGTGTGTTAGTCACGTTAGTCAAAGCAATAGCTGCAAATCATTGGGTCCATTTTGACACTGGTCATGGTCAAAGTTAATACTTCGGCAGAATAAGAACCGCGATGGCCAAACTTGGTTAGATATTTTTTAAGAACTAACACCGCCAGTCCTCCAACATAAGCCCCTGCACACGTTGAAATTCTTTGGTATTAGAGGTCACTAAGACGAGTCCACGTTGTAATGCACCACCCGCTAACAATACGTCATAACTTCCAATCGGGGTCCCCTGTTGACGCAAACTTGCACGAATAGCTGCTGCGGTTATCGCATCCTCTCGTTCAAAGGCTAACAATTGAACCCTACTAAGGAAGGGAGAAATGACCTTTTCCACCTTTTTTGCTTGAACGGTGTTGAGTTTTAATCCATATTCTATTTCCATCACCGTAATGCTAGACACCGCTAACTGCGATGGTGGAGTTTCTTTGAGGCGCCGTAAAACTCCGACATTTCCTCGCACGAAATCACTAACGGTACAGGTATCCAGAAGATATTTCATATTAAAGAGTCTTCTGTCGGCTGCAAAAGTTCCTGCCGATGGCTTTCAAACGGTTCAAAGTCCTCAATGCCATTGAAGGTTAAAACTTCCGCAGGCCAGAGTGGTGATTGCCCTGAGTGTTGCAACCAATCGGTGAGAATTTGACCTATCAAGGTGTCATAGGTTTGGCCAAGTTGGTTAGCCCGCGAGGTAATTTGAGTACCCAGGTCATCATTTAGGCAGATATTTAAGTGTATCATCAAGTTCGTTACTCCTTATTTCTTCTCTAATTTGAAAAAATCAAGATGTTGTAGAATGGCTTCGCGGATATTCCGTTTGGTTTCTTCAATGGTTTGACCATTACTAAAACAGCCAGGCAAACTAGGACTATAAGCGAAATAACCATCATCTTCAGGTTCTTTTTCAATGACTACTTCAAAACTATAGAATTGTATGTGGGTTTCCTCTTAAAAATGTTCCGGAACGGGGATAGTTGGGATTTATGCGTAGTTCTGCTCACTCTTCTAACAACAAGGACCGAAAGCCCGCCTGTCGAAAATGATGGTCCGCCGATAACGCTGTGTCAACTTTGTACCTTTGCATGATAATGAAGGAAGTGCAATCCACCAATCCCCATTCCTTATCCGAACGTGCTTTGAACAACGCCAATGCGTCAGTGAATATCGCGGTGGTAGCGGGAACAATTTCAAAACTGTTATCATAGTAAATTTGATTGAAAAAATCCACTGCCAACCGTCTCGCACCTAAGCGCGACAAACCATTTCCTAACTCCAGTAACACGTATTCACTGGTCATTTTGCGAATCTTTGCGGCCTTAACCTGTTGATAAAGTGCCAACGCTTTGGCATGGTCACTATCGTTACTACGCAATAGCGCAATTAAGAAAGAAGTATCAACAAAGACGGTTTGATATGGTAATTTCATTGGCAACTATCTCGCTAGTATAACGGTCAAAGTGACGGGCCAGGTCAGGTGGACCACCAAGAGGTTGCGCCATTTTAATCAGTTCCTCCAGCGCATCCACCGATTTTCCAAGATACGTTAAATTTGGGCCTTGGATTTCAAAGGTATTATTATCATCATCCACCATGATGAAACGGTCCCCCTTAGTCAGATGCCAACCATTATACCAATCCACTTTCTGGTCGATTGGGAGATGTTCATTCTCCTTAAGAATTTGTACAAGGTCTTGAAACTCTTTGAGAGTAATCATCGTGATAATCCTCTTGTTAGGTTTAGATTTCGTGGTTATTCAGGTAAGTTTTTTCGAGAGAAAGTTAAATGGTGCTAGGCATACATCAACTTACCTCTGGGTTGCGGAATGGGTCGTCCCAACTCTTGGGCCGTTTCCAACCACTCTTGAATAATGATTTAGCCCGGCAAAGGTTTGACCATCGGCCATACAACCAGCTAATTCTGGAACTTCCGCAATAAAGATTTGGTCTGCTTGATTCCAGTACAGGAGGATTTCGTATTTGCTATTCATGCCAATTAAATGATTGATACCCTGTAATTTAGGCATACTTAGGCCGCTACCTCGACTTCCCGCACGATTTGGTTACTCAAGGTTTCCTCCAGGGCCATCAAGTATTCGGTAATGGCGTCTTGAATATTGTCAAGTGCTTCAATTTCAGTTTGACCTTGAGACCAGCAACCAGGTAAAGCTGGGCAAGATACGGCAAAACCTTCCTCAGATTCTTGCAAAATGACTTTGTATTTCATAGCGATTACTTATTGATATGGGTGAAAAAAAAGTAAGAATGACCATTGGAAATTTTCATTCATTTTCCACCTTCTTCTCTTCTGAACCAGTCAGCCTCTTAGCTATTCCCTCCACTGGCAAGGAGGTCACTAACCGGATATTAATTTCAATGTTTATTTCTTTAATTATCCCATTCTCTCTATTTACCTCGTTTCCGATTACTTTGACCAGACCTTCTAAAGATTTTATCGGCAAAGTCCTCTCATCTTTGGAAGATGTTAGCTGTTTTTTATAACCGGTTTGTTTCAACCTCGCTAACATCTCTCTCGAATTGAGTCTCTCCGGCACCGCTACCCCTTTTATCTTCATCAATTTTTTCACATAGCCCTGCACCCCCCTAGACACATTAGTTTGTTGTCCTCGTTTATCCTTAACCCGCACCTCTGCCAATTCCGCTGGCGTATAACCACATAATAATCCTCGCAGGGTTAATTGTTCAGTTGCGGTCAGCGATTCACCTTTGACTTCGCCTAAATCAGTGTATAAACGTTCTAAATCCCAGAGGGTTTCGGCATCTTGGAAATTGTCTTCAGTTATTGTGGTCATAGTGGCGGGTCTCTTATTTTTGGCGTTACTAACAGAATGCTAACAAAATGCTAACTTAAGGGGCTTGTTTAAAGGGATATGGTCATTTATACTTAAATATGTATGCTTTTTTTATCAGCATCAAATTGGAATATGGAAAGTGTAAAGCCTATTCCGGCAATTGTCAAATTTTTTACTCAACAGGGGAATCTTTATGAAAAGATTATTATTACCACTTGCAATTGGTATTACGTTATTTGCCACGTCTATGGTTGCCAATGCCATGACTTTTCCGTTTTATAGTAATACTCACCTACTGTTGTACTTTTCGAGGGATAACACCCCTTCGAGGGGTGTTATCCCTGCTGGCTGGCCAAACTCATTATGGGACAACTGGATAAGGATATTACTATACTATGACAAAGCCAGTAAGAGAGCGTGTTTGGTACCTACGGTAGAGTTTTATAATCCACGGGTGTATTGGTCTGCGGTGAAACCTAGCGGAAAATGTGATGGACCTACCCCTTTGGGTGGAATGATGAACATCAGATACCCCAAAGACTTAGGTGGCGGTCTGTGGAGCAAGATGAAACAGGTTGCCATGACAATGGGTGTCAATACTAACTTCACGTATGTTTATTGCCGCCAATACCAAGGCATGGGCAGTAAAATACGTTTCAATTTCGTGGTAACTGAATCATCGTCTGCTGAAAATGTGTCAAGTGGTTGGTGGCCAGATGCGGGAACCATGTGCATTTATGATGTGCCTATGTACTGAAGCCGAAATTTTGCGGTATTTTCCCTCACCCCCGACCCCTCTCCCAGAGGGCGAGGGGCGAAAGAAAATACGAGAAAAATTCTACTTCAGTACTTATTGACTAGCCAGGTAGCTAGATAGGGTGGGCAACCAGTTTATCGTTGCCCACCACACCCATTTATCTGGTTCAAATCTTCTTGAAAAACCGATAGCCCCGTCGTATAATTATTTTCCGGCGGGGCTATTTTTTTGGGTTTCTACACCAAGCCAAACGGAAACAGCACTTGAACAAAGTTTTGAGGAAATCTATCAAGGTAACTTAGACGAATCTATGAAGGTATCCATCTTGGAGTTTTTCATGGAAAAGAAACCGGAAAAGGTTCAAGCATTACTAACGCTGGTACCCGCCGATCAATTTTCTCCAGATTTAAGAGGACATATTGAATTGGTACAATCTTCAGCAAAACAAAGGTTACAGGCGCAAGACCCGTCTCGTGATGCCACCAGTTCAAGCAGTCAGTAAAATTTGGACAGGATGACACGGATTGAACAGATGAACAGGAAGAAAATAATCCTGTACCTTCTGAAATCGGCGTAATCCTGTTCAACGACCTTTTCCTCACCACCAAGTTTATTCCTCTTTCTCCATACTCAGTTTCTTCTCAGGCATTTCTGGGTGAATCGAATTAGCCACCTTTGCGGGCCTCACCAGCCGGTCCCGATGACGTTCTTGTAATTTCATATAATGCGCTACCAATTTGACTGGGTCATGGTCAAATTGTGCCGAAATTTGATGGCGAACACGTCTAATTTCATCTAAAATCGGGTCCTGTTTCATCATAAAGTCTTCTCCTCAATTAATTGTAATGGTGTTATCAACAGCGGTGTAAACCAGCCTAACCTCAGATTTATCTGTTGTATATGACTAAATTTATTAGCATTCGCTAAATGCCGACAATTCCAAGTGAGCAGGAAATCACAGCGATGAAAAGAAGCTAACGCTAAATGCAGAACCTCACCGGAGGGGTCATTGGGCATTACCTGATGTTTAATATACTCCTGTACTCTCCCCGCCAGAGGCGTTTCAATAGGTAACAAACGAATCCCACTCAATAATTCTATAGCCTGTTGCTTATGAGGATAGTTGCCATTTTGAAGTTCCTCCAAAACCGCCTCGCTGGTGACTAATTCGTAATTTTGTCGATGCTGGTCCCACCACTCACGAGTCCAGTTTTGACGCGCTATCATTTCTGGCGATTTGCGATTGTTATAGTAAAAACTGGGAATACTGGTTTCAATATAAACGATTTTGGTCATGTCATTAATTAAGCTATAGGAACTTCCTATTTAAAATAGTATCATAGTTTAAATGATTGTCAAGTGTTTTATCAAGCTAGAAGTAGAATCGCTCATCATCTAGGTACAAACGAATTTTCATTAAGCGGCCCTCTTTTTTAGAGAAGAGTCTTCTTGCAGCAAACGGTCATAACTAGACTCTTCCGCTAACAGACTGGCTTCCATCGCTGATTGATTCGCATGATAGTAAGCCAGCGCTGCATAGATTTGAAATAAAGCTAAATGAGAATATTGCTCGGCAATTTCCTCGGGACTGTAACCTTTTTTATATCATCCTGCAATGGTTTCTACAGCCAGGCGCGGTTTTCCTCCTAGAATCCCAGGCGTGCTTACAATAATAGAATCAAGGGTTGTCATCGTCATTGGTACTCCAACTATTGGAACAAGTTCAAGTTAAGGATAGCAGGTCTAGTAACTTTTTTCAAGTTAATTGCATTGTTCTATCAGTGTGGGCCGGGAAGAATGAATCCAGGTCATTCCCTAATTCACTTCATCTAATTCAAACCCTCCTCAAAAACTAATCGCCCTGTCGTATAATTATCTTACGGTGGGGCTGTTTCTGATTTCTACAGACGGGCACGGAGACACACCGTCGTAACGAAATCCTGAGAGAGTAGCAGATTTTTAGAGTGGCACTCTTGACAACAGTGCCAAATGCTTATATTATTCCCTCTCTTTCTAACAAACATTTCATCAAACCATTGCTATTGGCTTAACAGCGAAATTAACTGGAAGCTATTATGACACTGACTGAGGAGCCACAAAAGTTGCTGGAACTACGGCAATTTTATTTAACGCAAGTCGAACAACTTTACCAACAAATACAACAATGGGGAACGGGCAAAATGGAATTTGCGTTCACTGACAACTACCCCGTTGAGGACAAAACTGGGGAGTATCAAGCCCAGTTCTTGACTGCGAATATAATCCAAAAAAGCCAAGAGGTGTCTAACGGCACCGTGGATTTTTGGCCCTGGGGTATCACGTTTCTTACCGAGGAGGGAATCATCAAATCGCATGGCACCTTTAACGAAGAAGAACTGGTCTATATGCAAAAAGACCAGTTGACATACACCGAAAGAAATGGCCAAATTCTGCCCTTGGATGAAGGATTTGAACAAGATGGCTGGTACTGGATGTTCGGCAAGTTAAGTGAAATCAAGATGCGTCCGCTAACCGAAGAAGTGTTTTGGGAATTGATGCGTCGCTGCGCAGGTTATTCACCGGAGGAACTGCCATGAGTTTATCTAACCCATTACCTGCCACCTTGCAAGCAGTGTCGGTAGTCACGGATGCCTATGAAATTATTAGGAGAGTGTTGGAAAAAAACCTTCCCATCCACAAGAAGAATGCCAAGAAGCCTTACAACACTTTCAGCGAAAATTGCGTGAGGGCACTCTTTTTGAGGACAATAAAGCGTTATCGTTACTCCAAACGACCAACGGGAAGCCTAGCCAAGAACGTGAGGAGATTGAAGGACTCATGGTATTAGGTTTGTGGGCCACGTTTGAACGTTTCCTCAGAGATTACTTGTTGGAAAAAGGCATCGTGCTAAAACAGATTCAGCCTACACCGTTTGCGGATTCCTTGTATAAACAGTTTGCTAAAAATGTCGAAAGATGGGAGCCTAGAGACATTTTGGATTTACTCAAAGACAGTTTATTTACCACACCAATTTTAGCAGACCTGATTGGGGAAGCTAAACATATTCTGGATTATCGCAATAAGGTAGCCCACGCTAATCCCAAAAAAAGAGATTCCAGACGTGAAGTTTCTTCTGCCTACAAGAAGTTAAACGAAATCATCAAGATTCTCTTGCAGTATTAATCGGCTAGGCCGGGCAGGACAACCAGTTTATCATTGCTAATCACATCCATATTATCCGCCTCCAGCCCCACTCAACAACCGATAGCCCCGTTGTAGAATGATTCTGCGACGGGGCTATTTGTTTGGGTCTTGCCTCAGAATATCTTCAAGCCGCTAAATGCAAATGTTCAGCCAAATTGGTATTGTCGCCCATTCCCAGTAAGAGATGTTCAACACTCAGGTCCTCATCCAATTCCTCCCAGTGTAAACCAGCACCACCACCACTCATTTCATAATCTTGAAGTTGCTGTGGCGTGGCATGAAGGAGACGTGGAAAGTAGGCCAGGGGGACTCCTAATTTTCTACCATCGATCAATTCTACCCACATCATATTGGTATCAAAGTCAACGGTTTTTGCTAAAGGTTTAATCGCCAAAATATTCATACCATTGCCTCTTAATCAGTTCTTGATGTTGTTCAATTAGTTGTAATAATTCACGTAATTCTGCACTAGACATATCGTAAGCGGTTGCTAATCGTACTTCTGGAGTTACCCAAAATTTAGCTACCGCACTTCCTCTTTTCACATGAATATGGCAAGGTTCACGAGGGTTGCCCTCATTGGAAAAAAGAAAAAACGGTAATTTTTATGTCTAAAAATGACAGGCATATTTTCGGTCACCACACTCTAGCGTGTTTAATTTAGGTTTGTCGGAATCTACAATTTAAAATTATTGCATGAAAAATCAATCCTGTCAAGCATAGCCATGATACGGATTAAATGTTTTGCCCAGTGTTTTGATTAAATCTAAAAAACTAATCCAGGTCATTCTCTAATCTATCTCCTCTGCTTCAAACCCTCTTCCAAAACCCATAGCCCCGTTGTAGAATGATTCTGCAACGGGGCTATTGTTTTGGGTTTCTACACCAAGCCAAGGGACGGGCAATGAGAAACCGTAGCAACGAAATTCTAAGAGAGTAGAAGATTTTTGGAGTGGCACTCTTGACAACGGTGCCAAATGCCTATATTATTATTTTCAAACATTTCACTCGACTATCAAGTTTTTACCTTGACAAATTCAAAGGTTGTCGATTAAGGTTATAACCTCGTTACCGCGGTCAGCGTTATACACAAGTCTGGCGGCACCACGATAACAGATTGATTTATAAGAAAATACCTCAAGTGGGCACTTTTATTAAAATCTTGGTAAATCAAATACCTAAAAACTTGTGTATAAGGCTGACCGCTCCGCCTGGTAATGTCACCCGGACGCTCCGCGTCCCGTGTCACCCGGAGTGACTTGACTACCCATGATAAACCTCTCCTAAAACGGTGCCTGATGCTATCGCTTATGCACCCTACGTACTACGTGCTTTACGGTTTAGTCCGCGTAGGGTGTGGTAAAAGTAAGTGAGAACATGAGGAAGGAAAAGGTGCGTTACGGCATCAAAGGACGTGCCTAACGCACCCTACGTTTGCTACGTTTGCTACATGACAACTACTAAGAAACCAATATGATAAAACTATTCCTCTCTATTTTAATCGCACTGATGTTAACTGTAAACCTCCACGGGTTCGCTACTACTCCCAACCTCCAATTAGCAGTCACCTCTGCTACTTATCAACCCGTAGCACAGCGAAAAGTGGTCGACGGTGTAGTTGAAGCGGTCCATCAAGCATTGCTCACCGCTCAAACCACTGGACAAGTGTTGGAAATTAACTTTGACGTGGATGATATGGTCGAAAAAGACGAAGTTTTAATTCGTCTGAAAAATGTCGAACAACAATCGTCCTTAGCACAATTACAAGCGCAATTGAACGAAGCTACAGCGGTACTGAATGCGTCCCAAAAGGAATATTATCGAATCAAACAACTCTATGATAAACATCTCATCTCGCTGGCGGCTTCGGACAAGGCGCAAGCGGATTTAGCAGTAGCAGAAGCCCGTTTAAACAACGTTCAATCTTCCTTGAAACGCGCCAATGAACAAGTGGAATATACCGAAATTCGGGCCCCCTACAATGGCATTGTGCTCAAGCGTTACATTCAAGTAGGAGAGATTGCCCGTGCGGGTCAACCCATTATGGAAGGTTTTTCGTTGGAAGAGTTGCGAGTGGTTGCCACCGTGCCACAGAGTCAACTGGACACTATCCTTCAACATAAGACCGTGGAGATTAGTTTAATGGGAACATCTGGAGATGAAGATAAACCGCGTCTCCTTGAGGGCTCCAAAATAACGATGGTACCCCACGCCGACACTGCTACTCACTCTTTCAAACTTCGTATCGATTTACCCGTTGGGATCGAGAATGTTTATCCGGGCATGTTTGCCAAAGTGGCTTTTATTTTAGGTCAGACCCCACGGTTGATGGTCCCTGCCAGCGCCGTGGCTTATCGCGGTGAAGTGCGAGCCGTCTATGTAGTAAACCAGGAAGGACAAGTATCGATGCGATATGTGCGTTTGGGCAACACGTATGGCAATCGTATAGAAATCGTCTCCGGATTAAACCAAGGCGAACCAATCGCCATTAATCCTGTTGATGCCACGATTATCCTCAAAAACCAACGGGCTAAAATCCTAGCTGATACTGCGGCTACTACTGAATCTCACTAACACCAAAACGTGTTTTGGACTCCTAAAACTCTCGTGTTTTGATACAACTGTTAGATGCGTGAGGCTTTAACCTAATGGCATTGCCTAGAAGCCACTACTTACACCAACTACAAGGAGAAATTAAATAAATGACTTCTTTACGCTCCTCCAATTTGGGCTTGTCAGGTCGTATCGCCCAATCATTTTTAACCACCGAAATTACGCCACTATTGGCCATGTTAGGATTCTTGTTAGGTCTCATGGCTATTTTGCTCACGCCGCGAGAAGAAGAACCTCAAATCAACGTCACCTTTGCCAATGTTTTCATCGCGTTTCCTGGAGCCTCAGCCAGCGAAGTGGAACAAATTATCAGTACCCCTGCTGAACAGAATTTTTCTGAAATTGAAGGTGTCAAACATGTGTATTCAATTTCACAACCAGGGTTGTCAATTTTGACGGTACAATTTGAAGTGGGGGAAAACCGCACTGCGGCCATTTTAAGACTGTATGATACCGTCTTTTCTAAGCAAGACTGGCTGCCATCAAATTTGGGTGTCGCCCAACCTTTGGTTAAACCCAAGGGCATTGATGATGTGCCTATTGTCACCTTGACCTTGTGGAGCGAGGATGACAGTAACGGTACTGCGCATTTAGAAGAAGTAGCACACACCATTGAAGCAGAATTAAAACGAGTCCAAGGTACTCGCAATATTTACAGTATCGGCAGCGAAACTAATAAAATCGTGCGTATCCTCCTCGATCCGGTTCGGCTGGCCAGTTACGGATTAAGTATTGACGATTTACGATATGCGTTGCTTACCACCAATTCTAGTCGTGAAGCAGGTGTTTTGGTCAAAGCGAATACTCAGATTATAGTACAAGCCGGTCAATTTTTGTCTAATGTAAACGACATTGGTGAGTTGGTAGTGGGAATCCATGAAGATAATCTCATTTACTTACGTGAGGTTGCCAAGATTGAATTTGAACCAACTCCTCCAGAAAAATACGTCTGGTTGGGCACCGGGCCGGCGGCGAACACTAAAGGAATTACCACCTCTGGTGAATTTCCCGCCGTGACGGTAGCGGTGGCGAAGCAACCAGGTAGCAATGCGGTAGAAATTGCCGAACAGGTGATTGCACGTTTTGAGCAAATGCGCGGCGTGTTTATTCCCGATAATATTCAAGTCACCGTGACCCGCAATTATGGGGAAACGGCTGGAGCGAAAGCCCAAAAATTGATAGGTAAACTAATTTTTGCCACCGCCTTTGTAGTCATCCTCGTGTTAATGGCGTTAGGTTGGCGAGAAGCTATCATCGTCGGGCTGGCCGTGATTATCACTCTCATTATCACCTTATTTGCCTCTTGGGCTTGGGGATTTACTCTCAATCGAGTCTCCTTATTCGCCTTGATTTTTTCCATAGGGATTCTCGTCGACGATGCCATTGTAGTGGTGGAAAACGTTCATCGTCATATTCAATTGGGCAATCGCAATTTATTAGAAGCCATTCCGCTGGCGGTCGATGAAGTCGGTGGCCCAACCATCTTGGCGACTTTCACTGTAATTGCCGCATTATTACCGATGGCGTTTGTCACCGGTTTGATGGGCCCCTACATGAGTCCGATTCCCATCAATGCCAGTTTTGGGATGTTAATTTCCCTCGCGGTGGCTTTTATTTTTACCCCCTGGCTTACTTATAAAGTTTTGCGCCGGGTTGTGGAGAAACCTTCAACTCACGCTCACCTCGCCACGCCTTTGCATACGACATTTACTTACCGACTCTTTGATATTTTCCTGCGTCCTTTTTTGCGATTTACACTCCTCCGTTGGCTATTTTTACTGGTCATTTTAGGTCTAATTGGCTGGTCTATTAGTTTGGTGACTACTCAGCAGGTCGTTTTAAAAATGCTACCTTTTGACAATAAATCGGAGTTTCAAATTATGGTGGACCTACCTGAAGGCACTAGCGTTGAAAAGACCGCGCAAGTGTTAAGCGAGTTAGGTCGTTATGTGGCCACCGTGCCCGAAGTCACTGACTATCAAATGTATGCCGGCACCGCTTCCCCCATTGGTTTCAACGGTCTAGTCCGCCAATACTATTTACGACAATCGGCGAATCTGGGGGATATTCAAGTGAATCTCACTGATTCCCATCATCGCCACCGCAAGAGTCATGACATTGCCGGTGCCATGCGGGCGCCATTACAAGCAATTGGTAGTCGATTGGGCGCCAATGTGAAAGTAGTAGAAGTTCCCCCTGGTCCTCCCGTACAATCGCCGTTGGTGGTAGAAGTGTATGGATTAGATTATCCGATGCAATTGAGCATTGCCAAACAAATTCGTAGCGTGTTTGAACAAACACCCGATATCGTGGACGTTGATGATAGCGTCGAGTATCCAGCGCCTAAATTAATTGTTCGCATTGACCAAGCCAAGGCCGCACGCTTGGGGATTAATCAAGAAGCGGTGAGCAAAATTATTAGCACGGCTTTAGGAGGAGAAAAAGTGACCTATTTACGAGATGCGCAGGTGAAATATCCCATCCCTCTGCGGTTGGAATTAGCTACCGCGGACAAAGTAGATATCGACCATGTGATGAGTTTACAAGCGCGTAATCAAACGGGTACCTTAATCTCGCTTTCAGAATTTACTACGGTAGTGTCTGCTACGAAAGACTATGCGATTTATCATAAAGATTTATTGCCGGTGGTTTATGTGACTGGTGACATGGCCGGTCATCTGGATAGTCCGCTGTATGGTATGTTTAATATTTATGAAGCGTTGCAAAATTTGGTGGTGGGAGGAGGCTATACGTTGGAACAATATCTGATTAATCCGCCGGCTAATCCATACCAATACAGCATTAAATGGGATGGCGAATGGCAAGTGACTTATGAAACATTCCGTGATATGGGAATAGCGTATGCAGTGGGAATGATCTTGATTTACTTGCTGGTAGTAGCGCAATTTCGTTCTTATCTAGTGCCTGTTATCATCATGGCCCCGATTCCACTAACCGTAATTGGGGTCATACCAGGTCATGCGTTGCTTCATGCCCAATTTACCGCCACTTCTATGATTGGAATGATTGCTTTAGCCGGAATTATTGTGAGAAATTCGATTTTGCTCGTGGATTTCATCGATGGACAAGTGAGAGAAGGCATTCCCTTTGAGGAAGCCATCATTTGCACTGGCGCGGCGAGAACTAAACCTATTGTGCTGACCGGATTAGCCGCCATGTTAGGCGCGTTATTCATCATAGACGACCCAATTTTTAGCGATTTAGCGATTGGGTTGATTTTTGGAATCTCCGTAGCCACGTTATTAACGTTGGCCGTGATTCCCATGATGTATTATAGCTTGATGCGGCAGCGTTTTTGAATGAAGGGTCGCTCCAGACGGCAACCGATTTGACAACTTTCGAAAAGGGGTCAAATCTTCTTACTAGCGCGTCATTAGCCACGCGCCACCTGGAAATGCAAGTTCGGGGAGACGTTCTACGTTATGCACGACGCGGAGCGTCTAGGCCGCATTCCCACGCGGAGCGGGGAACGAGAAGAAACGGTGCCTGACGCTATCGCTTCTGCACCCTACGTACTACGTGTTTTACGGTTTAGTCCGCGTAGGGTGTGGTAAAAGTAAGTGAGAACATGAGGAAGGAAAAGGTGCGTTACGGCACCAAAGGACGTGCCTAACGCACCCTACGTTTGCTGTTGCCGAAACGCTGGGGCAAGGGAGTAAATTTGTGGGGGTGCTGTTGAATTTGTTGATTTATTTGATTCCTATCATCATTGGTTTGGTGGCGATTGGGAAGGTGGAGATTGTGCCACGACCGAAGCAACGGACTCCGGCAGTGGTGAGATTGAATAGTGAAAACAGAGGGGAGACACAGGAGTAAAATATTTCAGGATTACTATATTTCTAACGTATCTCTTGATGTTTTGTAAATTATAGTGATATAATTATTTTAGAGTCTCAATTCCTGAGACTAACTGTTAGATATAAATAATTCTGATTATCTGAGGAAACATCCTTGAAATTCAGTGAATTAGTAAAAATTTTAGAAGCCCAGGGTTTTCGTCTCGTGAAACAAAAAGGTTCGATTCGGTATTATGGAAAAACTGGTTGGGATAAACTGATTCGACTAGACTATCACGGGTCCAAAGAAGTTCCTACAGGCACTTGTCATCACATTTTAAAAGCGGCTGGGGTCCACAAATAAAGGTGAATCACTTATGATTGAACTGCGTTATTCACTCGTCATTGAAGCGACGGCAGAACCTGATTTTTTTGCTTTTTACTCGCCTGATTTAGAAGGTTTTACGGGGATTGGACATTCCATCGAGGATTGTCTCTATCAAGCCAAATGGGGAATGAAAGAACATTTAGTGTTGTTGAAAGCACAAAAATTACCGATTCCCCCTCCTAATCGGAATCCTAAAATCCTAATTCAAAATGAGGAAGCATTGGTGGCTACTTAAAAACGTTATTGTCTCGTTTCTACGTTCTGCGTCAATGTCCTTAAGTTAAGGGATGGGTTGGCGGCGTGAGAATTAGGACTGGCAGTCAGGTAGGGTGGGCAACGGCTTTATCGTTGCCCACCACCTCCACGGTCGCGGTAACAGGTGGGCAAACCAAAGGACGTTTGCCCACCCTACCTGACTGCCATTAAGTTAAAAAATCCCGCGCGGTCAGGTTTTAACCTTGAAGATCTGGTTTTAGACCTTCAAGGTTTCTTTGGCCGGCTTAACTTAATGGCAGTGAGGGGTAGTGAGGGGTAGGGTGGGCAACGGCTTTATCGTTGCCCACCACTTCCACGGTCGCGGTAACAGGTGGGCAAACCAAAGGACGTTTGCCCACCCTACTTGACTTTGCAGTGAAGTGAGAACATGAGGAAGGAAAAGGTGCGTTACGGCACCAAAGGACGTGCCTAACGCACCCTACGTTTGCTACGTTTGCTAAAATATCATTGCAACCTTGCTAAATAAATGAGAACATGAATTTCCCAATGCCGACGGTATTCAAGAGACTCGTTGCTTCAACAGACTTTGCAGTGAGTTGATGAGGTCTATCGGAATTGGAAACACTATGGTATGACTACTATTTTTCGAAGCAATATCATTCATCGTTTGCAAATATCGCAATTGAATCGCTTGTGGTTGTCGCGATAGAATTTCGGCGGCTTCAGATAATTTTTGTGAGGCTTGCAATTCGCCTTCGGCACTGATAATCTTAGCCCGCCGCTCCCGCTCGGCTTCGGCTTGTTTGGCAATGGCGCGAATCATGTTTTCATTCAAATCGATATGTTTGATTTCGACCATAGCTACTTTGACTCCCCAAGCATCGGTTTGTTTGTCCAGAATTTCCTGGATGTCGCGATTGAGTCGGTCACGCTCGGACAACATTTCGTCTAGGTCATGGTGCCCCAACACTGAACGTAAAGTGGTTTGAGAAATTTGACTGATGGCGTAATTGAAGTTTTCTACTTGAATAATCGCTTTTTCCGGCTGCAGCACGCGAAAATATACCACTGCATTGACTTTTACGGAGACATTATCACGCGAGATGACATCCTGACTGGGGACATCCATGACGATGGTGCGAAGGTCAACTCGGACCAGTTGTTGAATGACGGGTATGATAATGATTAGTCCAGGTCCCTTGACTCCCTGATAACGACCTAGAAAAAATACGACCCCGCGTTCATATTCACGCAGGACTTTGAATGCCGCCCAAAAGAAAGTTAAGATGACAATGATAATACCTAGTGAGAGTTGACTTAATAGTTGACCTAACATAATTACCTCGTTGTAGTGGTGAATGAAAAGTGGAAACATCGATAGTCTTGCCTGGTCCTGGTAACCAGGCGCAGTGGTTTACCACCACTGCCATTGAGTTAAGGAATCCCCCGGTCAGGTTTTAACCTTGAAGGTCTGGTTTTAGAGCTTCAAGGTGTCTTTGGCCGGCTTAACTTAATGGCATTGCTGGTTTACCACGGAGTGACCATCGGTGAAGATTTAATTTCTAATGCGGAGTTAAGTTCGATGGCTTCTACGGTTAAGGTCAAATTTTCCACCGCGATCACTCGTACTCGTTGACCTGGGGTGAGCGGTATTGGCGAGTGCGCATTCCACATCTCGCTACGAACATAAACTCGTAATTTATGGTCATCGTTGCTAAGACATTCTCCTTCGGCACCGATTAATTGTTCACGACCACTGACCACTGGTCGACGGCGAGTTTTGATGAGGAGATGGATTAAGAGAAGGAATAATATCGCCGTAGTGAGTGCAATCCCTGCAATCAGTGGTCGCGAAATGCCAAACGACATCTCATCCATGGGCAAACCGTCGTCGATTAAAATAATCGAACCAATGATAAAAGCAATGATTCCGCCTAAACCGACTACGCCAAAACTAGGGAGGAAGGCTTCGCTAATCATAAACGTGATACCTAATAAAATCAGTGCCAGTCCGCCGTAATTGATGGGAAGGATTTGGAATGCCAGCAGTGCCATAAGTAAAGCAATCCCGCCTACGACCCCGGGGACGACCGTGCCAGGGCTGTAAAATTCAAAAAATAGTCCATAAATCCCAATGAGCATGAGTAAGTAAGCCACATTCGGGTCCGTGATGACGAGTAGAAACCGGTCTCGCCAATTAGGTTCCTGAATTTCTACAATAACTCCTTGAGTTGACAGCGATTGCGTTTTTTCCTGTACTTTGACTTGACGACCTTCCAAACGGGTTAATAAATCGGTTAAATCAGTCGCTATCAGATCAATCACGCCTTTTGCCAAGGCATCGGCGGCGGATAAACTGGCTGATTCACGCACCGCTTGAGTAGCCCAGTCAACATTACGTCCTCGTAGTTGGGCCAGAGAACGTAAATAGGCTTCGGCATCGTTGACCATTTTCTTCGTCATAGTATCTTTCGCAACCGTTTTTTCTTCCTCTTTGGCCGCGGTGGGGGTGGCAGGAGAATCTTTATCCGCTTCACTGAATGGATTCTGGAGACTGCTAATTTGTACGGGAGTGGCCGCGCCTAAATTGGTGCCTGGTGCCATCGCCGCTACATGACTAGCATACAGAATATAAGTGCCGGCACTGGCGGCTCGAGCGCCGGCGGGGGAGACATAACTGACAATAGGAATTGGGGAGGCAATTATCGCTTGAATAATATCGCGCATCGCGGAGTCTAAACCGCCTGGGGTGTCAATACGCAGTATTAGCAGGTTGATATTACTCATGGTAGCTTCTTTTAAGGTGCGTGTAAAATAAGCCGCCGTCGCAGGACCAATTGCACCATCGATATCCAGCACCCAGGCTTTAGCTTTAATCGGAGATTGACTGAATGAAGAAACGGACATCGTCAACAATAGTAGTATGGATAGTAGAGTGAAAAAACGTGTCATCATAGTGAAATTATTATCGCATGTAATAGGTGGACCGAAAAATATAGAATAATTATTTCTGCGAACGAATGATAACATATTTTATGTTAATTGATAAGTATTTTTAAAAATCTTTTAGTTATGGATTGCCGCAATGGATTGTCAATCGTGCCATTGATGGCCATGGCCAGGTTTTTCTCAAGAAATACCCCTTTAATTTTGCATACCTACTTAAACACAATCAAATTTTTTTGGTAAAATTTTTGGTAAAATTTGGTAGTTGCTGATCGGTTTAAACTTAAATTGTCAGGTTTAACTAAGAGTCTGAATTATACTCGGCACGGTTAACCAACATTGCCATTAAGTTAAACCGGGTTGGAGTCCAAATCTTCAAGCTTTGGATGAGACTGCTCAAGGTGAGACGAAACGGCATTGCCAAATCTGAAGATTTGGACTCCAATGCCGTTAAACTAGAAACTTAGTCCAAATTATTATTTTATCAGTCCGTAGGGTGGATTAAACAAAGTGTATCCACCGTTTAACTCACCTTACGCACGGTTAACTCAACCACCCCCTGCCCCTCCTTGTTAAGGAGGGAAGTACACCCTGTCAACTTAGTTGGCGCATACTCCCCTCCTTAACAAGGAGGGGCAGGGGGTGGTTATGCGTAAGGTGAGCGTTTAATTTTAAATTTTCCAGAGTAACTTAAAATAT
>DZAL01000358.1 GCA_022729575.1 Thiomargarita sp.
GGAATGAATTCCGGACTCCAACGGCAATACATGGAATGAATTCCGGACTCCAACGGCAATACACGGAATGAATTCCGGACTCCAACGGCAAATCACGGAATGAATTCCGGACTCCAACGGCAATACATGGAATGAATTCCGGACTCCAACGGCAATACACGGAATGAATTCCGGACTCCAACGGCCAACGGCAAATCACGGAATGAATTCCGGACTCCAACGGCAATACACGGAATGAATTCCGGACTCCAACGGCAATACGCGGACTCCAAGGGCTACCGATGGCATCCCGTCAACCACGCCAGTCGTTGAGTCAATTCCGCTTTTTTCTCATTGGACCCCGTCGCTTTTGTAAAATTCGGCGAAGTTGAAATCGGGAGGAGAAGCGAACTAGGTTTTAAATCGTCAGGTCGGGGTGAACTACCGACAATCGGATTGAAGGTAAAGCTACTACGATTGATAAATTCTTCAAACGACAACTCGGTGCAGAAGCCTGGTAATAAACTACTCACATCGGTAAACGTCGTGCCTAACACCAACAGACTACCACTAATGGTTTCCGCTGGCGAATCAATTAGCACTTGTCCATCCAAACCTAGTCTGGAGGAGGCACTGATTAAACTGTCGGGCGTTTTTAGGAACTGTTGGGCGACGATATGGATATTGCCACCATGTCCAGCATCGGCCTGGGCTTTGATTTGTCCTTTATCCAACACTAAAAATTGAGGACGGTCAATGGTGATGTTACCACCATCGCCTTTCCCCCCCCTTGACGCTGGTAGTGATTTGACCTTGTTGTAAATAGAGGAGGTTGGGTGAGAGGAGGGTAATGTTGCCACCGCCGGCATTTTCCGACAGAGTGGAGATTTCGCCACCCTTGAGGATATTAATGGTATTCGCTTGGATCTTAAGTTGGCCCGCTGGACCAGCGTTCTCCATCGTGCCTCTCGAATTGGCAACGACGCTACCCTTTTTACCATTAACGGCTTGCCCTGAGACCGTCAACGTCCCTGATACTTGAAGAGAGAGATTGCCTCCAGGACCTGTACCCAAAGTACCACTCGTCAGTTTTCCGCCATCGGTCAGCACTACCTGGCGGGCTTCTATCTGAAGATTCCCCGCGGCGCCCGCATTTGCAAGTTCCCCGTTTTCCGAACTAGCAGCAACCGCACTGGGATAACCGTCTGCATCTACCCCAGTGGCTGTTAAAGTCTCCGCGACTTGCAGATGGACTGTGCCACTTTGACCTGTGCCGAAGGTGACACTGCGAATTTGTGCCCCATCGGTTAAATCAACTTGACGTGCTTGGATCACCACATTGCCGGCGGGGCCTGCGTTCTCCAAGTCAGAGTTGTACGAGTCAGCATGAATGCTACTGTTATTGGCCGTCAAGGTCTCCGAGACTTCAAGATGGACTGTACCGCCTTGACCTGCGCCGGCGGTGGTACTACTAATTTGTGCGCCATCAGCTAAGTTAATTTCACGCGCTTGAATGATAACGTGGCCAGCGTTGCCAGCGTTCTCCAAGTCAGAGTCATTCGTATTGGTATCAATCATACCGTTAGTGACATTTAACGTCTCCGAAACCTGAAGATGAAGCGTACCTCCATGACCTGCGCCGAAGGCACCAGCCCTAAGATTTGCACCCTCAGATAGATTAACTTGACGTGCTTGTATGGTAAGAGTGCCAGAATTGCCGGCTTGTGGCGTCGTGTCGGTTGAATTAACATGAATACTACCCCCTGTCATCAGGGTCAAAGCGTTGGTGACTTTGAAGTTAATTGAACCACCTGGTCCAGTTCCAAGGGTACTGGTATCAATACTAGCCTCCTCCCTGAACGTCAAATCCTCCACCTGAACATCGGTCACGCCACCCGCTTGAGTAGCTGTATTGTTGTTCTCGATCCAACCCTTGGTCATCTGAAATTGCCCACCACGAATAAAAACGTTACCGTTCCCCTCGTCACCACTGACTGATAACACCGCGTTGGTCAAGCTGATCGAACCTCCTTTAGCCGTGGCCTGTAGGTCGAGTCCTGACAGCGTCGGTATCACCTCCCCACGAGAAGCGACACTAGCCAGGTGAAGTCGTCCAGAGTCGACAGAGAGCATGAAATTATAAGTAGAATCGTCACCATAAACGGGTGGCGTACTAGCATTCAACTCTAAGTCGCCACCAATTAACGAGAGCGTTTTACCCTTGGGCACGGATAATTGGCTATCTTGAACCTTGATAGCCGCCGGCGTATCGGTCAAAAAGCCAAAGGCCGCAATGGGGGCCACCGTCAAGAGACTGTTATTCGGATAACGCGCTTCAAAGCGACCGCCATCTTGCAGGCGCAGATAATCCGCGGTACTGGCATGAAATCCCCCTGGCACATCTAATTTGGCATTAGGGCCAAACATGATGCCGTAAGGATTCAGAAAATAAAAGTCGGCATTGGGAATGGTGGAACGTAGCGTACCATCAATACTAGACGGATTCCCACCCGTGACGCGACTGATGATATTTTGCACATTATCAGGTCCGCTAAAGGTAGCACTCTCGTGACTTTGCAGATTGAAGTCTTGAAAGCTGTGGA
>DZAL01000359.1 GCA_022729575.1 Thiomargarita sp.
GAACGTAGATTTGAACGTAGATTTGACAACTTTCAAAAAGTTGTCAAATCTGAACTTTCAAAGGGTAATAAAGGAGTATACATTAATGCCACCGTATTCTATCTGGCAACCCACGGCCTCTTTAAAAAATTTACAGTGCCGTGCTCAACTGTATCGTCGAATCCGCGAATTTTTCGCCATTCGTCAAGTGTTAGAAGTCGATACCCCTATTCTTTCCGCTGGTGGGTTACCGGATCCGATGATTATCTCTTTTAGCACCGATTATCATGGACCACAACCCAGACGATTGTATTTACATACCTCCCCCGAATTTCCCATGAAACGCTTACTGGCGGCTGGGAGTGGCGCAATTTATCAAATCACTAAAGTATTTCGTGATGGTGAAGCCGGGCGGTGGCATAATCCGGAATTTACTATGCTCGAATGGTATCGCCCCAATTTTAATCAAATTGAATTAATTCAAGAAGTGGATGAATTTTTTCAAGAAATGTTATCGTGTGAAAGCGCCGATCGAGTCCGTTATGAGGCGATATTTGAACGTCATACTCAACTATCTCCTTTAGAAACTCCGCTATCGACTTTACAAAACTATGTGACTCGATTTAATATTGCAGAGGTTCCTCAATTAGACCGTGATACCTGTTTACAATTAATCATGTCACATCAAATTGAACCGCAATTAGGACTCACTCGACCTTTAATTTTGACCCATTTTCCAGCCAGTCAGGCCGCGTTGGCCCGAAAATGTCTGGACCAACCACAATGGGCTGAACGTTTTGAAGTGTATATAAAAGGACTAGAATTAGCCAACGGTTTTTATGAACTGACCGATCCGTTGGAGCAACGACAACGATTTGAACAAGATTTAGTTAAACGTCAACAATTACAGTTACCTGCTATCCCCTTAGATGAACGCTTTTTAGCCGCCTTACATGCCGGTTTACCTCCTTGTGCTGGGGTAGCGATAGGGGTGGACCGGTTATTAATGATAATGACCCAGGCTTCTCATATTCACCAAGTTATCACCTTTCCGATAGATTACGCCTAATGAAATTACTTGCCATTGATAGTTCTACTGAAGCCTGCTCTTGTGCTTTATTCATCGACGGTGGCATTCAGCACCGTAATATGATGGCCCCGCGTCGTCATGCGGAATTTATTTTACCTTTGGCGGAAGAATTATTAGCCGCCGCTGGTATTACTCCGTTGCAACTAGACGGAGTCGCCTTTGGTTGTGGTCCAGGCAGTTTTACCGGTTTACGACTTGCTTGTGGAATTGCCCAAGGCATCGCCTTCGCCGCCAATATTCCGGTCTTGCCCATCTCCTCTTTAGCAACTTTAGCGCAAGCGGCAGCGATGGAAGTCGGTGCGTCTCAAGTGTTAGCCGCGATTGATGCACGAATGAAAGAAGTATATTGGGGTTGCTATTGCTTGAATGAATTAGGATTGATGCAATTAATCGTTGAAGAAATTGTTTGCACCCCCACTCAGGTGACGGTACCAACGATGGAGGGTCAATGGTACGGTGTCGGTAGTGGTTGGAGCACTTATGCGGAATTATTGCAACAACGAGTGGGCCAGTCAATCGACCACTCGCAAGCTCAACGTTATCCCCAAGCTCAAGCCATGTTACCGTTGGCCGTGGCTAAATTTGAACGACAACAATGGCTCAGTGCTGAGGAGGCAGTGCCAGTGTATTTAAGAAATCAGGTAGTGACTTAGATTAATCCACGCTCAACCACCCCTAATACCTCCTTGCTAAGGGAATATCTCGTTCCCACGTTGGCGCGTGGGAACGAGAAGAAACCTATTGGTGTGCATAGAGTAGCCTTACTAAGGATGGGTTGGGGGGTGATTAACCATGCGTAAAGTGGTAGTGCGGAAATCTGGGTGATATGATTTCTCGTTCCCACGCCACGCTGGCGCGTGGGAACGAGAGTTCGGTTCTTTATCACCCAGATTTTAGCACTACCCGTAAAGTGAATTACTAACCGGTGGGTATCAAACTAGACGCTACTTATAATTAATCTATGTCCCAGTGCTCGTAACGCTGATTCAAGGTGAGATAATTTGGGAGAACGACGTGGATCCAGCAGACATTTGACCTCTCGTTCGTCATGCTGAATACGTTTAGCCAGTTCCTCTTGAGTTAACTGAGAGGTTTGTATGGCGTTGTAGAGTAAGGCTTTTACCGCGGTTCGCGCTGGCACATCAACCAAATATTGTCCTTCGCTCATGGGAGAAGGCACGGGTAAAGATTTGCCAGTTCGTATCCGTCCTGCAATGGCTTCTTCAAGGCAATCAGCCGCTTCTTGTAAAGACTCGGCTAAAGTTTCTCCCTGTGTAATCGCTTCGGGGACATCCGCAAAAGTTACGACCAAACCACCGTTTGTAGTATCAGGTGTTAAGGTGACAGGATAGGCTAGACTGTTCATAATTCATATACATAATCAATTTTAGTTATTACATAAATCGACTTTGATGGTTAATCAGGAGGGCTAGTAGATAGATAAGTACTGAAGTATAAATTTTCTCGTATTTTCTTTCGCCCCTCTCCCT
>DZAL01000002.1:0-81134 GCA_022729575.1 Thiomargarita sp.
CCCAGAGGGAGAGGGGCGAAAGAAAATACGAGAAAATTTATGCTTCAGTACTTATTCCTCGATTTGACAACTTTGCGGGTAGTCCCTCCAAACCAATGGAGGTGTTAAAATTCAAGGAGTTATCAAAGGTCAAAGTTTCCTAAACCTTTGAGGTTTAGGAAACTTAGAATCGCCGAGAGTTCTTAAACCGGTGAGGTTTAGGAAAATTAGCACCTGGATTTTAATACCTCCATTAGTTGGTAGGGACTACCACTTTTCGCAAGTTGTCAAATCTAAAACTGGCCCCCCAGATTTGACAACTTTTCGAATCAGATTTGACAACTTTTCGAAAGTTGTCAAATCTAAAGCTGGCCACTCAGATTTGACAACTTTTCGCAAGTTGTCAAATCTAAAAACAGAGAGCACAATTATGGCAGAAGCCGAAACCGACCAGACTACTAATAATAAGCCAAAACGCCGCCGCGGCATTTATCTGTTACCCAATTTATTTACCACCGCGGCTTTATTTTCTGGTTTCTATGCGATTGTCGCCGCCACCAATAATCGCTTTGAAGCGGCAGCTATCGCCATTTTTGTCGCCATGGTGTTAGATGGATTAGATGGCAGAGTCGCCCGTTTAACTAAAACTCAAAGTGCTTTTGGTGCCGAATACGACAGTTTAGCCGACCTTATCTCCTTTGGACTGGCACCAGCTTTAGTGATGTATGAATGGTCGCTCGTTAGTTTAGGAAAACCAGGATGGTTGGCGGCGTTTTTTTACACCGCCACCGCCGCCTTACGATTAGCACGATTTAACACCCAAGTCGGCAAAGTGAATAAAGCCTACTTTCAAGGACTACCTAGCCCGGCGGCGGCAGCAGTGATGGCTGGATTCGTGTGGGTAGGTACCGGTTATCAACTTACCGGCACCAATATCAGCATTGCGATTGTCACCTGGATTCTCACCATTCTCACCGGTTTTCTGATGGTCAGCACCTTACGGTATCGTAGCTTTAAAGATTTAGACTTGCGTGGAAGAGTACGTTTTGTCACGGTCTTGATTATAGTGGTCATCTTCATGTTCATCTCGTTGGACCCGTCCCAAGTATTATTTTTTGGTTTCTCCATCTATGCGATTTCGGGTCCTCTGGGCACTTTAATTCAAAAACGCAAACGTCGACTAGCGCGTTTAAGTACGGGAGGAGTTATCACCGACTCATCTCCTCCAGATGTACCACCGACTCCTAAGTCCTAACTTAATAGCATAGTCGGTTACCCTTCCACCAAGTTTAGATTCTATTCTCACCTCTGTAGCATTCATTTTTAACGAGCCTCACTCCTGGATTTTCCAAGTTCTAAATTTGGAAAATCTAGGGACCTGGCACTGGTATTGCTTAATATTTAATAATGCTCAATCTTTTAATGATAAACTATTTTTACGCACTTTTAACTCAACCCTACCCCTCCTCGGTGTTGTGCCGAGCAACGGAATAAATTCCGGACTCCAAAATCACCATTGCGGTTGGAGTCCGGAATTTATTCCGTTGGGTTCTCCGGGCTAAGGCTACTCTATGTACACCAGTGGGTTTCGGCCCTCCGCGTGGGAGACGCGTCGTGCCGAGCAACGGAATAAATTCCGTACTCCAAAATCACCATTGCGGTTGGAGTACGGAATTTATTCCGTTCCTACCTCCCACGCCGAGCGTGGGAACAAGCAGAAACTCAAATAATTAACTACTCAGTCTTATGAAAATAAAAAATTTAATTCATTTTATTTATAATTTATCTAGCCGATTTTCATTACGCACTATTCTCGTGGTGCCTTCGGTGTTATTAATTTTAATGGCAGTAGGTTTAACTGGCTCTTTAGCTTTACGTAATGGTCAAAATGCAGTCAATGAAGTCACCACTCAATTACGCGAAGAAATTACGGCCCGAATTCAACAACATTTACTGACTTACTTAGAAACGCCTCATTTAGTCAACCGGGTCAACCATGATGCCATCAATCTGGGGTTCTTCAATCTGCACAATGCCAACTTACTGGAGCAACATTTCTGGCACCAGTTACAAACTTTTCAAGTGATTAGTGGAATTTATTTAGGCACCACCGAAGGCGGCATCATTGCGGTGGCCCGCTATGATAAAGATAAAATTACGATTCAATTAACCAAGGGATTGACTAAAGGAGATTATTATACCTATTCTACTGACTCTCAAGGTAATCGCACCACTTTATTAGAAATTGCACCTAATTATGATGCGACCAAACGTCCTTGGTATCAAGCGGCTACACAGGCGGGAAAACGGGTATGGAGTGAAATTTATACGTTCACTTATCCGGCCGGTAGTCTAGGAATCACTGCCAATCAGCCAATTTACAATAAGGCCGGTCAATTACAAGGAGTCTTAGCCGCGGATTTTATGTTAATCAAAATCAGCGAATTTTTACAAAGTTTGAAAATTGGCCGCGCCGGTCAAACCTTTATTATGGAGCGCTCTGGCTTAATGGTTGCCTCTTCCACCACGGAACCTCCTTTTACCAGAGACCCACAAAGTAAAGAAGATAAACGTTTACAAGCCAGCGATAGTCGTACCCCACTCATTCGCGCCAGTAGTCGATATTTACTGGAGCAATTTGGGAATTTAACTCGCATTAACCAGAGTCAGCAACTAAATTTTCGAATAGATGGAAATAAACATTTTCTACAAGTCACGCCATTACAAGATAATTATGGTTTAGATTGGCTAATCGTCGTGGTCGTGCCAGAAAAAGATTTTATGCAGAAAATCAATGACAATACTCGTTTAACCATTATACTGTCAATCGTGGTGGCCATGGTCATGGCACTATTAATGGGAATCCTGATTTCACAATGGGTGGTACATCCGATTTTACGTCTCAACACCGCCGCCAAAACTTTAGCTAAAGGTGAATGGAATCAATCCATTCAATTAAAACGTGCCGATGAATTAGGACAACTGGCCGACTCCTTTACCCAGATGTCTCAACAATTGCAAGAATCATTTCTTACCTTAGAGCAAGCCTACACCATTGCCGAATCCGCACGTCAAACCGCGGAAGCCGCCAGTCTAGCCAAAAGTACCTTTTTGGCCAATATGAGCCATGAATTACGGACCCCCTTGAATGCGATTATTGGCTATAGTAATCTCATCGAAGAAGAAACTTTAGACCTGGGTTACACCGAGATTATTCCATCTCTGCAAAAAATTCAACAATCGGGCCAATTACTGTTGGCACTCATTAGCGATGTTTTAGACATATCCAAAATTGAATCCGACAAGATGGAATTAAACTTAACCGAATTTGAAATTACTTTTCTTATCCATGAGGTGGAGACTTTTATGCAACCATTATTGGTCACCAACCATCAAAATAATTGTCTAATAGTGGAATGTCCAACCACCGTGGGCCCGCTCTACACCGATTTTAACAAAATTCAACAAATTTTAAAAATTTTACTGAATAATGCGAACAAGTTTACGCACCATGGCATTATTAGATTGACCGTGAAACGTACTGAAGCCGGCATTTATTTTGAAATTGCCGACACCGGTATCGGCATTGCGACCCAACATCTGATTGATATTTTCAAACCGTTTACCCAAGCCGACAATTCGAGTACGCGCCGTTATGGCGGCACCGGCTTAGGATTAACCATTTGTGAACATTTTTGCCAACTTCTGGGCGGCAATATTACAGTTAACAGTGAGCTAGGAAAAGGTAGTTTATTTACGGTATATTGTCCTTCGAAAAGAGCTTCTACCTAATAGATAAATCATCTATCAGCACCAATAAAAAAGGAGTCCAAAACCAGTTTTGGGCTCCGGTTTTAGACACTTGTAACAAGTTGTCAAGTCCCCGCTTAATCATAAAATCTGATTTTACCAAGAGCCATAATAATATGCTAGGACTACCAGATTATACTGTCACTGAAAAGATTTACCAAGGAGACAAAACTGTCGTCTATCGCGGCTATCGTGAGGAGGACACTTTGCCAGTGATTATCAAAACCTTGTTAAGCCCTTATCCGGAACCCAAAAAAATCGCGCAATTTCACCATGAATATGAAATTACCAAGGATTTAAATTTAACCGGTATTATCAAACCTTATGAATTGCGAAAATATAAAAATACCTGGGCGCTCATTTTAGAGGACATTCATGGCTCCTCCTTAAAAAATTTACTGGCAGTCCAGCAATTAGACTTAGTGACTTTTCTGCAAATTGCGCTGATACTGGCAGAAACTTTAAGTGAGTTACACCGTCATAATATCATTCATAAAGATATTAAGCCGGCGAATATCATCGTGAATCTGCACACCCACCAGGTCCGATTAACCGATTTTAGTATTTCCTCCAAGCTCTCTTTAGAAACGCCAGCGATTAATCAGCCTAACTTGTTAGAAGGGACGTTAACCTATATGTCACCGGAACAAACCGGCCGCATGAATCGCCCGTTAGACTACCGCACTGATTTCTACTCGTTAGGTATCGTCTTTTATGAAATGTTAGTGGGACACCCACCGTTTCAAAGTGTTAATGCCATTGAATTGGTACATGCGCATCTAGCGAAACATCCGCTACCACCGCATAAAGTTAATCGCCAACTGCCACGGGCAATTTCTCATATCATTATGAAATTAATTGCCAAAAGTCCAGAAACCCGCTATCAGAATGCCAGAGGACTGAAAGCGGACTTGCTAACCTGTTGGCACCAATTACAAACGACCGGTAAAATTGAAGAATTTATCTGTGGTCAACAAGACCGGTCGGATAAATTTCAACTGTCACCGAAAATCTATGGACGAGATAATGAATTAGGTAAACTGCTACAAACTTTTGAGCGAGTTAAACACGGGGCCACGGAATTATTATTAGTGACGGGTCCCGCCGGTATAGGTAAATCAGCGTTGATTCAGCAAATTTACAAACCACTGGTGCAACGTTATGGTTATTTTGTCGCCGGTAAATTTGACCACTCGCAACGTCATCTCCCCTATCATGCCATTATTCAAGCCAGTCGTGACTTATTAACTCAAATTTTAACTGAATCCGAAGAGCGTATTCACTATTGGCAAGAATTATTGAATAATACTTTAGGCGACTCCTTACCATTATTGCTCGAAGTCTTACCCGAATTAGAAATTTTACTTGGAGTCCCCCCGGCGGCAACCTGGTCCTCGCTCTTGGAAATACAATATCGCTTTAATCTGGCGCTCCAACAATTCATTCAAACTTTTGCGCAACCTGATCACCCGCTAGTGATTTTCCTAGACGATATGCAATGGGCCGATGCCACTTCATTAAAATTGATAGAAAGTTTACTCACCGAAACTATTCGTGCGCCTTTATTTATCATTGGGGCTTATCAAGATGAAGAAGTAACCGCCACTCATCCTCTTACTCACACGCTCCTAAAAATTCAAGAATCGCAGTCTTATCCTACTCAAATTCGCTTGTCACCCCTCAGTTTAATCAGTATCAATCAACTCATTATCGATACGATACATGCTGAGACTACGGACTCGTTAGCACTGGCGAATTTAATTTTACGCAAAACCGACGGCAATCCCTTTTTCGTCACTGAATTTCTGAAGACTCTCTACCATAACCAGTTACTACGTTTTGATACTCAACAATTGACTTGGGTCTGGGATTTAGAGCAAATTCAACAATGTATTATCACTGATAACGTAGTAGATTTGCTGATTAATCAACTGCAAGAATTTCCTGAAGTGACTCGTCTGGTGCTAACCCGAGCGGCTTGTATTGGCATAGAATTTGACCTGTTAACTTTAGCCACCATTTCTAATTACTCTCCTTTTGCCACCGCCCAAGCCCTGATCAGCACCTTGGAAAGTAATGTCTGCCTGCCGTTAGGAGATGGCTATAGATATACCCTGGTCGAAGAATTTTTTACCGTATTGACCCAGCAAAGTGAAACGGAGAAACAACTCTTTCTATCGAAATGCCGCTATCGCTTTTCTCATTCACGAATCCAACAAGCGGCTTATTCACTACTTAGCGCAACCGAGCAACAAGTCATTCATTATCGACTAGGTAATTTATTATTAGAAACTTATTCGACCGCGGATTCCGTAGAAGAACGATTGTTTGAGATTGCCAACCATTTAAATCAAGGAGTATCACTGGTCCAGTTTTTTCTGGAAAAAGTGCAACTGGCCAGTTTAAATCTGCGAGCGGGGCGCAAAGCCAAAATGACGATGGCTTATGCTACCGCCACTAAATATCTTAACACCGGCTTGAGCTTACTCAATGAAAACAGTTGGCGGGAGTATTATGCACTGACCTTGGCGTTAACCGTGGAATTGCTAGAAATTGCTTATTTTAACCGAAATTTGACCACCGCGGCACCATTGGCCGATACCGCCTTACAACACGCGCAGTCGGTGTTAGACACGGTTAAAATCTATGAACTCAAAATTAATTTTTATGTGGCGCAAACTCAACTGCTCACCGCTATCGACTTAGCTTTAGAGATTTTGACCAAATTAGAAGTTACTTGGTGCAAGATTCCTCCAACCTTCAGCTTGGAAGAATTAAGTCAACTACCACCGCTAAACTACCCAGTGGCCACCGCCGCTTTACGCATTTTCGTCGCCATCGCACCTGCCATTTACATTGCTAAACCAGAAATATTTGCTACGCTAGTCTTCACCATGTTGAAATTAAGCCTCACCTATGGTAATGCCCCAGAATCGGCGGTTGCTTATGCCTGTTATGGTTTAATTTTATGTGGCACTTCAAACGATATAGAAAGAGGTTATCAACTCGGTCAATTGGCATTAGTCTTAGTGGAGCAATTCAAAGCTAATTCACTGAAACCTAAAATTTACGAAATCGTCAATGCGCATATTCAATTATGGAAGAAGCATGTTAAGACTACCTTGGCACCATTACAAGACACTATTGAACTCAGCCGCAATCAAGGTGATTTTGAATTTGCCGGCTATACTACTATTGCCTACACTATTCACCTTTTTTTCATTGGCGAGCCATTAACTGTGGTGGCCAAACAATATCATAAATACTTGGAGTTGATGACCTCGCTTAAACAATCTTTGGCGCCTCCTTTTATTAATATATGGCAACAATTGGTAGCTAATTTAATGTCAGTTGAAGTGATAAACTCGCCGGCCCGGCTCACCGGAGAATATTTAGACGAAACACAGATATTACCGTGGTTAGTAGAGACCAATAATCATTCTTCTCGATTTGCGTTTCACCTGGTCAAGTGCATGTTAAATTATTGGTTTAATGACTTTGAAGCCGCCATCGCCCAGGCTCAATTGGCTAGACCATACGAAATGGCCATCACCGGTTTATTGTTGATAGCCGAATTAAATTTCTATGAATCACTCGCCCGTCTCGCGCACGCGCAGTCACTAGCTACCGGCGACACCACGGCTTTAATTGAACCAGTCACACGCTATAATCAACCTCAAATGCAACACTGGGCGAGTCAGGCGCCCATGAATTATCAACATAAATATTATTTAGTCGAAGCGGAATTAGCACGGTTACAAGGACACGTTACCGAGGCGATGAGCCTCTATGAGCAAGCCATTGAAGGGGCGCAGAAAGAAGGTTATCTACAAGAAATGGCCTTAGCCAATGAACGCGCCGCCGAATTTTATTTGGCCTTAGGACAAACCAAAATTGCTAAAATGTATTTAACCGAAGCCCATTCCGCTTATTTAACTTGGGGTGCTCACGCTAAAGTCAAAGAGTTACGACAACGTTACTCCTTTTTGGCGGTCAGCACCACGGCTTACGATGCTCATTTGCCACAGCATTCCCTGATGGCGACAGTCACCGCGACCACTTTAACCATGGACAATCCGTTGGACTTTACCACCATGATTAAGGTCAATCAAGCCATTTCTAGCGAAATTGTCTTAGACCAGTTGATTCAACAGTTAATGCACATTGTCCTGGAAAACCTGGGGGCTGAAGAAGGTTGGCTACTCCTCACGAAAACGACTTCAAGCCCGACTGCCAGTACGCCAAATCCAAGTTTGACTCCACTATTTCTGGAAGCCTACGCCACCACGGAACAAGTCCAACTGTTAAATTCGCTCCCCTTGGACTCCACGACCCTGCATGAGCATACCTTATCAAACTCCATCGTCAAATATGTAGCCCGCACTCAATCTCCTCTAGTTATCCACAACGCCAGTCACAACCATTTATTTAGCAACGACCCTTATATTATTCAAAAGCAACCCAAATCAGTGTTGTGTACCCCGATTATCAATAAAAATCAATTGATTGGTATTATTTACCTAGAAAATAATTTAACCGCTGGCGCGTTCACTCAAGACCGCTTGACGATATTAAAATTGCTTTCCACCCAAATGGCGATTTCTCTGGAAAATGCTCGATTCTATGCACAATTAGAACAAGCACGGTTAACCGCCGAGCAAGCGCGAGTAGCTGCCGAGCAAGCGCGTCAAACTGCCGAAACCGCCAGCCGTGCCAAAAGCACGTTTTTAGCCAAAATGAGCCATGAGCTACGCACCCCCTTGAATGCCATTTTAGGTTATAGTGATCTGTTGCAAGAGGAAGCCGAAGAAGCTCATTATAACAGTATTCTACCCGACCTGGAGCGGATTCAAATCGCCGGCCATAACTTGTTGGGCATTATCAGTGACATCTTAGATATTTCTAAAATTGAAGCCGATAAATTAGACCTAAATTTATCCGAATTTGTCGTCACCGAATTAATTGAAGAAGTCGTGACCACGATTCAACCGTTGCTCTCTTTGGAAAATAATCGGTTAATAGTCCAGCCCGCAAATAATCTTGGCACCTGCCAGGCCGACCGCCAAAAAGTAGCGCAAATTTTATTAAATTTATTGAACAATGCCACCAAATTTACTCATCAAGGCACGATTACCTTCACCTGTTATCGTCAAACTATTGCCGCCACTCATTCCGATTGGTTATTTTTCCAAATTGTCGACACCGGCATTGGGATTCCTCAAGCGCAGATGAGTGACATTTTCGAAGCGTTTTGCCAAGCCGATAATTCCAGCACGCGCCGTTACGAAGGGGCTGGTTTAGGCTTAACTATCAGTGAACATTTTGCGCGTGCTCTGGGTGGCAATATTTCGTTGACTTCTGAACCAGGTCAGGGGTCGATTTTTACGGTGCAATTACCCGCTAAAGTGAAGTTATGACCAGATTTGTGACCAGATTTGTGACCAGATTTGACAACTTTTCGAAAGTTGTCAAATCTCAATTTGTGACCAGATTTGACAACTTTTCGAAAGTTGTCAAATCTCAATTTGTGACCAGATTTGACAACTTTTCGAAAGTTGTCAAATCTCAAACCATCTTAACCTTACCACTGGCTAACGCCTGAATCACCGACTCTTTAGGCCCCATCGCCACCACTTTACCACCGTCGATGACGATTAAATGAGTGACTAGGGATAATAATGAGAAACGGTGAGTAACCAATAATAAAGTTTTAGCCTCTAACCAAGGTTGCAACCGGGCTTTTAATTGTTCTTCAGTATTATTATCCATCGAATTCGTCGGCTCGTCTAATAACAAAATTGGTGAGTTTAGCAACAACGCTCTGGCTAAAATAATGGCTTGTCGTTGGCCGCTGGATAAATTCTCACCCCGCTCTCCCACTGGCATATCGAATCCCAAGGGATGACGGTTGACAAATTCATCGACCCCAGCCAATTGCGCCACGCTTAAAATTTGCGCATCTTCCACATAAGGCGCACCCAGCACTATATTATCCTTAACCGTACCATAAAATAATTGACTATCCTGCGGCACATAACCTAAATTGCGTCGTAAATCTACCGGATCCAATTGGCGACTGTCCACTCCATCTAATAAAATACAACCTTGGTTGGGGGTGTATAGATTCAAAATTAATTTAGCGATGGTACTTTTGCCAGAGCCAATGCGGCCAATAATCCCGACTTTTTGGCCTGCCGTGATTTTAAACGACACTTGGTTCAAAGCTGACTGCGGTTGTTCTGGGTAAGAAAATTCCACCTCTCTAAATTCAATCTCCCCTTGTAACTGCGGACGGTGTAGAAAACTATGTTTAGGCGGACGTTCTAACGGCAGAGTCATAATGTGATTAAGTGAATGTAAAGCCGCTAACGATTGATGATAACGGGTTAATAAACTAGCCAAAGGGGCCAAAGGAGCTAAAGCCCGTCCGGTTAATAGAGTAGTAGCGATTAAACCACCGGTGGTCAATTGATTGTCGACAATGAGATACACGCCCGCAATGACTACAGCGACGGTGGTCAGTTGTTGTACTAACCAGGTAAAATTGACCGAGAATGCCGATAAGAATCTGGACTTTAAACTAGATTGCGCAATTTGCCCAATCAGTTGCTCCCAACGTCGTTGCATCAAACCTTCCGCCCGCATCGTTTTTAAGTCTTCCAAACCAGTTAAAGTTTCCACCAATAACGCCTGTTTTTGGGCACTGGCGCGAAAAGTTTGTTGCACCACTTGGCGCAGTGGAATTTGAATGAGTAAACTGACGACTAAGACCAGTGGAATGACCAATAATGGAATCTCGGCTAACTGAGGATGGATGGTCCAAACCACTGCGATAAAAATTAAGGCAAACGGTAAATCAATCAATGTGGTTAGCGTCGCTGAAGTGAAAAATTCGCGAAAGGCTTCAAATTCGTGTAAATGACTCGCAAAGGCCCCAACCGAGCGCGGATGGGCTTTTCGTTGGGTCCCCAAGACCTGTTCAAAAATCATGCTGGCCAGCAGAATATCCGATTTTTTACCTGCTAAATCAATAAAATAGCCACGTAAAGTTCTCATCAAAAAATCAAAACCAAACACCACGGTTACGCCGATAGCTAACACCCAGAGCGTTTCTATGGCATGATTGGGCACTACCCGGTCATAGACATTCATAATAAATAAGGGAGAAGCGAGCGCAAATAAATTAATCAAAAAGGAGGCCAGGACAACTTCGCCATACCAGTACCAGGATTTAAGCAAAGTACCCCAAAACCAACTGAAAGGACGTGGCATGAGCGGGTCTTCAGTTCGAGCATCAAAAGTATATCTGGGATGCGCAAACAGTGCATAACCGCTATAATTAGTTTTCAAATCCGACAATGAAATGTCTATCTCTCCCGCACCCGATTCTGGTAAAATAATCCGCAGGGTGTTTTTACGTTTATGCGTATATTTTAATAAGATACAAGCCTGTCCATCTTTGAGTAGTAACACCGCAGGTAAGACTAACTCATTAAATTGGGTAAGTGACCGTTTGAGCAAACGTGCTGACAACTGAGCACGGTCGGCAGCCCGAATGAACAATTCTGGGGTGAAGCGGTGATTAACGAGGGGCAAGCCCGCGCTTAAAGCCTCAGCCGAGTGCGGACGCTGAAGCAATTTAGTGAGGATGACTAAACACTGTAAAAGTGGATCGTCGAAAGTGAGGAGAAAATTCAAATCGTGGCTGGTGGAAGCGGTATCGATCATAAGTAAAATTTAAATGAATGGTAGGGTAGTCCCTCCAAACCAATGGAGGTGTTAAAATTCAATGAGTTATCAAAGCTCAAAGTTTCCTAAACCGGTGAGGTTTAGGAAACTTAGAATCGCCGAGGTTTCCTAAACCGCAAGCATGTTCCAAAAGAAATTGTCGGTAATGCTATCAAAAACACCTTGCGGTTGAGGAGTAATCATGATATAATGTCCTGTGATGGTGTTTGGTAAGTACTGACCTTTTACCCTGGTGCTCAGGACCAATGCCATTAAGTTAAGACGGTGTTGGAGTCCAAATCTTCAGATTTGGCCACGCCGTCTCATCTTGACCAGTCTCGTCCAAAGCTAAAGGTTTGAACTCCAACACGCCGTAACTTAATGGCATTGTAGCTAAACTTTGCCAGTCACCGAGACCAGTGAAGGTTAAACCGAAAGAGACCCTTATGACTACCTTAACATTAAATTCTATTCATGCCAGAGCCTTCAATGAATTAGGTGTGGAGCATTGGCATCAAAATCAACTGTCTAAAGCCATCACTTGTCACCAACGGGCGTTAGAATTAAATCCACAATGCCTAGAGGCCCACGCTAATTTAGGATTAATCTTGGCCTTTCAAGGTCGTCTGGAGGAAGCTATCTATCATAATCATCAAGTGTTAGCACTCGATCCCTCGGCGGCCAAAGCCTATTCCAATTTATTGCTGACTTTGAATTATTCGGACCAGCTGACCCCGGCGATGCTGTTTCAGGCGCACCAACAATTTGATGAGCGCTATGCGCTACCATTGACGCTGACGATTCAGCCATCTCTTCACTTACCCCCGCTATCGGCCATTTCATCGAGTCGACGCTTAAAAATTGGCTACCTTTCTGGTGATTTTAAAAAACATGCGGTTACTTATTTTTTGGCACCGATTCTGGCGCACCATAATCATCAACAGTTTGAAATTTTTTGTTACTACAATAACACTATTATTGACCATATCACCACCCGTTTACAAGACTACGCAGATAACTGGATCAACTGTTATTCTCTCACTGATGAAGCCTTGGCCAGTAGAATTAGAGAAGATGGCATTGATATTTTAGTCGATTTATCCGGACATACCGGACGAAATCGTTTGCTGGTGTTGGCCCGAAAACCCGCGCCGATACAAATGACCTTTTTAGGTTATCCTAACACGACTGGACTGACCGCTATTGATTATCGAATCACTGACCAGTATGTGGATGCCCAGGGCATTAATGACCATTTCAACAGTGAAACTTTAATCAAATTACCTCATAGTTTTTTCTGCTACCAACCTGTTGCGGACGGTCCTGCGGTCAATCAGTTACCTGCGCTTGATAATAATTATATCACCTTTGGCTCGTTTAATAATTTAGCCAAATTAAGTCCAACGATTCTCCGATTATGGGCTAACGTGTTAGAAGCCGTCCCAGGTTCAAAATTGCTAATCAAGGACCGCTGTCTTCGTGAGGATGCGGACCGTGAAGCGTTTACCCAACGAGTAGCCAATTATGGAATCACCGCGGCGCAATTAATTTTAGAGGAGTATGAAATGGCTCCAGGTTATTTAAAGACTTATCACCAGGTCGACCTGGCGCTCGATACCTATCCCTATAATGGCGGTTTAACTACTTGCGAGGCTTTATGGATGGGTATTCCCGTCATTACGCTAGTTGGTACGAAATCAGTTTCACGGTTAGGATTGAGTATTTTATCGACGCTTGGTTTGACTGAGTTGATTACTGAGAATCCACAGGATTATGTGCAGACTGCGGTGAATTTGGCCGTGGCGCGAGATTACTTGCAACAGTTACGTGCAGAATTGAGGACTCGAATGAATACTTCACCATTAATGGCTGCGGCCAGTTTTACTCGTTCATTGGAAAGTATTTATAATGAATTTAAAATTTGACAACTTTTGAAAAGTTGTCAAATCTGATTAACAATGAATTTAAGATTTGACAACTTTTGAAAAGTTGTCAAATCTGATTAACAATGAATTTAAGATTTGACAACTTTTGAAAAGTTGTCAAATCTGGTCAGTGTTTGATAAATTTTTGTCGTGAATAAATATAGACAAAAGTCCCGATTAACAAAGCCACGCCTACCAGTGAGAATACCATGACTCGATATAGAGTCGCTGTTTGGGCTAAATCAATAAAGAAAATTTTGCTAATCACGACCATGAATAATGATAATCCCAAATAACGTAAACTTTTGAAATTTTTCCAAATTCCAACGCTGAGATAGACCGCGGCAAAGATGGCCCACAAGATAGAAATACCGGCGGTTTGGAAGTCTGGCAGTTTCCAGTAAAGGAGATTATTTAACTCTAATGAGAGGTAAATAAATAGAATTAGGCAGTCAATGAAAATTAAAATAAACGGGAGTGCAGGCCATGATACAATCCCTATTCCGCCGAAAACTGTTCCAACGTGAGGAGTGATAATTTCCTCGGTGGAGTCAGTTAAGGCAGGGTCATTCTTAAGCATTCTGGATGACCACCGTGGTTTCAATAATCGCCAAAGGATATACAAAGTGACCATGACGAGAGCAAAGTCAAATAAGCGAATCGATAGATTTAACGGCGTGTAGGGTAGGCCATAAGTTAATTGCGGAGTGAGTTGCCAAGAGAGCAGGTCAATGACCAATAATTTGAAAATAGTCACGACTAGAAAGTAGAGCAACACTTTTAGCATCATGGCTTCACGGGTCCTCAGGTAATAATGGAGGAAATACATCACCATGCCACTCCAGAGCAAAGTCAACATGGGCAAGCGTAATGGCTCATAGTAACTGAAGAGGGTGTTAAATTCTAACTGTAAGTATAAAAAGAGAAATAATACACCGGTCCAATAAAATGCACTTTCTAAAAAATTAGTACCTAACGTGGCTGGAGTGTCATTCAACGGGTCAATTTCTAGTTGAGTAAACGTCTGGAAGGGGTGATGCAACAAAACCACAGCACCCAAAATCGAAGTTATGGCAATCCCAAAGGTCCAAAATCTTTCCCACAGTGTCCATAAATAGTAACTAAAATTAATCACTTGAGGAAATAAGTCAAAGTGTCGTGGCAGGTCAAAATATAACAGTCGCACTACAATAGTGAGATAAATCAGATAGGCTAAGTTTTTAATAAAATTGCTGCGTAATTTGAGACCTATCCATAAAAATAAAAATGCTTGCAGTGACCAACTCAAGGTGAGTGATTCTTTTTCAAAGAGCAATGGCATGGTCCAAGTGGTGTAGAAACCAGTGAGCGCAATGAGCGCAATGATTAAGTTACGGTCAATGGGGCGATGTTTGATGAACAAATAAGCATGAGCGGCATAAAATAGTGCCAGTGATATTGATAACCATGCGGTCGGCGCCGTGCTACCGTAAGTCTCCTCAATGAGGTAATGAGTAATGACGGTATAAATGGTGGCATTGACCAATAATTGGGCTATTTCTAAGAGACTAGATTTTTCACCTTTGGCAATATTGTAAATATAAACTAGCGAGGAGTGTAGAATAAAAAATAGGGTTAAAAAGGTAATGACTAGGGGAAAATCATTGGTTTGATAGTCCAGTAGAGAATTGAAAAAAATGAGATAGTTAAAGAGGAAAGCGAGATAATTGAGTAAACGCCATTGCTGGTAGTGGGCAATGAATAAAATACTTAAACCCAAGAGGAGAGTGTAACTATATGAGACTAGCAGTGCCGGCTGACCGGCCCATAAGCTCAAGGGGCTGGCGTAGCCGCCAATAATGGCGAAGAGGGCGAGTAATAAGGAATTTATGCGCACGGCTAACACGGTGACGATCACGGTAACTATGGTCATGTAGATAAACGCTGCCGCCAGAGAAATTAATTGGTACAAAATGGCCGCAGCATAGATGCTGAAATAGAGGACGGCTAATCCTCCTCCCATCAAGCCTTGGCCAATTAGATAATATTTGCTTCGTAGGAGTTTTAAACCTCCTAGCAACATGCTTAAACCGACGAGCAAGACAATGATTACCTTAACCAGGGGGACTAGATAGCCTTTGACAATAGAATACTTTAAAAAGTAGCCGCTGGCAAAGAGGATGGCGATCACGCCAAATCGGAGGAGCCAGGTGGTGGCAATGGCATATTCAATATTGACAGTTTTGGAGCGATATTCTTCGCCCACAATAATCCAACTCCAGATGGAGTGGAGAATGTCACGAGCTGAGGTGAATAAGCTGGAAAGTGGACTTTCTGGAGGTTTTGAAGGTGCCGGGGTTTCGGTATGAAGAGTAGTAGCAGTAATTGTCGTTTCTGCCGAATTAACGTCATTAATGGGCGCATTGATCGGTGGTTGGTTGAGGTCTAAAACGGAGTTAATTTCAGTGAGTTGATTTGGAACAATTTGAATGAGTTGAGTTTGGATGACAGTGCCGGTGGTTGCCGTTTCGATAGTTATTTCATAAATTCGATTGGCCGGTAATAGTTTCACTAAAATACCATTTTCCGGGGTAAATTCTGGTGACCATTCGGTATGTAAAAAAGTGACCTTGAGATTGGATAATGGTAAACCTTGAGGGTCGGTGAGCGTTAATTTTAAAGTGCCTTCGGCGACGGGAATGGCCTCAGTGAGCACGGTGGTTGAGGTCGCAGTCTGGCTACGCTCATCGACGACCGGAAATTTCAGCGCACCGTTAGAAAATTTTTCGAGCCGGGTAATGGCTTCGGTCAATGGTAAGAATAATTTATTTAGTTTACCCAGTTGCGCTTGAATTTGTTCTAACAGTGAGCCTAAGTGTCTGAGTTGTTGTTGCAGGTCCTGATAATGTTGTCGTTGATGTTGTTCTAAGTGGAAAATTTTTAATAAAATTAATATGATGAATAGTAATAACAGAATTAAGATAGTTTGAAAAGTCATGGGAGTTAAACCAGTTATGAGTAATGATGAAATGTAGGTGGTCACGCGGTCAGGACTGCCAGTCCTCAAAGGACTGCCAGTCCTAGATAGGACTAGATTGCCGCCAATCCTGACCACATCATCACCCAGATTTCATTATTGCCAAGTTAAGATATTACGGGTTAGTTTGTCCTTCGCCAATGCCTGGTCCTTGGGTCAGGTCGGCTAATACTTCGGCGACATGATAGACTTTGATGGGACTGTCTAACCGCTTTAAGCGTCCTGCAATATTAAACAAACAGCCTAAATCTCCTGCTAACACGACTTGGGCTTCGGTGCTCTGAATATTTGCGATCTTGTCCGAGACGAGGCGGGTGGAGATTTCGGGATATTTGACGCAAAACGTGCCACCAAAACCACAACAAACTTCGGCTTCTGGCATTTCGGTTAACTGTAAACCTTGGACGGTGTTTAATAGTTGTCGTGGTTGCGTTTTAATTCCTAATTCACGTAGGCCCGAGCAAGAATCGTGATAAGTTACGGAGTGTTCAAATTTAGCGGTGACACTGGTCAGGCCGCGCACTTCCGTTAAAAAACTGATTAATTCATAACAACGGCTGGCCAAATTCTCGGCCTGCGGGAGCCAGGTGGGGTCATCTTTGAATAAAGCTGGGTAATGTTGTTTGACCATGCCGGCGCAAGAGCCGGAGGGGATGACCACATAGTCAAAAGGAGCAAAATTTTGAATCACTTGTTTCGCTATGGCCCGGCTGTTTTTTAAGTCACCGCTATTATAAGCCGGTTGACCACAACAAGTTTGAGTGGTGGGGACTTCCACTTGGCAACCTGCTTGTTGTAGTAATTTAATTGCGGCAAAACCGACGCTGGGACGAAATAAGTCAACTAAGCAAGTGACCAGTATTCCCACGCGAGGAGGAGAAGTAGAGTCAGTGGACATGAATGAAGTTCCTAAGAATTTTTTTGTAAGATGAAGATTTGACAACTTTCAAAAAGTTGTCAAATCTGGCCCAGTGTTAGATTTGACAACTCACGCACTTTTAATTTAACCACCTCCAACCCCTCTTGTTTAAGGAGGGGAGTATCCTGGTGGTGCAGGTGGTGCGTACTCTCCTCCTTACCAAGGAGGGGTTGGGGATGGTGGTGCGTAAGGTGAGTTAAAACTATTTGACAATTACCGAAGGAATATTCGGACTATCGGGATTTACTGCCAACGTATTGGTGGCTGGAATGACGACTAAATCCATATCTTCTAATGGTATCGCACCCATTAAGACGCTATCACCAATCACTAACGCACCGGTAAAACAGTGACGTTTTTCAAAAGTGATTTGCACAGGTCCCACGTAAGGAATGAGATGATATTTATTATCTGCGGTCCTCACTTCGCGGGTTTCAATCGCCTGTAATTTCAATTGAATGGCGATATGTTCGGGAATACATAAAGTGTTTGCTCCTGTATCCACGAGTGCCGTCACGGTGATAGGTTTTAATTTCGCGCGCACCGGATTACTCAGTTGAATTTTGCTGTAGATGAGGCCCATAAAATTACCTTCTAATCGTATTGTTCCTACATTCTCCCAACGTTCGCCAGGAGTCAAGAAGATTTGACAACTTTCGAAAAGTTGTCAACTCTAATACCTGAAAATTACGCAGGTTGGTCACGGTGCCCTGTGGTGGTGAATTACCGAGGCTTCACCATTTAGGGATAAATCATAGTGGCCGGTATTGACGAGAGCACGATGAGGTAGATAACTGACTGATTCGCGCCAATTTTCATTACCCATAAGTGCTCGTTGCTGTTCACGGTTGGCGAGGCTACCGGTTAACTCCAGGTTCACTCCTCCCGTAGCCCAGAAATTACCGTTGATGTCGTAAGCCAGCGATAAATCTGCGAGTTGTAAACTTTGTAAATATCGTTGTTGCTGGGCTTGCTGAAGATGACCTTGCCATTGTTTAGTCTGACGAGCCGTTAGCCAAGCCTGGTGGTTAGGTTGAACACCGGTAGCTAATTCGAACGCTTCTTGAGTTTGTAACTTCCGTTGCTCGGTGTCAGTATTCACTTGACCCTGCGCTGCTATTTCATAGTATCCTTGTCCTAAAAAATCACCGCTTTCAGGATTGAAAGTAACCGTCGCCGCCGCGGTTTCTTGACCATCAAAAATGCGTTGCTCTTTAGCCGTGTGTACCATGCCGGCTAAGGTCAGTTGAGATTGTCCATAGCCAATGAAGTTATCCTCTGGGGTTAATGAAAATAGGAGGGTATTAGATTCACTACTATTGAGTGTAACTTCCTGTTTTTTAAAATAACTTTCTCCAAATATCTTCCTTCCATAATGGGTCGAAATTTTTATTAAACGGTAGTGAGAAAACTCAATGGTATAGTCAAAAAAAACTTGGCCACTTAACAAGCTGGGTACTGGCTGGGTAATCATGCCGTTGAGTACCATTTCATAATGACCTTGAAACCGGGCTCGGCCTTGGGGGCGTAGAGCTACTCCGAGTTGCCAGCGTTGTCGTCCTTGCCAAAAACTACTGGGCAACCACAGGGACCACCAATTAGGGTGCGTGGATAATAGTAGCGGGATCCAAATTGGCAGAGGTTCGCTGATTGAGTTTACGTGGTGCCACTGTTGGAAGATTTCTTCGGCCTGGACCCAGGGACTGTCTAAACCTAGTCCGGTCAGACAACAAATACCGGTGAGTACAGACAGTAGGCAAAGTAGGACGTGCATAGAATGTTCATTTGAGAAGCGACAGAGTTTTCATAATTCCACCTCCTACCCTTAGCAAGGAGGAGTTGGGGGTGGTTATAACCCCCAATGCCATTAAGTTAAGGCTGGAGGTAAGGGATAACACCCCTTCGAGGGGTGTTATCCCTAGCTTTCTAAATTTGGGTAGCACGGTCAGGACTGGCAGTCCTCAAAGGACTGCCAGTCCTAAGTTCTCACCCAGATTTCAGGACTACCGAATTAATTTTCAATAAGGTTTTTGTCCAATAAAGTTTCCTGGAGGATTATAATTACATACCCAGAGGATGCTACCATCATCACATTGTGCTTTACCACAACCAACTTCGCTAGAGTCACGCCAGACTAATTGGGTGTAGTGACCACACATTTTACCGGTTGCGCAGGTATTGGTGGCGTAATCGTAATCAGCAATTTCCTTGCCCCAAGAATCAATTACTTGTTTGGGAGTAGGCGTGAAACCGCTAGCCCAGTAAATATTCTCGCCGGCGGTGTTGTTTGGACGATGTTCAAAGGCACAATCTCGTCCTTTAAGGGTATCGGCCCAGTCTTGTGCTAGGGTTGCCAGGTCAGTTGACCAAGTGAGAGCTGATACCTTGACTTGTTGTCGCCATTCATTGTGAGCCGCTAATGTGCCAGCAAATTCCGCCGGTTCATTGGTGGTAGTAGAATCACCCGTGGTGCTTTCTTCAGCCGCGGGTGTGGTAGTTTCTTCAGCAGGCGTGGTTTCCGTCTCAGTTGTCGTGGTGGTACCTACGGGCTGAGTCGGTTGTGGCGCGGTGAGTGTGTAATTACCTGCCACATCTCCTCCTAACATGGCCGAATAGTAATCTAAGAGTTGTCCTTGCTCATCCTCAAAAGCTAATTCCTCTACCATAAACTGAGGTGCTTGAGTAAAGGTAATAAAGCCGCGGTCATTCATTAACCAAAGGTCATCTTGGCCTTCTAAACTAAAGGCTTGTGCATAAAAAGCGATGACATCTCCTGGTTGTAAAGACTGGGAGATTTTATCAAATTGCACTTGCCCCATATCGTTTTCGTCACCGTTATATAATATTTTGTAGGTACGAATGGCATGATTGACCACTTGATTATTGGCATCGACGATAATATCTAGGCGTGCCCATTCAATGGGATTGATGGGATTTCCTTGATTATCTTTGGCATATATTGGATTTCCTTGGTCGTCCTGCGCAATGGCTACCAATTCTCCTTTCGCATCGATGTTGATTTGTTTCGCCATCTCGGCTTTAATGTAATCAATTTCGCTAGAGTAATAGCTATAGGTCTGGCCGTCTTTTTTATACCGGTATTGAAACATCATCGGCATCCATTCAGTTTCTTGCGCGGGGTCAAATTTGACGGTGTACCATTGTTGATTCCATTGCGGCGTGAAATAATAACCTGCGTTATCAGTCGGATAGGCTTCCACTTCCGCGGTTACCCAGAAATAATTGCTGGTCACTTCGTCAAAGGTCAGTGGCATGACATTTCCAAACAAGGTGGTCACACTGGTTAAGTGGTCGTCGTCAAATTTAGCTACGATGCCATCGACATCGGCTAAGGTGGCTTGGGCACGTAATTTGTGATTAAAATCCACAAACGCGGTACGTTCGCCTTGTAGGAAGGAGGGTACTGGACGGCGCGGCGCGGTGGAACTTTTAGCGGTGCCCTGGTCATCTTCCCACCAAGTCAAATCATCTTCGGTAAAAAGGCTGTCTTCATCAGTAAAACTGCTTTCATTAAACCATTGGTCCGCAGTGGTATTAGAGTTTTGGTCGGTTACTGCGGGTGCCACTGTATCCCCGTTTTTAACCGCCAAAAAAGCGGTTTGAAAACTCTTAGCCGCTTCACTGAGAGGCGGTGCCTCTGCTTCTAATCCGCCGAAACTCACGCCATAAGAACGTGGTTTGCTACCATCTTGGTTTGAATAAATTACATAATTGTCAATGGCGGTGATTAAGTTATCTAGGAGTTGCACTAAGACTTCGTTGTCGCCACTACCCAAGTAACCTTTAGTTAGTTGCGCAAAGTCTTTCCAATCAATCGAGGTTCGTTGATCGGCTTTGCTTTGCTTACCATAGTCGCGACTTTGAGTGGAGGCTTTGATTAAAGCCGTGGTCGAGGTGGCGGTGATACCAGCGGCGGCAAACGCATCAAATGCGGTCAGGACCTGGTTAAACTGGCTTAAGTCTGCTACTGATAACGTTTTGCCCTCTTGCACCGAGTCTGCTGAATAATTGTTGTTATCCACATAATTGTCGATAATGGCTTTGGCGACTTCAACTATTTCATCCTTCGCCGCATATTCTTTGATAACGGCAGTCCAATTCCAGCCATGCCCTGGTTCTAATTCTTCCGAAGCTAATAAATAGTTGGCATGGTTTTGAACTACGGGGGCAACTTCGGCGGAAGCCATCAGACAAGCATCAAATCCAATCAGGTCAACTTGACCCAGACCGCCGTTGGTGAGGCTGTCATCAATTTCTTGCAGTGATAAACCGTCATCATCGAAATTTTCATCATTGCCAAAACCGCCATAGGCCCCCCCATGGTCCCACAAAGTTAAAAAGCGGGTGGTATAGTCCGTATAACCTTCTTTCACATATTGAAGAAATAGAGTTAGAGAACTTTTATCACCCATGTGCGCACGATCTTCTTGGTAGAGATAATTTTCCAAATTACCAAAAATGCCATCTTGACTGTCTTCGATAATTTGAGTCATATCGGCAAATTTCATTCCACGCCAACCGTCTTGATTAGCGCCACCAAAAGCGATGATGACATCTATCGAAGGATCACTCAGGGTTTGGTAGCCCTCAATCAATTCCTGTAAATCAGTGGTAGCCGCACTACCGCCACTTTCTAAATCACTGCCTACCATGTAAATCGCTAACAATTTACGATTGGCACCCGCGTGCGGTGACGGTGGCGTATAAGCGGCTAAGGTGCCATAACTGTCGGAAAAACCTGATGTATCACGACTGTCTAATTGTTTGACCAAGGTCCAGTAATAGCCGTCGGGGTCCTCCGGATGGGAATGGGGGATATAATGCAGTACGGTGCTTGCTGTTTTACCTTTTAAGGAGAGATTTGGTAGCTTGGCTTCCCAAGGTTGTGTCACCTCCATTGCTCTAGAAATTCCTTTCTTGCGGTCAGGTGCAAGGGAGACGGTCACACAGGTTTGGGGATTCCAGGCGCAAGCATTGGTTTTAAACTCGTTTAAATCAAATTTCCATTCCTCAGACCCTATTACTGTCAGCTTGCCTTGGTACAAAAAACCATCGATAGCAATGCAGGGCAGGGTAATGTTTTGACTGGTATCCACCGTTGGATTACCACATTCTTCTTGCGCAATTGCAAGGGTGGTCCCCAATCCTAACCCTATATTTAGGCTAAGAATAGCCACGGGTAATTTATATAAGTTCTTCATTTTATACCTTTTTGTTAGAAGTTTCACGATTAACCATTTGATTATAACACATCTTGAAAAATTTGTAACTCACCTTACGCATGACCACTCTCAGCGCCTCCTTAGCAAGAAGGGAGTATGCGCCAACTGAGTTGGTAGGGTGTACTCCCTTCCTTAATAAGCTACTCTATGCACACCAGTTAAAACTGCCGGACTGGAGGCTTTAGCCGCAATGCCATTAAGTTAAGGAATCACCCATTTCAAAGTCGGAGTCCCCAAACACGTTTTGGGCGGAGGTTGTCCAAAACGTGTTTTGGACTCCTTAACTTAATGTTGTCCAAAACGTGTTTTGGACTCCTTAACTTAATGTTGTCCAAAACGTGTTTTGGACTCCTTAACTTAATGAGTTAACCGTTTATACTGAATTAATCCACTCGTACTACTCGAAATCCCAGAGTATCCATTTGAGTTTTCGGATTGTAACTGCTTCTTTTAGTGGTTCGTAAATCTTTTTCCGAAGTTTGGAATGAACTACTACGTATCATCTTTTTTGAACAATTACCCCCTTCCCAATTTTGGCCAAACGCAGGTGATCCTTGATAACTAGAGTGGTAACAAGTGCTGGTCCATTCTAACACATTTCCAATAGTATCATATAAGCCAAAGGGATTTTCAGAAAAACTGCCAACGGGCGCAGTTTGACTACCATCCCATCGACTACCACAATTAGCACAATTAGCGCGATTTTTCCCCAATTCATATCCCCACCAATAAGGGGTATCAGTACCTGCACCTGCGGCATATTCCCATTCTCTTTCACTAGGTAAACGATATTGATGTCCTGTTTGTTCAGTCAACCATTTAGCATATTCAACTGCCTCATCCCAACTCACATTGATCACGGGGTGATTTTCACGACCCCATCCCCCATCACTAGGTAAGGATTTCTCAGTGCTGCTGGCAAACAGATCATAATCATTAAAAGTGATTTCATATTTACTAATGGAAAAGCCTTGTAGCGAGATAGAATGTTGCGGACGTTCATCTTGATATAGGGAGGAGCTTTTACTACCCATCATAAAAGTACCTTCGGGCAATTGCATCATCGCTGGTCCCACTCCGCCGCTACTCAAACGGTCTTGAAAAGATTTAATAGGTCGTGCCACGAATTTAGGCACATTTTTTTCTTCAGTTTCCTGCCGGTCTTTTTTATGGTCTTTTTCTTTCTCGACATTGGTTACGGTATTATTTTTGCCGGTATCAGTAGTGGAGACCGCCGGTTTTCCCATAATACTATCGCCAAGAGGAGTTAACAAAATGAGCACGATTAACATAATTACGCTCATGACACCTCCAATTGCGATTCCTATCCATAATCCTTTATGGCCACTACCTCGATGACGCGATTGCAATCTTTCAGATTCTAATTTTTTCTGCTTTTCTACCATAGCTTTGGCCGCGTCACGTTGTATTTTTAACAACTCGGCTTCCTTCAGCGCTTGGTTTCTAATCGCTTCCATTTCTTGTTTGAGGTTGAGATGTTCCGCTTCTTTTTTCTCAATCAGTTTAGCAATTTCTTGTTGCAATTTTTCTTCATTTTGGCGGCGCTCTTTAACTACCGAAGTGACATTGCGTTCAGCTTCTTCACGTAACCGTGCTAATTCCGCTTTAGCTCGCGTGAGTTGGTCAATTTGAGCTCGGGTTTTTCTCTGCGCATCTTCAATTCGATTAATACGCATTTCTAAAGCCCGTTTTTCGGCTTCCGATTGTTTGACTTCTTCAGTTGTCGGAATGGCTGCACTAGAAGTTGAAGTGGCACCAACTCCACTTTTGGCCGGCGGCGGTTTTTTCGCAGTCATTTCTCGATCTTTGGCTTGCAATTTCGCAATGGCGCCTTGCAAGGCACTGATTTGAGAAACCAATTTTTCAGCTTCGGCCGCTTTACTGGCAGCATCAGCCGCGTCTGCTTGTTTAGCTTCTGCCTGGAGCTTGTTATACTGCTTAATAAGTTTTTGGGCTTCAGCTTTGGCTTGAGTTATTGAAGACACTATCGTATTCTCGCAAAGGGGGTTGTTTAATTCGGATAAGTTTTTCCGTCAATGACACTGTGGGCAATTTGCTATTTTAAGTTTAGGTAAGGGATAACACCCATCGAAGGGTTGTTATCCCTAGCTTTCTGCAACCGCTTTTATCCAATGCTTTAAATATGGATATTGCTTAACTTAATGGCATTGGGGCTGGGGTGGGGTGCGTAAGGTGAGTTAATCATAGAGTTTTAACTACTTACTTTAAATCCTGTTGCCCCTGCTTAAGTAAAATTATAAGGATTTTTTACTGAATGGAAAGGTATACTTCATACATAGTTTAATTTTTTGAAATACTACCTTGATTAACCCAAAATAATTGAAATTATTCTCATCTATTCAATCACTGGCATTAATCAGTGAAATTCATGGCCTCGGTCTATTTTTATTACAGATAACACTGAATTTTTCGATGTTCATGTACAGGAAAATTATGTCGTGTAATTAATTGTTGGTCTTTATCAATATCAGCACAAATTACGCCAGCACCACGATTAAGGCGGGTTAAAACCACTCCCCAAGGGTCTATTATCATACTATCGCCATAAGTTTCTCGTCCATTAACATGGTAACCCCCTTGATTAGCCGCAATTAAATAACATAAATTTTCTATGGCCCTGGCCCGTACTAATACTTCCCAATGGGCCCGACCAGTCACCGCGGTAAATGCCGAGGGTACCGTGATTAATTCTACTCCTTGTTGGAGCATACAACGGAACAATTCTGGAAAACGTAAATCATAACATACGGCTAACCCTAACCGTCCATAAGGAGTATCCGCCACTACTACTTGGGTGCCTGCTTCAATGGTTTCGGATTCGCAATAATGCTCTTCTGGGGTGACAGTCACATCAAATAAGTGCATTTTGTTATACCGTGCTACGCATTGGCCTGTATGGTCAAACAATAAAGCCGACGCACAGTGTTTATATTGATTCGTGGTAGCTAAGGGGATGGTGCCTCCGACTAACCACACGCCATGACGAGCAGCTTGTTGAGATAGAAAATTTTGTAGAGGTCCTTGCCCTGGAGTTTCACAAATTTTCAAACTATCAGCAGGATGAATCGCCATCAACGCAAAATTTTCGGGCAAAATAATTAATTTCGCGCCCATATTCACTGCTTCCAAAATCAGGCGAGCGGCTTCATTAAGATTGGCATTGACATTAGAGCCTGAAGCCATCTGTATTGCAGCAACACGGTACTTAGACATATAATATATATTTTAATAGAGTGGATAAAAAAATTTTGGTAGTATATTGAGTAATCAAGGGATAACACCCCTCGATGGGGTGTTATCCCTGTCTGTAATAAATAGGTGCATGTCCATTCGTAGCTACGTTGATAACCAAACTTATAACCAACTGGTGTTAAAATATTGTGTCAAATTCTGAAGTTACCCATTTTTCACCACATTTACCCGTCTTACTCACAGAGACTCTAAATTACTTACAGATACAATCTGATGGTATTTATGTCGACTGCACTTTTGGTCGGGGGGGACATAGTCGAGCCATTTTAAATCACTTAGGTCCACAAGGACGGTTGCTGGCTTTTGACCAGGATCCCGAGGCTATTCCCATTGCTCAAGCCTTAGCGGCGACTGATTCGCGTTTTCAGTTTGTTCATAGTAGTTTTACCGATTTATTCGTTGGTTTAAAAGAACATCATTGGTTAGAACCAGTTAAAGGAATTTTGTTAGATTTGGGAGTCTCCTCTCCACAACTGGATAACTCAGAGCGCGGTTTTAGCTTTCTCCGTGAAGGTCCCTTGGATATGCGAATGAATCCAACTCAGGGAGAAAGTTTAAGCGACTGGTTAGCTAATGCCACTACGTCACAATTAGCGATGGTGTTGCAAAAATATGGCGAAGAACGTTACGCTAAACGCATTGCGCGTGCTATTATACAAACCCGAGACCAACAAGGTCTTACCTCTACCCGTCAATTAGCGGAAGTGATTACCGCTGCTCATCCTGCTTGGCCACCTGACAAACATCCAGCCACTCGCTCGTTTTTAGCTTTACGCATTTTTATTAACCGTGAGTTAGAACAATTGCAACAGGTGTTACCTCAAGCCGTCGCCGCTTTGGCGCCAACAGGACGGTTAGTGATTATCAGTTTTCATTCGTTGGAAGATAGAATCGTCAAACGTTTTATTCGAGACGCGGTGAAAGGAGATTCGTTTCCAACCACGGTACCGATTCCCATCAGTGCGTTACGACCCACTTTACGTACCCTAGCTAAACCGATTTTTCCAAGTGCTGAGGAGGTAGACAGAAATCCTCGCGCTAGGAGTGCGGTATTACGAGTAGCAGAGAAATTATAAAGGGCGAAAGGGCGAAAGAGTGTAACCACTTGGTTACAGTTGTTGGTAGTCCCCACCAACTAATGGAGGTATTAAAATCCAGGTGCTAATTTTCCTAAACTTTACCAGTTTCAGGCTTTTTAAACCTCACAGGTTGAGGAAACCTCGGCGGTTCTAAGTTTCCTAAACCTCAAAGGTTTAGGAAACTTTAACCTTTGATAACTCATTGAATTTTAACGCCTCCATTGGTTTGGAAGGACTACCATCGACTTTATAATTCTGGTGGACGATTATACCACCGGTACTGGTTGTTGTTGGGTCATACAATGCACACAACCGCAACCATAGACCAAATCGAGACCATCGATGGTAACGATTTGATAATTAGGGAATACTTGTCGAAAAGTGTTCAATGCTTGTTGGTCTGTGACAGGGTCCTCAAAAGTGGGTAAAATAATTCCTCCATTGGCCACATAAAAGTTAATATAGGACGTAGTAAGACGTAAACCATTGAAATCATCACGCCGGCTGGGTTGTTCAAGTTCAATAATTTCTAAACGTCGACCTTGAGCATCTTTAGCCTGGCGCAATCGCTGTAGATTATCTTGTAATATAGCATAATTGCTGTCTAACGGATCCTGACAGGTCAGCGCTAACACTACTCCAGGTCGTGCAAAACCGGCTAAATTGTCAATATGTCCAGCCGTTTCATCATCTTGCAAACCTTGACCTAGCCAAATGATTTGAGTGACCCCCAAGTATTGGCGTAATAATTCTTCAATCTCCTGGCGAGAAAGTTGTGGATTCCGGTTAATATTGAGGAGACATTTTTCAGTAGTGAGTAAAGTGCCCATACCATCCACATGAATTGAGCCACCTTCCAAAATCAAGGGCGCGGCCTGACGTGGGAGGTGAGTATACTCCAAAATTCGTTGTGCCAATTCGGCATCCCTTAGATAATCTTCAAGTTTTTCTCGATTTTCGCCCCAGGCATTAAATTGCCAATCGACACCAGCTATCTGTCCATGGCCATCAATCACAAAAGTGGGACCGGTATCTCGTAACCAGATGTCATCAATGGGTAGCGGGATGATCTCTACCCCATTGCCACAATAATTTTTAGCCACGGTCACTTGGTCAGGCGGAGTAATGACTTTGACTGGTTCAAATTGAGCAATGGCGTGCATAGCGTTTACCCAACTGGCACGAGCGCGGTCAAGTTCAAATGGCCAACTATCGGCGCGGGCCGGCCAAGCCATCCAACAACAGGTATGCGGATGCCATTCGGCGGGCATGTAAAAATGAGTAGGGGAATGATTTATCTCTGTTTTCATATTTCATAAAAATTCAAATAAGACCAACTTTTTCAAAGTTTAAATCTTAAAAAATTTGGTAGTCCCGCCAAATTAATGGAGGTATTAACCTTCAATGAGTTACCAAGATTCAAAGTTTCCTAAACCTTTGAGATTTAGGAAACTTAGCACCTGCCAGGCTTAGGAATCTTCGCCCCCGGCGGCTATCGATGATTTTTCAACCAACGGCTAACTGCAGTTTAAGTTCTCCTTTTTTACTGATTTCAATTGCAGGTTGTATGACATCAGTGACATCTTGCATTCCCGTAGCAAAGGAAACTTCTTGACGAGTGCCGTTAGGTAAAATAATAATACCTTTAACCTTGTATTCATGGTGTCCTACGCTAAGGATTTTGTCACTAGCGCACGCTCCTTCGGCAATCAAGGTGCCATTCTCAAATTCACGGTGGATGGTCGCTACCAATTTGCCAGAAAGATTACAAATCACTGCGTTATCGAAAAATACCACCAACGATAATCTCACTCTGGCTTGAGCGATGACATCAATCCGCGGTAATTTCTTAGTATCTTCCGCGAGCGGTTTTAATGATAATGGTGGAATGGTAAAAGTTTCTTCCTCACCCTTTGCCTCGGTCTCTTCTACTGAAACCATTTCAACTGCTTCCTTTTTATTCGTAATGGCAGTTGCGGTTGGTGGATTCAAAGAAAGTGAAGCAGGCTCTACTTTAGCCGGCGGTGGTAATTTCTTAGCAGGTCCTGCTAACGGTTCCGTTTCTTGCTGATCACAAGCAACTAAACAGAATATCGTCAGTAATAAAGTGAAAGAAAAAATTTTATTCATAGGATTTCTCCTTAAGTGATTAAGATTAGCTAAAACTAAATTAAATTTGTTCCTAAATAAGCGAGTATAACGGATTTACCAAATAGACCGATCAAACTTCGATCTACTGAATTATTTGAAAACAACTTTATTAATATTAAACAAAATACATATTATACACTCATTATCAACGGCAATGGTAAAGATTGAAGGCTTTTAACATACTAATTATAGGTATAAATTAATACATACTTACAGATAGAAAATAATACGCCTTATTAAATAATAATTTATTAAATTAACCAATTCTTAAATAAACCTGCAACCAGATTTGACAACTTTTCAAAAGTTGTCAAATCTAAATTCGATGATTTATTCAATAATTAATATTTTATTCTGTAGCTTGTTAACTAGAAATTGGAATATAATGATTAGTTAACTGTTCTTAAAGTTTAAAATTTATTCTACATTATCCTTTATCTAAATTAAAAACTCATTTAAAAAATGAGTTGGAGAATCAAGTATGTCAGGCCCATCGCCGTTAGAATTACTAGAAACCGTCAAACAGATTGCGCAAACGGCGGGTGAGCGAATTATGGAAGTCTATGCCACGGATTTTCAGGTCGAACATAAAGCCGATAAAACACCTTTAACTGAAGCCGATATGGCCTCTCACCAAACAATTATAGCGGGCTTGAAACAACTAACTCCCCACTGGCCAATCTTATCAGAGGAGTCTTCCAGTATTCCGTATGAGGAACGTGCGTCCTGGCAACGTTATTGGTTAGTCGACCCCTTGGATGGTACCCGAGAATTTATCAAACGCAACGGCGAATTTACCGTTAACATCGCCTTGATTGATGATCATCAACCAGTGTTAGGAGTGGTTTACGTACCAGTCACCCAAGTGAATTATTTTGCCGCACAGGGAGGAGGCGCGTTTAAAAGTTTGCCAGGACAAGCGCCAGTGCCAATTAATCCGCGACCATGTCCCACTAACCATTGGATTATAGCGGGAAGTCGGTCACATGCAAGTGAAACATTGCAACAATTCATTAAACAACTTAACGTGGAAGTAGAATTAGTTAGCATTGGTAGCTCTTTAAAATTTTGTCTGGTGGCGGAAGGTAAAGCCGACATTTATCCGCGCTTTGGTCTTACTTCCGAATGGGATACCGCCGCGGCTCAATGTGTAGTGGAACAAGCGGGAGGACATATAACCAATCTGCAAATGCAGCCGTTACGTTATAATACCAAAGACTCTTTACTTAATTCACATTTTTTGGTATTCGGAGATGCCTTGATTAATTGGGCACAATACTTGCAAAAATTACAGTAATTTAGTCAACTATACTCCAAAACTCAACTTTTCAAAGTGTTAACTTTAATTTTCTCACCAAGCTAAACTTTGAATTTCATTTTTGAAGTGTACCAAAACTATAGACTGCTATTCATAATTTTTATTATCGAATAAAATATACCTGTTAATCTTGAAGTAAATCGAGCATCATCTAGTATTCCAGACTATTTTTTGCTAAAATGTTATAAGGGTAGGTAGGTTATCTGGGTTTAGTTGTCTAACGGTGAAATTTACAATCCAAAATGATAGGAGTAACCGTTAATGAAAAAAGGTCTAAGTGTCGACCCATAAGTATTTACAGACTACATTTTAGGAGAGCCAGATTATCTGCGCAATCTCTACCTTATAAATTTCTATTTCACTGATAATAGACTATTAAGGACAACTCGGATGAAACACAAAAAATTATTATTTATGGTATTAATACCACTGCTTATGGTTGGTTTATTAGGACATTTAACGTTAGCAGCCAATCCCACCCATCTCAAGACGCTTAAAGAGACCAAAAAGTGTGTGCGTTGTAATTTAAGTGGAGCGCGTTTGAATGGGGCACGTTTAATCCGTGCCCAATTAGCAGGTGCCAATTTAAGCGGTGCCAAATTAAGAGGTGCCAATTTGCGAGGTGCCGACCTAAGTGGTGCTAATTTAGCAGGAGCGGATTTACGTCGAGCCAATTTACGCGGCGCGAGAATGGGAAGAGCCAATTTGAGAAATGCCAATTTAGGTGGTGCTAATTTGCGCGGCGTGAATTTAAGTGGAGCAAATACTGCCGGAGCAACTCTTACAGGGGCGGTGCTAAATGACGCGACCGGGACCTCAGGTCAATAATTATTGCTGAATTCTCTGAATTCAACGTAATCCAGTGGGAAACTTTTATCTTACGCATCTGATATACTCTTGGATTCCTGCATGATGATTCGCTGATACGTGATTCACCGACCACGGTTGGCAACTCCAACGTCATAACCAATCGCATAACCAATTTTATATTTATTATCAACCAAGTTAAGGAATTTAACACACGTTTGGGACACCAGTTTTTCAAGCGCGGGTGACCAAATGTTATTCCTTAACTTAACAGTTTTGAGCCTGTCAGCAGTTTTTCTGGTTTCAATTCAAAAAACTCCCTCCACCAAGTCCGTAGATGAGATGATTTATTATGCCTATTGAGGTTTCGAGAAAACTTTCCCACAACCATCTTCGTTAAAATAATGAATACCCATCTATGTTAACCATTCCGCCTGAACGAATTCAAATACAACAAGCCATTGTGCAGAAACATCAGATAACACCACGTCATAACTGGGGACGCTATCCTCCTCGCTATGATAAATTAGTGCTGGATTGGAATTACGATTCGCTGGTGATTCATCACTCCGGTAATGCAGGAGAAAAAGACCCGACTAGAATTGAACATCGTCACTGTTTAGAGCAAGGTTATGATGATGTAGGGTATCATTATCTCATACATCCCAGTGGCCAAATTTTTGAAGGACGATCGATAATCTATAAAGGTGCTCATGTCAATCTAAAAAATACCGGTAAAATTGGTCTCCTAATGATGGGTGACTATGATGAGCAATGGTGGGATGATGATGATACCTTGACCCGGCCATTCCTAGAAACTTTAGAATCTCTGTTGGTGACCCTAACCTCTTATTTTCCAACGAAATATTTAGGCGGACATAAAGAATTTTTGCGCGGCCAGAAGTATACTTGCCCAGGTAATTTGTTGATGCCAGTGGTGGAAACCTGGCGAAAAAAATTTAGCTTGCAAGCACCGCCGTAATTTTGAGATTTGACAACTTTAAAAAAGTTGTCAAATCTGAATTTACCCTCTTTTTTCCTGATACTGACTAAATGGACATTTATAAATTATGAAATTAGTTATTCTTGACCGAGACGGTGTGATTAACAAAGATTCCGATGAATACATTAAATCACCCGAAGAATGGGAAGCCTTACCAGAGAGTCTCAATGCCATTGCTCGTTTAAATCAAGCCGGTTATCGAGTGGTGATAGCCTCCAACCAATCAGGGCTGGCCAGAGGATTCTTTACCTTAGATACTTTAAATCAAATTCACAATAAAATGTTGAAACAATTGGCCGAAATTGGTGGCAACATTGAAGCCATTTTTTTCTGTCCTCATGCCGAAACCGAAGGCTGTCAATGTCGCAAACCACGACCAGGCCTATTTCAAGACATTGCTAATCGCTTGGGCATTTCTTTAGCCAAAGTGCCGGCCGTAGGCGATTCCTTACGAGATTTACAAGCGGCCATTGTGGCCGGCGCCCAACCCGTTTTAGTCTTGACGGGCAAAGGGAAACGGACTGTAAACGATTTGGAAGGATTCAAAGACGTGCCAGTATATGAAGATTTAGCCGCATTCGTGGATAGTTTTTTAAAGGAAAGAGGAGAATAAATTTGGAATTATTTATTCGCGCTTTAATCTTTTACCTTGGCATCGCACTGGCGGCTATCATTTGTTTTACCCTGGCATTATTTCTGTTGCCGTTACCGTTTCGGCAACGGTATCAATTTTTAACACAATGGTCAGAATTTGCTTTATGGTGGTTAAAAAAAACGTGTCGTTTGAGTTACCAATTACACGGCCAATCGAATATTCCTGAGCAACCAGTGATTGTACTAAGTAAACACCAGTCGGCTTGGGAAACGATTGCATTGACTCGATTATTTATGCCACAATGTTGGGTCTTAAAACGAGAATTATTATGGCTCCCATTCTTCGGCTGGTCCTTGGCCATGTTGAAACCCATTGCCATTAACCGAGGAAGCCCGCGTCAAGCCATACAACAAGTGGTTAAACAAGGTAAGCAACGATTAGCTCAGGGAATCTTCGTCGTCATTTTTCCTGAAGGTACTAGAGTGGCGCTTGGTGAAAAAGGACGTTATGGCATTGGGGGAGCCTGGTTAGCCGCCGAAAGTGGTTATCCCGTGGTCCCGGTAGCGCATAACGCGGGAAAATTTTGGCCTCCTCATGGCTTCCTAAAATATCCCGGCACGATTCAAGTTTATATTGGACCGCCTATTGATTCCAAGGGTAAAACTGCTCAAGAAATTAATGCACTGGTGGAAGCATGGATTGAAGGGAAAATATTGGAAATAAATTAGGATACCTGGTGTGCAACACCTATTTTTCTTCTCGTTACGAGTTTAGAAAACGTTGACCATTTTGGTGGTAATGAAATTTGGCTGAGAACTTAGGACTGCCAGTCCTGACCGCCTCAGAGAACTTAGGACTGGCAGTCCTTTGAGGACTACCAGTCCTGACCGCATCATCATCCACCTGTCATCACTAGCACTATTTTTCGCTTTCCTAAACGGCAAAGGTTTAGGAAATCTTAACCTTTGGTTGTTGATAACCCATTGAAGGTTAACACCTCCATTGGTTTGGAGGGACTACCCAGAATGAACTAGAAAGACAACTGGAATACTTATGAAAATTCGTATTATTGACACTACCTATGAAAAGCAACACCAGGGTCTAATTAGTGAAAGTCCAGCATTAGGATTAGCCGGCACCGAAGCCATACCCATCCCCAATTGGGCTAACCAGGTGACTAAGCAAAGTTCATGGCAAGGTTGCCAATTTCCATTAGAACAACTCGAAATGTTGCTAGAGAAGATTCCTTATAGCATCTCAGAAAAAGAGAGAAATATGGTGCGATGGACCATCGATGAGCAAGATTTAGAAGTTGATCTGTCTATCGTCTTGGCAGTATTAGGCCGCGATTTCTTAATACTTAATCCAGAAGCGAAAAAATTCGTCCTAACCTTGGAGTAAAGCCGTGGCTATCCTCGAAATTAAATCTGGAGATTACATTTTTGGTATAGAGTATACCACGTCAAATAATCAGAAACAACACCATGAACTGGGTATTCTCAGAGTCTTTCCATTCGAGTCAGGCTCCCCAAAAACTGGCCAATGGCATGTACAATTCAATACGACTGATCAGCAGCCGATAAAAGAGGTCATCATTAGCATAGCTGCTCGCTTGGGATTACTACCAGTACACTTCATTGAGGAGTTTAAACAAGCACTACTATCACCGCGTCCCCTCTGTTTAGTGGCAGATACCTCGTCCCTACATCACGGTAGCCTGGTACAAGCCTGTCGCCTGCGAAAAGGTAAACCCACTCATCTGGTTATTCCAGACCAAGTTTACATGGAAATCCAAAGACAACGAGAACGATATAGTTCACGTCAAAATAAACCTGAGCATGACTCGGTAATCGCTACCGCAACCAGCCACCAGGTTCCCCAAACTACGACGACCGCACTATTTAATAGTATGCAAGTTTCTACGGTGCGTAGTTTAACCGGTAAGATTGATCAGCAGGATGACACTCATTGGTCCGAATGGTTGAAAGCACGCCGTTCTCAAAGTATGCAAGTAGCCGCCGCTCGTTCCGTGCGCAGATTAAAAGAATTGGGAATGATACCTCATTATATCCGTCCACCAGATGCGATGGTACGTTATTTTGGTTCGGCGAGTGGTACTGGGGAACAAACCGAACCATCTTTTAAAGATGGCCCCAATTATCACAGAGATCGTTTGATACTAGAGGCCGCCAGAGTGCAACGGATGTTGTTACCCACGGTGCCTGTTTGGTTAGTCACTGGGGATGCTAATCTGGCGATACAAGCTAAACTAGAAGATTTTCAGGTAGGATATTCCTGGTTGCCCAAATTTCAACCAGCCAGTCAGGTAATTCTTACCTCACCTTATTTTGAACCTTATACCTTGACACCACAATTTTTAACCATCGAAGAATTTTTAGAAGAATGGTTATGGCATTGGGAAACTATAATGTTGCAACGGTCTGGCAAAGGTGAAAGAACTATTTGGGAACTGCCTCCTAGACAGTCTCGTGAAAGAGTTCAACTGCAACTCAGTCAGCCCTCTTCAAATTTAATTAAATCAACTACCAGTAAATGTCCACGTCGCCAAATAGGGGGAGTTTTTAATCAGGTCAGCGATAACAATAGTTCCAAAGTCTCCGTGCCAGCCAGAGCGCCCACGGTATCCAATTTACTGCAAGGATTGCAACGGTTAGCTGGAATTGACACGGTTGACGCTCACAAGCCTATCGCCCCAGAGGTAGTTTCCTATCTATGTGGTCTGAAATGGGCACGAAAAACGGATTCTCTGAAAATTACCGAGCGGGGTAGAAATTTGGCAGAGCGTTGGAATCAGCTAACTGCCGATATGGTGGTAGAATGGTATGACTGGATATATGATGCCAGTCAAGATTTATTATCGTTATTACCCCAACCAAAAATTTTGGACGCACTCCTCCTCTCAAAATCGTTATTACCCCAACCAAAAATTTTGGACGCACTCCTCCTCTCAAAATGGCAAGGTGATAATGAGCTAGCTGACCAAATTAATGAGAGCGAGCGGAATATTGAAAGTCAATCCAGGTTGGCTAATGCGTTTGGTTTAATCGTTCGTTTGAATGGTAAATCCTATAAGACTGAATGGAAAACTCCTCAAGAGGCCGCGGATTTGATTTTTGATACCGCTACTCAGCTACAGCAACAAATTAGTCACAGCAGTGCAGTACCAGTAGGTAAGGTATTTACTCACTTACTGACGACTGAAGGAGCGCTATCGTTACCCGATTTTCGCAGGGGATTGTTTGAATTATACACCACTAAGCGAATTATTCTAAGTGGTACGGTGCCTGACAAAAATTCGGTAAAAATTAAAGTATTAGTGCCTCACCACCAAACCGAACTATTGGAGGTTAACCTGGGGGTTGGTGATTTTTTGATTCCCAACCAACCTAGCCAAGTCATCATTTTGGAGAAATAATATGGGATTTCTAAAGTTAGACGACAACCACCAATCAACAATTGTGGTGACTCCAAACTATGAGAAGTTAAGTTATTTAAAAAATCCTTTTCCTCCCAAGGGCCAAGTATGTCATGAAGTTTATGTAGAACGACCGGAATTAAACGAATTAAGTCGTGCTTTACATAGTTTTCTGTCTGGTCGTAAATCAGGTGGATTCTGGGTCATAGAAAGTGAACGTGGCGTGGGTAAGAGTAATTTCTTAAAACATCTGGAATGGGAATTTAACCAAGCCTACAGTAATGGCCAATTAGAAGGGACGGTACACCAATATATTCCAGGTCCACAGGTTGAAGCACAACTACTGGTCGAATACCTACTGCAAGCGATTGGGGAAGAGCGGTTTCACCGCTTGTTGAAAACCGGCGTATCTCTGCCTGAATCTTCTAAAGGCACGGATTTATACCGCTTTATCTCTAGCCTGAAAACAGCAAAAATGGTTACCTCAAAACCACTACCTTCACAACCGCCGTTGTTTGGCGAACCGCAACCTGCGGAACAACCAGAAGAGGATTTATGGTTAGAACCTACTACTTTTTTAATACGGTGGTTAGCAGGACACCAAACTTACACCAAAGAGCGGGAGCATTATAATATCTGGTCAAAAGACCGGATGCCCCCAGCGGTAGCCTTTCCCTATTTAAGACTGTTGGTAGAGGAGATGGGACATCACCAAATTCTCCAACGCATTGTGTTATTGTTGGACGAATTTGAAGATATACAGGTGTTAAATAATCAGGCTCAATCTGAATATATTTTAGCCTTAAAGAATTTACTCAACTGCTTTAACTGGCAAGGATTATTCGTGATTATCGCCGGCCAAGCTGGTGCTTTTAGTGCGATTGGTAGTCGCTACACCTCTTTTTCTGACCGATGGGAACGTGCTAACTTGAGACCGCTACAAAACCACGAGGATGCTGTGAAATTGGCTAGGGCTTATATGGAATTTGCTCACCAAGAATATCTCAAGCGGAATCGTAGTAAAAAACCACTACCGGTAGAAAAGTTGGAGCCTTCCGAGAAGGACCTCAGAATCTTTGTAAATGCCGATACACCAATTACTCAGAGGAATTTTCTGCAAAAGTTGCATGAATGGATTGAACAAAAGTGTTTGCCAAACTAAATAGAGTTTAACACTCCGTAGAGTCATAATCAAGTATTCTGGAGTCCAAATTTTTCAAATTTGGATAGCGATGAAATTTAGGTGAGAACTTAGGACTGGCAGTCCTTTGAGGACTGCCAGTCCTGACCGCCTCAAAGAACTTAGGACTGGCAGTCCTTTGAGGACTGCCAGTCCTGACCGCCTCAGAGAACTTAAGACTGCCAGTCCTGATCGCATCATCATCCACCTGTCATCACTAGCACTATTTTTCGCTTTCCTAAACGGCAAAGGTTTAGGAAATCTTAACCTTTGGTTGTTGATAACCCATTGAAGGTTAACACCTCCATTGGTTTGGAGGGACTACCTTAATTCTCAATTCCAAATTCCAAACGACTACGTACACGTTGAATGGCCGCCCGTACTTGCGCTGGTGCAGTGCCACCAAAATGCTGCCGTGCCACCACCGCGCCTTCTAAAGTCAAAATGGCATAGACTTCCTCAGTAATCAGCGGCGAAAACCGTTGAAAGACCTCTAAGCTCACCTCTTCTAAATCTTTCCCAGCGTCGATACAATAACGCACGGTTTTACCAACGATTTCATGGGCTTCACGAAATGGCACTCCTTTACGTACTAAATAATCGGCCAAATCCGTGGCTGTGGTAAAACCGCGTTTAGCGGCTTGATACATCACTTCTCGATTGAATTGTATCGTCGGTATCATCTCGGCATATACTCGTAAACATCCGGTTACTGTATCAATGGTATCAAATAACGGCTCCTTATCTTCCTGATTGTCTTTATTGTACGCCAACGGTTGTGATTTCATCAAGGTCAATAAACTAAGAAGATGGCCATAGACGCGGCCAGTTTTGCCGCGGACCAATTCTGGCACATCAGGATTTTTCTTCTGTGGCATAATAGAGGAGCCGGTACAAAACGCATCGCTGAGTTCAATAAAATTGAATTGGGCCGAAGACCATAATACTAACTCCTCGGAAAAACGTGACAAGTGCATCATCAAAATCGCGGCGGTCGCAGTAAATTCAATGGCAAAATCACGGTCACTGACCGCGTCTAAGGAATTTTCTGCTACTGTGTCAAAGTCCAACAATTGGGCCGTATAATGACGGTCGAGGGGATAACTGGTGCCTGCTAAGGCTGCGGCTCCCAGCGGTAAACTATTCACTCGTTGCCGCCCTTCTTGTAACCGATTGCGATCACGTAATAGCATTTCACACCAGGCTAATAAATGATGACCCAAAGTAATCGGTTGCGCATTTTGTAAATGGGTAAAACCCGGCATAATCGTCTCCGCTTCCGCTTCGGCCACCGTCACTAGCGCGGTAATTAACCGAGTTAACTCGATCTGGATGACATCTATTTCATGGCGCAAATATAACCGAATATCGGTGGCGACTTGGTCATTACGAGAGCGGCCGGTATGTAATTTCTTGCCGACGAGTCCAATTTTTTGCACTAAGCGAGTTTCGATATTCATGTGGACATCTTCTAACGCCAGTGACCAAGTAAATTGACCTTGATTAATCTCCTCCTGAATGGCTTGGAGACCTTGAATAATTTGGGCGGCTTCGGTTTCCGTTAACACGCCTACTTTCGCCAACATTTGCGCATGAGCAATGGAACCTTGAATATCGTATTCAGCCAACCGATTATCGAAACTAACCGAAGCCGTAAACGCTTCCACAAAGACATTAGTGGGCGCGGTAAACCGACCACCCCAGGGTTTTTCTTGATTATTCATAATATTTTTGATTAAAATTGCGGGTAACAACCAGAATTCTGGACCGATTTGACAACTTTTTGAAAGTTGTCAAATCTAAACCCCGAACCGATTTGACAACTGTTTAAACCGATTTGACAACTTTTCGAAAGTTGTCAAATCTAAACGGCGAACCGATTTGACAACTTTTCGAAAGTTGTCAAATCTACAACACCTAAGGTAATTTGTAATTATCCTGCGTCAATAAATCGACTCCACATTTAAGGTCCTCCAGCCAATCTAACAACATCTCAATCATAGCCTTACCCTTAAATGGTCGTCCATGTTGCGGTACCATCCATTCTACATCTAAACCACGTATCATATTGACCCAGTAACGACAAACCTTATTACTGGCCATATAGCGGCGGTGAAATGATTCCATATAAAACCGATGACTCTCAAAATTTTCCACTGGACAATCCGCTTTCGACGGCACGATAGAAGCCCCTAAATCACCAGTGAAGAGAATTTTACTAATGGAATCGTAAAACTGAAAATTGCCCTCCGAATGTAAAAAATGGGCTGGTATCGCTTTCAGCACGGTCCGCCCCAATTGGATATTCATCCCTTTATCCGGAATACCAATCATTCGGTCTTTGAGTTTACCCGCGGTAGCAAAATGAGTGATAAAATGTTCCCACAGCGCCGGGACCATGACTTTACAATCACTACCAACTAGCCATTTATCCAAGGAGGAGATAACGTCAGGGTCTTGGTGAGAGCCGATGACATAATCCAAACTTTTCGTGAATAGATATTTGTAGGATTGCATGAATAAATCATTGTAAATCAAGTCCCCGCCAGGGTCAAGTAAAGCCGAATGGTTGCCATCGATAATCAAAAATTGATTGCATTGAACACTTTTTTCGTGAACTAAATCATAAAAACCGATACACTTATGGCTACCATCATTGTAAAGTTCAACTGCCATGGTGGTCTTTTCTCCTCTACCAAAACAATATTTAACAAAAGATTTGACAACTGGTTGAAAGTTGTCAAATCTAAATCTTACCGAGTTTTTCTTTAACAACGTCAACTATTTTTTAGATTATACCATTATGTCAAAACAGCAATGCTATCATTGTGGCCTACCAGTGCCTGAGCATTCGGAGTGGTCAGTGATTATTCAAGCACAACCACGTCCAATGTGTTGTCCAGGCTGTCAAGCGGTTGCTCAAGCCATCGTCGGCGCCGGGTTGCAGGAGTTTTATACTTATCGTACTACTCAGGCCCCGACTGGGCAACTGTTAATTCCTGAATTGTTGCAACAAACTCAAGTGTATGATAACCCTGCGGTGCAAAAACGCTTGGTGCGGCTTGAAGGGGAGCATATTCGTGAGGTATCCTTAATTTTAGAGGGAATTACCTGTGCGGCTTGTATTTGGTTAAATGAACGCCATTTGCGTACATTGCCCGGTGTCTTGAGCGTACAAGTCAACTATTCCACTCACCGTGCCCAGGTACGGTGGGATAATTCTCAACTTCCTCTCAGTGAAATTTTGCAAGCGGTTAGTCAAATTGGTTATGTCGCCCATCCTTATGACCCGCAACGTCAGCAAGCGGTGTTAGAGCGAGAGCGCAAGCAGCAATTACGTCGACTTGGGGTTGCGGGCGTATTAGGAATGCAGGTGATGATGATTTCCATCGCGTTATATGCTGGGGCTTGGTCTGGCATGGCACCAGAATTTAGAACTTTATTTCACTGGCTCAATCTATTATTGACCACCCCCATTTTACTCTATTCCGCCGCGCCCTTTTTTCGCGGTGCTTGGCGAGATTTGAGTCATCGACAAGCTGGAATGGAGGTCCCTATTGCTTTAGCTATCAGTCTCGCTTTTCTAGGTAGTGTGTGGGCGACGTTGAGTGGCACCGGCGAGGTTTATTATGACTCCGTTGCTATGTTTGTCTTTTTCCTCTTGACGGGCCGCTATTTTGAATTAATGGCTCGTCATAAAAGTTCTCAAGCGGCTGAAAATTTAGTGCGGATGGTGCCGATGACCGCCATTCGTTTACCTTCCAATGCCACCGGCGCAGTCAAGGAAGAAGTGGTACTGGTGGCGGAGTTAAACCAGGGGGATACTGTGCTCATTCGACCTGGCGAGACCATTCCGGCGGATGGGACTATTATAGTAGGTCACTCTAATATAGATGAAGCCTTACTCACCGGCGAAAGTTATCCGATTGCCAAACAACCTGGACAAACGGTATTAGCCGGTACTATCAATATCCACAGTCCCTTGCAAATACAAGTCGATAAAGTGGGCGCGGAGACGGTATTATCGCACATTTTACGCTTATTGGAACGAGCGCAGATGGAAAAACCGACGTTGACTCAATTGGCCGATAAAATAGCGGCCTGGTTCATTTTAGGCGTGTTAATTTTAGCCACCGCAGTCGCTTGCTATTGGTGGCTAGTCAACCCTGAAGTATGGCTACCTATCACTTTAGCCGTCTTAGTCGTCACTTGTCCGTGCGCCTTATCACTGGCCACCCCGACCGCGGTGACTGCCGCCACCAGCACGTTAACGCGAGTGGGTTTGCTCATTACTCGTGGTCATACGTTAGAAACTTTAGCCCGTGCCACTCATTTTGTCTTTGATAAAACGGGGACGTTAACCGAAGGACATTTGCAATTACTCGCCACCCAGGCTTTTAGTGCTTTACCTTCAAGCACTTGCTTACAATATGCCATCGCTTTAGAACGTCATTCTGAACATCCGATTGCCCAAGCATTGATAACTGCCATCAGTGATAATCTCTCCGCCCTGACCGCCACCGCGGTGAGTAATTACCCCGGCGCGGGGATGCAGGGAATGGTGGCGGGGAATACTTACTTTATCGGCACCCCTAAGTTTATTGCGGACCGTACCGGTTTAGCCTTGCCCATGGCACCATTGCAAGCGTTACAGCAAGAAGGTCATACCTTAGTATTGTTAGCCGACTCGCAAATGATACATGCGGCTTTTACTTTAGGTGATAAAATTCGGCTAGGCGCACGGGAATTAGTGACCGCTTTGCAACAGCAGGGAAAATCAGTCATTCTCCTCAGTGGGGACCAGGCGACGGCCGTGCAACGAGTCGCGCAGGCGGTTGGAATCAGCGAATTTGGTTATTCGCTCACCCCAGAAGATAAGTTAGCGCGAGTGAAAGCGTTGCAGGCGCAAGGGGCGATGGTGGCCATGATTGGAGACGGGGTGAATGATGCGCCAGTATTGGCCCAGGCTCAAGTGTCGATAGCGATGGGCAGTGGGACTCAAATCGCCAAAGCCAGTGCCGATATGATATTACTGACCGAGCAATTACCTAATTTACTGATTGGGATTAAGACCGCCCATAACACTTTGAATATCATTCGGCAAAATGTGAGGTGGGCGATCGTTTACAACGTAATCGCCTTGCCCGCGGCCGCAATTGGTTGGATCGCACCTTGGATGGCGGCGCTTGGGATGTCATTAAGTTCGCTATTGGTCGTCGTGAATGCGTTACGATTATTAAAGTTACCCTCACGAACGGCGTTGGAGTCCAAATCTTCAGATTTGGCAACGTCGTCTCACTTTGATTAATCCCGTCCAAAGCTGAAGGTTTGGACTCCAACGCGGTTTAACTTAATGGCAGTGCGGCTAAAGCCTCTACTCCAACCTTCGAAAGAGCAAACCTGTTGGAGTAGAGGCTTTAGCCGGTGGACCGGCCGCGACGACCTTTAATGGGGGTGCCGACCTCTACCGGCTAAAGCCTCCACTCCAACCTTCGAAAGAGCAAACCTGTTGGAGTAGAGGCTTTAGCCGCACTGCCATTAAGTTAAGGAATTGGAAGCTAACGTAGGGTGCATCAGCGATAGCGTCATGCACCATTTTCGGTTCGGTGTATGCCAGATTCGATAATAGTCATCATTTCAAAGCCAATTCCACTTCTTCTTTATAGAGCCGAATAGATTCATCAATGATTGGGTTGTTTGGCATTCCATCGGTTAAATTTTCCGCTTGCCAAACTTCGCTGAACAGGGAAATAGTGGGAATCGAAAGCCCCTTCTCTTGCGCGAGGAGGTAAAGTTTTTTGATCACAAAATAAGAGTGACTGGCTAAGAAAAACTGAATACCCTCTTCCGCCAACTTGGCGATGATGTCAAGTAATTGCGAGATCGCCTTTGGGTGCAGAGCTGATTCTGGTTCATCCATAAAAATTACCGAATTTTTATCTAGGTAGCGATTGCCAAGTAACGTATCAAGGATAGCAATTTTTTTAATGCCTTCTGCCGTTACTCCAATCGGAAACTTTTGATTGCCTGTTCTAAATTGCCAGCGACTGGAAGCGTCGTCATATTCAACTTTGCCACCAAACATATCATCGAGGCGGTGCCGGGACTGGGAGGGCAGTTTAGCACTTCGCTTTCTCCTCCTCCTTACTCAAGTCTTTCCCCCCTCCTTACTCAAGGAGGGGTAGGGGGTGGTTAACGTACTGACACTAGCCTACTCCTTCGGTTTCTCCACTCGCGAAGCCGATTCATCTCTTTCTGCTTCATCCATAATTTCGCTACCAGTTACCTCGCTAGATAAATCGGTTTTTAATCTAATGCCACGCCGGGATTGAAATTTTTTCTTAGACATTTTAGCACCGCTCATCTGCGAATAAGTATCAGGTCGTGCTGAAGCCGCTAAATCGTCACCGTCTTCACTGTCATCATGAGGAATTATTAGCATCTCCATTGACGGCAGATTAACCGGCTGGGATTTCTCCTCATCACTGGTTACGGCCGCTATGGTAGGTGAAACGGCTACTACTGATACCGGCGGTGGTGGTAGAGGGTCCAGATTTGACAACTTTTCGAAAGTTGTCAAATCTAAAGTTGTCAAATCTTCAGTAGGTGGCGGTGGTGACGTTGGCCCAACCGGTGGCACCACACTACTAGGTGCCGGTGGTGCTGGCGTTACTGGTGGCACCGGCGTTACTGGTGGCGCTGGAGGCATAGACCGCGGTGGTATCGGTGGTTGTGCCGAGGCTTTAATTTTACTCCATAGCCCTTCCAACAGACTGAATAACAGGAGGAAAATGCCGCGAATCAGATAGAACATCATCGTCACTATATTGATGATGTTGATAATTAAGTTAATGATGAAACTCCACAGCCGGAGCCATAACGGGAGTTTGTAAACGGTCTCTGGGACTTTGGGATGGAGATTTTTCGCGTCGAGATTAGGCAACTGTTCGAAAGTGGTCAAATCTTCTCGAGAGGCACACAACGCTTTTGGTCCAATACTGATACAACCCAGTGGAATGACTACCAAGGTTAATAGAGTAGAAACTAACACGCCAAAGAGCAGAGAAATGGCCATGCCTTGGAAAATCGGGTCAAATAAAATGACTCCGGAGCCTGCGACTAAGGCAAACGCAGTAATCAAAATAGGGCGAGTCCGCGTTTTACAAGCGAGAATCACGGCATCTTGAATACAAGTGCCTTTTTGAATTTCGTGGATTGAGTAATCTACTAACAAAATAGAATTACGCACAATAATTCCTGCCAACGCAATCCAACCAATCATCGAGGTGGCGGTAAATGCCGCATTCAGTGCCCAGTGGCCAGGAATGATTCCCAGCAAAGTGAGTGGAATGGGGACCATGATAATGGCGGGGACAATAAAGTTCCCAAACAGCCATACGACTAGAATATAAATTAACACCATGGCGGCGGCAAATGCCAGTCCCATGTCACGGAAAGTTTCATAAGTGACGGTCCATTCGCCGGTCCATTCAAACCCAGATTGACCATATTCCTTGGGTGGGCCCAGATAGCGGTTACAAAGCGGAATCAATTGAAAATAGGTGTGACAACCGCTTTCCCGTAAATCAATACCGTCGGGGGTGCGATAATCGGTTAATTGAGCTTCAATTTCGCGCATTCCATAAATCGGGGCGCTGAGATGATATTGGTTGGTGGCGACATCATATACACCTACGGAATCGCCCACCACATATTCAACTGGTCGTAAGTCTTTTTGATAGTAAATAGGGTGTTGTTTGAGTTTTTGGAACCGTCCTAATTCAGCCAAGGGTACGGTGGTACCGGTGGTGGTAGGAATGGGTAAATCGTATAAACGATTAAGTTGGGACCGGACCGCCAGTGGTACTTGCATGACCATGTAAGTTGGTTCCAAACGAGTCCCTCGTTTAATGTCGCCTAGTTTAAATCCACCCATGGCCATGGCTAAGTTTTGGTTAATCACATCGATGGCAATGCCACGCCGCACGGCTTTTTCGGTATCCACGTCGAAGCGCCAAATTCCATGTTCTTTGGCCATATAATTGTCAACATCATCGAGGATCTCGGCATCTTCAAATAACTTGGTCATGTGGTTAGCCACTTGACGGCGAGTTGCATCATCAGGACCATAAATTTCGGCTACAATGGATTGCAACACGGGTGGTCCAGGGGGCATTTCGACCACGGCAATTTTGGCCGGACTCTTCATTTCGAGCAGCACTGCTTTTAACATGCGCCGGGTATCTAAAGCCATTTCATGGCTGCTACGGTGGCGGTCGGTTTTATCTTTAAGTTGGACGTGAATATCAGCCTGCCAAGGAGATTGACGCATATAGTAGTGTCGTACCATGCCGTTAAAATCAAAGGGTTGGGAGGTGCCGACATAGGTTTGCAAAGCGGTCACTTCGGGCATTTCACGCAGTTTTTCCGCAAAGGTCAGGGTGAGATTAGTCGTTTCTAAGAGCGCAGTACCTTCTGGCATGTGGATAAATACGTTAAATTCTGGTTTGTTGTCCAGCGGTAACATTTTCACTTCGACGTGTTGGGTGTAAAACATGGATAACGCGGCGAAAAAGGAGATGATGAGAACGATTAAAAATAAACCGCCTTTGAGCTTGCTGTTAAACAATGGCGGTAACAGTTTGCGGAAAAACCGTTCGAGTTTTTCATTAAAGTGATGCTCTTTCTGTTCAGCTTTGCGCAAGGCGGCTATCGATGGTTTAATCCGCATGGCTAACCAGGGGGTGAAGATGAAGGCGGCAAACAGTGAAAAAATCATGGCCACGGAACCTAACGCGGGGATGGGTTCCATATAGGGTCCCATCATGCCAGAGACAAAGCCCATCGGGAGTAAGGCGGCAACCACGGTGAAGGTGGCTAAAATGGTGGGATTGCCGACTTCACGCACGGCATCGACTGCGGTATCGGTATCGGTTTCCCCTTTGAGGAGCCAACGGCGATAGATATTTTCGATGACGACAATGGCATCGTCCACCAGGATGCCAATAGAGAAAATCAGGGCAAATAAACTAACACGGTCAATGGTATAGCCGAGCAACCAGGCTGCGAATACGGTAATTAAAATGACCACTGGAATGACTAGGGTGACGACAATCGCCGGTCGTATGCCCAAGGAAAAGAGGACCAGGACGGTGACCGCACTGGTGGCGATGAATAATTTTTTGATCAAGTCGTTGACTTTATCATTGGCGGTTTGACCGTAATTGCGGGTGACTTCGACATGAACGTTACTGGGGATGAGACTCCCTTTTAATTTTTCGACATGAGTTAAAATCGAACTGGCGACGGTGACTCCGTTGCTGGCGATTTTTTTGGCAATGGCAATGGTGACGGCGGGCGCATTGTCGATGTTGGCGGTCGGTACTTTGAGAGTTGGGTCCTGTTTTTGTGCTTCATAGCCATAGGCAGCGCCCGAAAAATAATTAACAAATTGTCGTCGTTCACTTTGTGGCTCAGGGCCGATGGTGACCTCGGCAATGTCGCGGACATAGACAGGAGTCCCTTGATAAGTACCAATGACTAATTGTTCGACTTCTCGCGCACTGCTTAAAAATTTACCGGCATAGACGCTAAAATGGGTATTTCCGGTTTCGATCTGGCCGGCCGGTATTTCGCTGTTAGCGGTTTGAATGGTTTGCGCGACTTGGGCTAAACTGATGCCAAAGCCCGATAATCGCTCCGGTTTGACTTCGATTAAGACTTGTTCGGCCCGGCCGCCAATGATAAAACTGTGGCCGGTGTTTTCAATCTCCTTAAGACTTTGCATGACATCTAAGGCTAACGTGCGTAGATCGCTGTCGTCCACGTCTTCCGACCATAAAGTTAAGTTGACGACAGGGACATCGTCAATGCCTTTGGGCTTAACCAGGGGTGGCATGACACCAGGGGGCATTTGGTCTAGGTTGGATTGTAATTTATCATGAACTTTGAAAATAGAAAATTCTAATTGCTCTCCCACTTCAAATTGTACCGTCACTAAACCTTGTCCATGCTCGGCGGCTGAGTAAACATGTTCGACGGCTGGAATTTCGCTAAGTATTCGTTGCATGGGTTCAATGGCTAACCGGGACACTTGTTGGGAGGAGGCACCGGGGTATTGGATAAAAATATCTACCATGGGCACGGAAATTTGTGGGTCTTCTTGGCGTGGGGTAAAGAGTAAGCCAAGGAGACCCATAAATAACATAGCAAAAAACAGTAAGGGTGAGAGCGGCGAATGAATAAACGCTTTCGCCATACGACCCGCTATTCCCAAGTGAGTGGATGATAAAGTTGGTGGGGAAGAGTGTTGTTCAGTCATTGGTTATTGGTTATTTGGTTATTGGTTATTCGGTTATTCAGTCTAAGGAGTCCAAGACCTGTCTTGGACTCCAAAAGTGTTATCTATTATAACTTTTCATCGGTTACTGCTGGTTTCAGCTTGGTAGTCCAACCGGTGGCCAGTCCTGGGGTGGGTGTCAATTCAATCACTTCACCTTCTTTTAAACCGCTTAACACCGTGATTAAGTTATCGAAAGGGATGGCGGCATCTTTGATTAAGTAGGGGTTAATGTCATTGCCTAAGCGTAATAAGCGTAGTTCACGTTTGCCATCTTTGAGAATATACACGCCTGGCAGACTACCGCGCCACATCAGGGCTTGTCGTGGAATCACCGGTAAGACCGATAATTCTCGATTAGTGTTGTCTGACATCTCCACTTGTACATATTGACCTGGACCAGTTTGCATGGGTTCAGGTAATTGAGGAATATCCAATTTAATTTTTACGGTGTGACGTTGTGGATCGGCCATCGGGAAAATTTGCGCCACTTTGGTTTGAATGGTAAAGCTGTCGGCATCTAATTTGGCAATGACGGTATCCCCTAATTTTAATCCTCGTTCCAATCTAGCGGGTACTTCGACTTCGATTTGCAGACGGTCAATGTCAGCAAACTGTAATAAGCGTTGGCCGGGTTGTACGGTGTCTCCGATTTCGACAAATTTTTTTATAATCACTCCATCAAACGGTGCCTTGCCAACGGCATCGCGTAATTTGGCATCAATTTGTTCGATTTGAGATTGCGCTTGTAATAAAACACTGCGGGATTGGCGGATTTGGGTGCTGTAAGTATGCAATTCGGCACGACGGTCAAGTGTTTCATCGCTTTCACTCATCATGTCGCTCATGGGTTTGGTAAAAAATTGGTCAAATAAATGCGGTAAGCCCATTCCTCCTGGTGCTTTGCTGGGCGAATCTGGGGAGTATAATTCACGTTCATATTGAACTCCGGCATGACGTAATGTGGCTTCCGCATTCATTATCCCTGCTACGGCGGCGCGTCGTTGTGCCAACAATTCGGTATCGTCTAAAGCAATTAATACGGTACTTTTCTGAAAATGGTCTCCTTCTTCACCGGCCATGATTTCCACACGCCCAGGTAACTGGGCCGATAAAGTAATTTCTTTATAAGGAATAACCGTACCACTGAGAGTAATCGCGGTGCTTACAGAAAAATTACGTACCACATAATTTTCTGGTGCTTCTGTTGCCGGTGCCTCTGCCGAAACCTCTAATACTTGATGACAAACTCCAACAATAACTACTACTTTAATCAATTGTTTGAACATAACTATATGCTTATACCTTAAAATGACATGGGAAGTTTAATGAAGCATTCTCTAAAATTAAGTGAAAATTTTAAGAAGAACGTTTGATTAAACTTCCAATGGTGTTAATTCATTAATTTCCAGATTTGACAACTTGTCGAAAGTTGTCAAATCTCTAGTTGGTTTCCAGATTTGATAACTGGTCGAAAGTTATCAAATTTAGTGGAAAGTTGTCAAATCTACGCTATTTGACTCGTCCCATCACGGTAAAACTTCTGACAAACGGGCCTGCCATCCGGGGATCTTTAATCATGGCACCATAGTCGCCAACCTTAAATTTCAATTTGCCACCCACGTATGCCATACCTAATCCTGCCATGCCGATGCCTTTGTCCATCCATTTCGCCCAGTTCTCGGGAGTGGCACGTAAATCCCAATTCACTTCTTCTCCATTATACGCGCCAGCGGAGATGCCCTTGCCATTTTCAATCGTCAAAATTCCCAGGGCCTTCTCCTCATTATCAAACCCATAAGAGATTTTTGAATTAAAGTTGATTTTAGCCAACGCATCCGATAATTCAGGCTCTTTATTCCATTCTTCCATAAAGCTTTTCATCCAGGCATCCGAAAATAAATCGGCCATATTGTTTTCCTCCTTTTTATAATTTCAGGTTAAAACAGGATAATATTGTTCAATTATCCCACTATAAAAAATGCAGAATGAGGCATAAATCAAATTATTATTATGCCTCATTCTGCTCACCAGAATAGTCATTGTCACGCGGTTATTCTACGCTATTTCGCGAAAAATTGCCGAGCCAATGGCTAGTATTCAAAAATTTTTTTAAAATCAAACTTTTTAGCCAGCCCTTCATTTATAATATCAACTTGCCTAGCGACTTAAATATGAGGCAGACACGCTCATTTTAAAACCAATGCTTAAACTAAAAAATGCTTTGTTCTATATTTGCTCTATACTGGATAGTGTTTTAAACCATTATATTTGTAATGATAAACGAATCTACAATCATTTTTAATCAGGTCAACAATTAATGATAATTCTACCAATAAAGTATTAGCCTATTGAAATAAATTAATCGGTTATCCTGCATAAATAAATTTTTTCTGTTAAGCTATTTTTTATTTAATTTTAAAAATATTAACGACAGATTTATTTTAGGGCAAATACCTTTTCCAAGTCTATACGGTCCACCACCCCATTTGTGTTTATGTCAATTCATGTCATTTGTGGCTAAATGTTAAAAGCACATAAGACAATAGTGAGTATAGTATTTTTAAAAACCATGGCTATTGTTGATCCATGATCTCATTAATTTCATAATTGTTCAATCATTTAACTAACTTTAAAGGAAATCTATATTCTATGAGTTTTATCACTGTAGGCAATGCGTTAGGTTGTACCATCAACTCTCACCGTCGTGGCTGGGACGGTAGCATTTGTAAAAATGCCGAAACCTGGAATTGCTCCGCCAAACAACAATTTCGAACAGATTATTGTCAACAAGGTGATCCCCGTTGTTACCATATCCATATTTTTGAAGAAGGCAATCCCTATTGTCTAATCGACGACTTAGGAATTGGGTGGTTACTGGAACCTTACCCTGAAGCCCTCAATAATCAGATTTTACTGTTTTGGGGTAAACGTTTTCAAGAGCCTCGTGGCATTAGTGACATTAATACCAGACCAAAGGATTATGTATTTGGTGCTTATCGCGTGCAAAGCGTCTATCCACAAAAAATTAATGAATTTAAAACTTTGTGGAAAATAGAACCTTATCCTGATGGTTGGACACGTTTTCAGCAACCCTATATACTGACAGTCTATTATAAAAGTATTATCGGTGGGGTATATCTAAAAGAAGTCAACCGTGTAGCAGTAGAAAATATGTTTGAGAAAGCGGCAGAGCAGGCTCGTAGTCCTCATCCTAACTGGTTTACCAGCAAAGATGCCGAGCGATTTGAGTATTTTCATGCTCATTTACACGAATGGTTTGAACAGGCCCGCGAAGATGCGTTGAAATTACAACAAAACATGGTACATACCTATACCAAACCTTCCTCATTACTGTCGTCGGTAGTAAAGAATCCATTTGTGGATGGACTGAAAGGGATCGAACTAAAAAAGACCACGATAACACCTACGAGCATCGTGGCACCTATAGCGTTAACGCCTAAGCCGGTGGTGTCTGCTAAAATGGACGCACCGGCTTATCCTTTGATCGAAAAAGATACCACTAAGGACCGAATAAAAACGGTTTATAGTAAAGAAACTTTAGATGCTTTGATGGCCGCGTCGTTAACCAAGAATATTGTGATCTTGACAGGTTCCCCTGGCGTAGGTAAAAGCAGTTTAGCCATTGATTTAATAGATGACTCGGAACGTAAATTAATTGTGGCAGTGGGATCCACTTGGCGAGGACGTGAAGATTTGTTAGGTTATGTGAATCCGATTAGCAACGAATTTGAACCGACCGATTTTACTCGTTTTCTTTATAAAGCCGAAAATACTTGGCGTAAAAATGACAAACGTACTCATATGGTGGTTTTCGAAGAATTTAATTTAAGTCAACCAGAATATTGGTTTGCCGATATGTTAGTACGATCCCAATATCCAGAAGACCAAGAAAAACTAAGAACTATTGAATTTGGTGGTAAATGTATTCGTGGTGTCACTACCAATGGCAGTAGAATTTTTATTTCACCAGCACTGCGATTTGTAGCTACCATTAACAATGATCATACTACACTGTCCTTGTCACCACGAGTCTTAGACCGAGCCTCGATCATTGAGTTAACTTTAGAACCGCGCTACACTTTGGAACGGGCTAAACTCGAATTGGACGAAAAACAAATTATGTCCATTGAGGAGCTAGATGCACTACTCAAATATAAGAATGCGATGTTTTCCTTACGTGCGGCCGAATCGCTCAAACGTTGCATCGATAATCTACATTTATTAGACATGAACAGCACTTGGGATGCCTTAGACATCATACTACATCAACAGGTACTGACCAAAGTGCGATTAATGGTCGGCGATCCAGCGAATGATAGCCTGATGCAAGGTTTAGAAGATTGGAGTGAGAGTTACGGCAAGTATCTGCGTAAATGTGCCACCTTGATTGATGGCTGGACTGAAGCGTTAAAGGATGGACGAGATGTGATTCAGGCGTAATCATAATTGGTAGGGGTGCCTCCTACGGGTAGTCCCTCCAAACCCATGGAGGTGTTAACCTTCAATGAGTTATCAAGGCTCAAAGTTTCCTAAACCTTTGAGGTTTAGGAAACTTAGAATCGCCTTGGCTCAAAGTTTCCTAAACCTTTGAGGTTTAGGAAACTTAGAATCGCCTTGGCTCAAAGTTTCCTAAACCTTTGAGGTTTAGGAAACTTAGAATCGCCTTGGCTCAAAGTTTCCTAAACCTTTGAGGTTTAGGAAACTTAGAATCGCCTTGGCTCAAAGTTTCCTAAACCTTTGAGGTTTAGGAAACTTAGAATCGCCTTGGCTCAAAGTTTCCTAAACCTTTGAGGTTTAGGAAACTTAGAATCGCCTTGGCTCAAAGTTTCCTAAACCTTTGAGGTTTAGGAAACTTAGAATCGCCGAGGTTTCCTAAACCTGTGGGGTTTAGGAAACCTAAAACTGGTAAGGTTTAGGAAAGTTAGCACCTGGATTCTAGTACCTCCATTAATTGGTAGGGACTACCCTCCTACGCATTACTGGTAACACACTGCAATTTGCCGAATGCACCCTACTTCAACTACCAAGTTTGACCCGCACATTAAGTTCCTTTCTGAAAGCCGATTGGAGTGAAAACTTTCCTCGTTCCCACGCGCCAGCGGTCAGCGTTATACACAAGTCCCGCGGCGCCTCTGTAATAGATTGATTTATAAGAAAATACCTCAAGTGGGACGTACTTACTAAAATCTTTGTAAATCAACTACCTAAAAACTTGTGTATAAGGCTGACCGCGCCAGCGTGGGAACGAGAAGAATATTAATTCAGACCTGGAAAGCCGTGTGCCATGAAAGTTGCCCGCACGGTTTGGATGGGGGGGAAAGAGGACAAGTATCCAGTGAGATAATGAAACTAAGATTAGTTCACTGGAGAAAGAAATCTTTTCTCTATCCATATCTATATCACATCACACACTTATGAACTATGAACACTGACCATTTAGAATTTACGGGGGAGTTTGCTAAATCTTATGAATTAATGGAGCAAACTAAGCAATGTATCTTTATCACGGGCAAAGCGGGTACGGGGAAGTCGAGGTTGTTGCTATATTTTAAAACTAACACCAGTAAAAAGGTGGTGGTGTTGGCACCTACGGGCGTAGCAGCACTGAATGTGGAGGGGGCAACGCTACATTCGTTTTTTCGATTACCTCCTCGTCCGATTCATCCTGATGAAATCAAAGCAGTGTCACCGAAGAAACGGAAGTTATATCAAACAATTGATGCTATTGTCATCGATGAAGTTTCTATGGTCCGGGCCGATTTGATCGACGTGATAGACCGTTTTCTGCGTTTAAATGGGAAAGACCGCTTGAAGCCTTTTGGTGGTATCCAAATGATTTTCATTGGCGATTTGTTTCAACTCCCACCAGTCGTTTCTAGCAATGAGGAGGCTAAGTTATTTGCGACCGGTTATCGTAGCCCGTTCTTTTTCGATGCTCACGTCTTTCAAGAAACTCTCTTGCGGACGATGGAACTGACGAAGGTTTATCGGCAACAGGAGCCAGATTTTATTAAGTTGCTGAATGCCATTCGTAACAATCAGGCTAATCTTTCTGAGATTCAGCAGATTAATCAACGTTATCAGCCGCAGGTGGAGGCTAACGTCAATGATTATTATCTCACTTTAACCACTACCAATCAACTGGCCGCTAATATTAATACTGCGCATTTGGCGCAACTCTCGGCGCCGGCTTATCAATTTGAAGGTGCCTTTGAGGGTAAATTTGAAACTGGTAATCTGCCCACGGAGGAGGTATTGATTCTCAAAGAAGGGGCACAGGTGATGTTTGTCAAAAATGATAGTGACCGTCGTTGGGTCAATGGCACTTTGGGAAAGGTTAAAAAACTTGACCAGAATAAGATTGTGATAGAAACTGCCGACCACGACAGCTACTCGGTGGAGCCAGTCAAGTGGGAAATCTTGAAATATCAGTTCGATGAGGGGGCGCAAACCGTGACGACAGAAGTCACGGGTTCATTTAAACAATATCCTCTCCGGTTGGCTTCGGCCATAACTATTCATAAGAGCCAGGGTAAGCAATTTGATAAGGTGGTGATAGATTTAGGCAGTGGTGCTTTTGCCCATGGTCAACTTTATGTGGCTCTTTCTCGCTGTAGAACTTTAGCTGGACTGGTTCTTAAACGTCAGGTACGTCTTCAAGATGTGATTGTGGATAAACGGGTAGTGGAATTTTGTGCTTCGTGGAACCAGCCAAATTTCGAAAATCAAAAAGGCCGTAACCAATGAACCGCCTGGTACATTATCTCCAGAATATCGAAGATTATCGTCACCCAAAAGGGAAACGTCACCAACTTCTCCCCGGCCTAATCATCATGATAATGGCCATGACTGGTGGTTACACCGGGCTAGATTTGGCCAACACTGCGGTACCCGAGGTCCGAGGGATAACACCCCTTCGAGGGGTGTTATCCCTTGGTTGGTTCAGCGATACAACCACACCCTCATCAAATACATCAATTTGTTAGTATCCACGGGCTTCGTAATATAGTCATTGGCCCCAGCGTCAATACATTTAGCCTTGTCCCCTTTCATCGCCTTAGCGGTCAACGCAATTATCGGTAGATGACAAAAGCGGGGTTGGGCTCGAATTCGCCGCATAGCTTCATCACCATCCATCTCCGGCATCATAATATCCATCAACACCAGATCCACGTTAGGATGCTCATTTAATAATTCTAGTGCCTCCTTACCATGAGCCGCAACTACTGCTTCCATCTCCTGCCGCTCTAAAAAACTTACTAATGCAAACGTATTCCGAGCGTCATCGTCCACTATCAACACTTTCTTACCAATGAGAATCGCCGGTTTATCATGCACACGCTGGAGCATTTTCTGCTTCTCTTTAGGTAAATTGGCTTCTACTTGATGCAAAAATAGAATCACTTCGTCTAATAACCGTTCAGGGGTTCGGACCGATTTGAGGATCAGATTATTCTCATAACGATGTAACAGGGTCTCTTCTGGAGCGGTTAATTCTCGTTCCGCATAAACAATCACGGGAATTTGTGACAATTCTTCTTTCTGACCGAGTTGTTCAAGCAATTGCAGACTGGCGCCAGTTTCACAGTCAACGTCTAAGACAATACAATCAAATTGCTGTTGCAAGAGTTGACGATAAGCTTCGACTTGAGTCGTAGCAACTGTCGTTTTGATTTCTTGACTTGCGACCAACTCTAAAATTTGCTGTTGACGTGTTTGCAGATCCACTACGACCAGGAGTTGTCGGAGAGGAATGGCGATAAAACTGGCTATCTTTTTGAAAACTTTAGTCAGTTCTACCAGGCCCACCGGTTTTGACAAATAACCGAAGGCTCCCATTTTTCTACTCTCCTGATCACCGTCGACAGCCGAAATAAAATGCACGGGCCGATGGCGAGTCTCGGGATTATCTTTCAATTGTTCCATGACCGTCCAACCATCCATTATCGGCAAAGCAACGTCCAGGATAATCGCGTCCGGCTTGTAATCAACAGCTAATTGTAGACCCGTTTTACCATCTTCAGCTACAATACACTTAAAGTCTTTCTCCCGCGCTAGTTCCATTAAGGTGCGCAAAAAGTTACGATCATCTTCGATAATCAACAGAGTGCGGTCTTGGGGCTGAAGGGTACCTCTATCGTCGTTTAAAGGTTCAGCACTCACAGGACTAGGCATAATAGGCCTGGCGGAATCTGGAATCGCTGAATCCTTGACCTCCGGAATTTCTGATCTCCTGACGACCTCCTGACCTCCTGATGTTCTGGCGGCCGGAACTTTTGAACGTCGAGTCTCCGGAATTTCTGAACGGCTTTTTAGTGGTAAGTAAATAGTGAAAATACTGCCATGGCCCACCTCACTTTGCAATTTAATCTCCCCTTCCAGTAGGCGCACTAACTGGCGGGCAATCGATAATCCCAAGCCGGTCCCACCATAACTTCTACTGGTGGAACCATCCGCTTGTTGGAAAGCTTCAAAAATAATTTCTTGTTTATCTTTGGGAATTCCAATGCCCGTATCCATGACACTGATAGCTAGAGATTCCCTAGGGCCAGTTCCAGAAGAACTCAATTCTTGGTTAGCTGCTAGACCAATGGCTAGTTTAACTTCTCCCTGTGCAGTAAATTTGAAGGCATTGGCTAGTAAATTATTGACGACTTGTTTAAGCTTTTGTTCATCCGTGTATAATACGGTGGGTACGGTATCCGCCAACTGAATCGTAAAAGTGAGTCTCTTCTTATCAGCCAGTGGTTGGAATTTTTGCTGAATAGTCACTATTAAATTACTTAGCAACACATCTTCTTGGTGAAGGTCCACTTTGCCCGCTTCTATCTTTGACCAATCTAAAACTTCATTAATGATGGTCAGCAAATCGACACCCGCGCTATGAATCGTATGGACAAATTGTATTTGTTTGTCAGTCAAATTACTCTCTTTATTCTCAATTAACAGTTGACTCAGAATGAGCAAACTATTTAGAGGAGTGCGTAATTCATGGGACATATTGGCCAAAAATTCAGATTTATATTTACTCGCTATTTCTAATTCTTTCGCGTTCGCTTCGATGTCTTGACGAGTTTTTTCTAAGGTCCGATTTTTCTCATTGATGGCCTCTTTTTGCCGTTCCAACTCCCGGGTCCGTATTTCTAATTCTTCATTAGCATGACGCAACTCTTCTTGTTGAGTTTGTAACTCCTCTGACTGAGTTTGCAATTCTTCGTTGGTTGATTGTAACTCCTCTTGTTGAGTTTGTAAGTCCTCTGATTGACTTTGCAACTCTTCGTTAGTCGCTTGCAACTCCTCCTGTTGTCTCTGTAATTCTTTGGCTTGTTGCTGACTTTGTTGCAACAGCGCTTGCATTTGGTCACGGGCCACCGTACTATTTACCGCTATCCCCAGGCTGGGCATCGCTTGCTCCAGAAGTTCACGCTGAACTTCGGACCGCGGCTCAAACGAACCCAGTTCAATCACCCCTAAGATTGCTCCTTCATACGAAAAAGGGAGCAACAGCACATGACGAGGTATCGCTTTGGAGAGACTCGAGCGAATAATATAGCTATATTCGTCAGGATGATGAACACACTCAATGGCTCGTTTTTCTAAAGCCACTTGTCCAACCAGCCCTTCTCCAAGATAAAATTTATCGGGCCAATTTTCAGCGTGAGTATAAGCATAACTAGCTATTCTGTGTAGAAAAGACCGAGGTCGGTCTGGGTCCGTTCTAAGCAGATAAAATAATCCTACTTGTGCTGCCAAATAGGTAGTCAGAAAGTCAATAGTATTCTTCGCTAGGGTCAGAATATCCTGTTCTCCCCGCCATTTTTCATTTAATTTAGCTAGTCCCGTCTTTAACCAATTTTTGGTTTCTAACTGTTGAGAAGCAACCACGGTTTTTTCAAGTAATTCTTGATTCAGACGAAATTGATGGTTAAACGCTTCTGCCAGTAGGTGCAGTTCATGAGTTCCGACGGGTTTCAAACTAAAATTGGCACTTCGAACCTCTTCACTGTGCAAAGCTTCGATATAACTTTTTACCGGGGTACTTAATTGTGTGCGAAAAATCCATAGAATGAAGCCCATCACCACGGGAATCAAAACCGCAAAGAGGAATAAAGTCATTTCGGCCCACTGAATTTCGGTCATGGCAACTTGAACTTCCCGGGCGGCCCGTCCATTCATGGTTTCCTGAAACTTCGCAATGGGTTCCATAATCAGTTTCTTATCATAATGATACTGATTATCAAACATAATTTTTTGTGCTACCCGGATTTTTTCCTCAGCATTCAGGGATACCTCTTCGGGCGACAAGAGCCAGGCAGCAATGGCAGGGTGCATAGAAGATTGAGGAATCTTGAGTGCTTCTAACATTAACCGCATCGAACGGGTTTCGGTAGCAACCAGCGCATCAGAATTTTGTTTCGCTAATTGGAGCCAATGCAATTCTTCTAGCGGTGCTTTCAATTCCTTGAGTCTGGTCAAAACCTTATCCCGCGTTTTCGTCACTTCAATTTCACGCCAATAATTTTGCAGAGGTTTGAGGTCGGAAGTGACCGCAAATTCACGGGCTTCATCGGTCAAATAATCAGAGGCATCGGCAAGGTCAATGCCTAATTGTTTCAATTCAACTTATCTGGTGACCGCATCTTGATTTTGTTGATGCGCGAGTTTAGTAAAGTAAACGCTGCTTCCTAGTAGTAGTGAGATTAGCGAAAAAGCAACCACCGTAAGAAAGTTAAGTGTAGAATGTTTGATAATCATTATAAGTCTTGTAGGTTGGACTGGTCTTGTAGGTTGGACTGAGCGTAGCGAAGTCCAACAGGAGTCAACTGTTTTCTCGTTCCCACGCACCAACGTCCATTTCTCGCAACGCTGGTGCGTGAGAACGAGAAAACGAGAAATTAAAATATACTTCATAGCGCAACAATCTGAACTTTTACAGGCAGGGATAACACCCCTTCGAGGGGTGTTATCCCTTGGATATTTCGAAAGTTCGCTCGCTTACACAGACACATTAATAAAATTGACCTAAGTATAAAATTTTATTGTAGTTTTGAGAGGCTTGACACTTTTTGCAAAATCGTTTTTAATACCTTCATGAGACAGAGCCTGCTTGCTATCGAGATGGATAGACTTGGTTTTTGTGGACTTGCCCATTCGCATCATTATTCCCTGCGTCGATGAAATTGGCAGTATCTTCCCTTAACTATCCAGTTAGGGATTTTTTCTGTGAAGGAGATATAGCACGGTTCTCGATGCTGGTTGTCACTTCGTTAGTATATAGATAATTTGCTTTTTGAAGAAAGCCTTGGTAGGCAATCTTGAACCAATCAGACCTGACCGATTTTGAAAAACCGGTCTGGTCAAATACCGAATGGCTAAACCAATTCCTAATTTTGCCATGAAACTACTTCTAAACCGATTAAGACAACACCGCGAAAGGTTGGCACAGATTTATCAAACTTCACCGCCAGGTTATCGTTTACTTCAATTATCTCCTCAAGACTTGAAACAACAAGGAATCTCGGTATTGGTGTTAGATTTTGATGGCGTGTTGGCGGCTTACGGTGAATTATCTCCAGTGCCAGAATTGGATGAATGGTTACAAAACTGTTTGAACATTTTTGGGGCCTCACAGGTGTTTATTTTATCAAATAAACCATTAGCTCAGAGGATTACTTATTTAGAGAAACATTATCAGGGGGTGCGTTGGATTACGGGGGTGAGGAAAAAACCGGATCCACAAGGACTGGAAACAATTTTAGAGTACACAGGACAACCGGCATCAAGTGTGATGCTGGTTGATGACCGTTTGCTCACCGGCGCGTTGGCGGCATGTATTGCCAACGTCCGATTTACTTACATTACTCGACCTTATATGCAAATATGGAAACGACCTATTCCAGAGCTATTTTTTTGGCTGTTGCGATTTTTAGAACGACGATTGGTGCAGTGGTATTAATGTGAGGTAATACTGAAAATCTTTCCGAGGTTACTAACATATTTACCTTCCCCCCTAACTCCTCCTTGACCAGGAAGGGGAGTGACCCCCCTTCTTTTTCCCCTTCCTTGCCAGGGAGGGGTGATGTTACGCAAGGTGAGTTACATAATACGAGGAAAATCATTGGCAGAAATATCTACAAACAACGGTTTCAATTTCTGTAAATGTTGCTCTAAACTGACTGATAATAGAGAAGAAATAGAAAATAACGTGGATAATACATCGAGATTAGAATCTGCTTCACTGGCGGCGCGAATCCGTTGTAAAAAATCATAATTCAGGGTCAGTAAATCTTTATAGTGCTTTTTCAAACCATTCAATTCTAAATCTGCTCTTCCCCCTGCCTGATAGATATAATATTGACTCAATAGATAAGAAGAGGTCACCCGGAAGACAATTTCATCAATCGTGGCAAATGGTAAATGATAATGTGCCATTCCGCGCATCCGTGACAGAATAGGACAAGCACTGGTGGCCATGACAAATCCAATCAAGGCTCTTAGGCCCGTTTGGGCATCGCATCGTTTAAAATATTCACGCTCCGGGGTAATTACCCGGACGCTAGTGGTGCTGCATGATAAGATTTCGCGAAACCCCAGAATAATCTCCTTGGCATCAATCGCCACAGGACAGTGCGAATACTCTTTGGTATTTAATGGACAGTTGTCACATTGCTTAAAACTTAATTCGGTCCATGCTGGATAATCGGCTTTATCCAAAATATCAGCACGCGGTCTGACAAAATTAATTTTATAGTGCAGTAAGTTACCATCGTCCATGGTAAAAGTGTATTCAATAAACATATCCTGTTTGTCAATTACCATATATAGTTACCATAATGTTGACTACCGTGTTAGCTCAATATCGTTTCAACAAATAAATGTTCTATCTCTTTTAGGTGTCTTTCTAATGAGAGTGATAACATGGAGGAGATGGTGAATAAAGTGGCGAGTACGTTCAAATTGGAGTCTGCTTCACAGGCGGCGCGAAGCCGTTTTAAAAAATGATAATTTAAAGTTTGCATTTCTCTATAATAGGCTTTTAAACCGATTAGCTCCAAATCATACTGACCGCCATTTTTATATTGATAATACTGACGCAGTAAGTAAGAAGAGGTTACACGAAAAACCGTTTCTTCCAACGAGGCAAATGGTAAATGATAATAGGCCATTCCTCGCATAGTGTATAAAATTGGACAGGTACTACTGGCCATGACAAATCCAATCAAGGCTCTCAAACCAGTTTGAGCGTCAGTACGTTTAAAATAATCACGCTCTGGGGTACGAACATGAATATCCACCTCTCGACAAGATAACACTTCGGCAAAACCCATTACGATTTCATACGCATCAATCGCTACAGGACAATGAGAATATTCTTCTATCTTTAAGGGGCAGTTCGAACATTGATGAAAATCCAAATGTGTCCAAGGAGGGTATTTAGTTTTGGCTAAAATATTTTTCCGTAGTCGATCAAACTCTACTCGATAATGCAGCACCTTACCATCATCCATGATAAAAGTGTATTCAATAAACATAAAACAGTTCCAGCATCATCCAGTCATCATAGTTGATATTATTTGTTACCCAGATTAAGAAGGCGGTTTAAGGATAAAACGATTAACGGTAGAAAATGTTGATATCCTCTTCTCACCATAACACTAAAGAAACCCGCTAACACTTAAAGACTGAGGTTTAATTCAGTCGTCAAAACTCTAGCGGGTATTATCGATAATATCAACGAGAAGAGTAAGTATTTAAATATACTTTCAAAAATTTATGAATAATGGTACCGAGGGTCGGACTCGAACCGACACGATGTTTCCACCACTAGATTTTGAGTCTAGCGCGTCTACCAGTTCCGCCACCCCGGCTTAGATTTGTTGAGATTCAGAAAGTATTGTAAAGGATTTTAGATACGGAGGGAAGTCTTTAAATTTAATAAATCTGGTTTAAATTTTATAATTTATTGATATATAAATAATAATTTTAAATTAATAATTTTATTACCAATCTTTAATAATATCAAATCTGAACTTATTTTAGTAAATCAATTTATTTTTCTGAAAATTGAGAAACTGAACATAATACTCTATTAGAGTTAAATCGCCATACTGAATTACCAGGTTTAAAGGGCAATATCATTTAAGGACTAGCCTGATGCACCGTTGTAGGTTGGAGTGACCTGTCAGGTTTGAATCGTCACTGTCTTGACACCCCAAAGACGAGTACAGCGGATTTGGGGGATAAACGGATAAACCCGCAGGTCTGCCTTATCCGTGTATCCCCTAAATCCGCTGTACTCAATAGCAAACAAGAAGGCAAATTAACACTTGCCAACCTCTCTTAACTAATATATCATTCACCTTTCAAAACTAACCTAAACCTATTACCATTTCAGGACTGGCAGTCCTTAAAGGACTGCCAGTCCTAAAATTGAAGAGGAATAAGACCATGATAATAACGTTGAAAATTATTATATTGGGTTTTCTGTTTCTAGTCAGTGGTGGTTCCCTGTTTGGACGAGTGTTCCATGGCAAGTTATGGCTGGAACTTCTGGCAGGCATAGTGGCCACGGCTTCTTTTGTTTATTTGGCCAAGGATATTATTTATCAGATGGTTTCTCAGGAGATTCAACAGGTCAAACAGGAGATGATTAACCCAGTCCCAGCTAAACCGACAGCGGAGATAGTTAACCCAGTCCCCGTTATATCGGCTGAACCGAAACCGCCCGATGAGATGACTAACCCAGTCCCTGCTAAACCGACAGAAGAAGTGGTTAACCCAATTCCCGTTACCTCGACTGAACCGAAACCGCCCGCTTTGTCTCCTAAAACTTTTCCTCTACCGACAAGTGCGGAGTTGGAAAGCCCATCCAGGGGAAGACGAGGGGGCAATCTGTTTTGGGCACTGCCTAGACTTTACGCCTGATGGACAACTCTTAGCTTCGGGTAGTTGGGATAAGACCATCAAACTGTGGCAAGTGAGTACGGGTCAGTTACTCAAGACCTTGTCAGGGCATCAAAGCTCTGTGTATTCTGTCGCCTTCAGTCCCGACAGGCGGTTGGCTTCGGGGTATGATGATGGGGTGATTAAGTTGTGGGAGTAGGGAGAGTTCAAAGTCTTACGAGTTAGACTCCAAAAAGTGGAATTTGTTTAGTGAAGAAGAGGAAAATCGGATGTCTCGGATGTCAATGAATACGGTCAGAATTGATAATAAGTTACTGCAACAAGCGGTGTAAGTCAGTGGGTTAGCCACGAAACGAGAAATGGTAGAAAGGGCGTTGCGGTTATTGATTTCGCTACAAAATCAGTCATCCCTCGCCACCCCAGTTCCCAGACCATCCTCTCAATCGGCAAACTACCATCCAGAAGTGGTCAAGATGTTACATACTCTGGCCGCAGAAGAACCCATTACGCCTCCTCAAGACACGGAGGAATTTTTAGCCTGGCTGAAGCAACGGTATTAAACCTGACAGGTCTAACAGACCTGTCAGGTTTGACCCCTTGACCTCTTGATAACTCCATTCCATTGCACTATACTAATGTCACTCAACTATTTTCTCAAAAAAGAGGATAACCAATATGTTTGACAGTCAGATTCCCAAACCGACCATTTTGAAGAACCGCAACCACGCTCCCAAACCTACCACTGCCGAAGATATTCGCAAAGACGTTGCGTGGCTTCAACAACATCATCAAGAGTATCAGGGGCAATGGATAGCTCTTCACAAAGGTGTCTTGTTGGGGGCCAATAAAAGTTTAGTGGCACTCCATAATGCGATAGAAAGCACGGGGCAGTTGAAGAACTCATTATTTATCAGCCTGGCCTAGACCGAGAATCGCATGAATAATCGCTATGGTCATTCTCAAAAACTGATTCAGAGGTATACAGGGGGTGCTTATTTACGGTTTCTATATGAAATTGGTCCGCATAAGTTGATTACTGGAGTAGAATGTGAATTTCCCGTCATTCAACATCCACAGATAGCTTTATTAGACACCGGGGCCGAATTATCAGTAGTGAGTGGCGATATTTATGAATTATGTCTCCAGAAAGACTTGGTATCAGAAACGTCGGTAGGCACCAGAAGTATTCATACTAGACTTGGCACCTTTGAAGGCAATCTCCATCGGGTCGAGGTAGAATTAACGGCCCATTGGGGGGAACCATTAACTGTGGAAGGTACTTTCCTCTTTTGCGAAGAGTGGACAGGACCTACCGTGTTGGGGTTTCAAGGTTTTCTGGAACGGATTCGTTTTGCTATTGACCCGAATTATGACCAAGTGGGGTGTATTTATTTTGCGGCAGCAACTTAACACACCTGTTCTATCTTTCCCACACGCTGGAATTTGCAGTGAGTGAGACCTACGAGGTCTTGAAGACTTCGTAGGTCTAGCCGAACGTTTCATCACTACCAAGAGGATAATAACCAATATGTCTAATACTCCGATTCCTAAACCGACCATTTTGAAGAACCGCAAGACATCCACGCAGCCCATTTCGGCAGAAGGTGCCAGGCAAAATGTGGCATGGTTGAAACAACATTATGACGAATACCAAGGCCAGTGGATAGCACTGAATGAAGGGGTGCTGTTGGGGGCCAATAAAAGTTCCTTAGAACTATTCAAGGCCATTGACCAAGCTGGTCAATTGAAAGTGGCCTTGTTTATCAGTCTCGCCTAAAGCAGGGAATGACTATGAATAATCTCTATCGTCATAATCGGAACATTGCCCAATGGAGTACCGGCGGTGCTTATCTGCAATTTCTGTATGAAGTGGGTCCGCATAAGTTAATTACGGGAGTAGAATGTGAATTTCTGGCCATTCAAACTAAACAGATGGCTTTATTGGATACGGGGTCAAAAGAAAGATTTGACAACTTTTCGAAAGTTGTCAAATCTGGTCCGAATTAATCGAGTCGAGGTTGGATTAACGGCCCATTGGGGGGAGCCATTAATGGTGGAAGGTACGTTCTTGTTTTGTGAACACTGGAACGGGCCCACGGTGTTAGGGCTTCAGGGTTTCTTGGAACGGATTCGCTTTGCTATTGACCCGAATTATGATCAAGTGGGGTGTATTTATTTTGCGGCGGCGGATTAGCCCATGTAGGTTGGACTGAACGAAGCGAAGTCCTAACGGGCAGTTGGCTTCGGGGGACTTTAATGGTGTGATTAAGTTGTGGAAGTAGGGGGGGAAGGAATTAGGACGGGGAGTTCTTGAAGGACTGCCCGTTCTGATTTTCAGTTTATTTGCCCGCCTTCATTCAATCAATTCTGCGAAGTGGTGGGCAACGGTAAACCGCGTTGCCCACCCTACTTGGCTATTTAATTTAAAAGAGGTTCACCTTATGTTAGACACGATAGACGTTATTCAAAACCGTCCTCCCGTTGCCAACGTGGACGACGATGACGGTCTCTTATCAAAAGAGGAACTGGAACAAATTATTGCCCATTATGAACAGAAATATCAGATGAGTTCGGCAGAATTTCAGCGCCGTCGTCGTGATGACGAGACTATCCCGGACTGCTTTGATACCATGGATTGGGGAATCTTACTGAAATACCGATAAGGAACTTGACTCATGCCGATTTTACTGTTTCGTGACCTGGCTGACTATCAGGCCCATCTTAAAAATCTCGTAGCCGTGAGTCAAACCTCCAATGACTGGACCGCTATCAAACGTGTGCAAAAACACCGGAATGCGGGGACTCTGTTTGCGAAGCCTTTCTTACGATTTAACGATGGGGCAATTATGTATTTCAACGAAGAAGTGATTTTGGAACAGAATCGCCTGGAACGTATAGAATACTCCTATCACTACGAACGTTTTGATACTGACGGCCATTCCCAATTTTATTTTCGTTATGACCGTGACCCGCAAGCGGCCAAACCTGTTGTGCATGAAGAATGTCATCTGCATGTCAATCAGAAAGAACCACGGTTTAAAACACACGCCACCAGTTTTGAGGAAGTGTTTGAGTTTATTGTGGCTGGTTATTATCAGGACCGGAAAATGCGGAGTCATTAATTCATGTAGGACGGGCAAATGTTGATTGGCCAGCCTTCATTCAATCAAATCGGCGAAGTGGTGGACAACGATAAACCTGTAGAACACACTCTCTGACTAAAACCTGACAGGTCTAACAGACCTGTCAGGTTTAACCTGTTGATAACGCCATCCCATTGCACTATACTAATACCACTCAACTATTTTCTCAAAAAAGAGGATAACCAATATGTCTAATACTCCGATTCCTAAACCGACCATTTTGAAGAACCGCAAGACTTCCACGCAACCGATTTCCGCAGAAGGGGCGCGGCAAAACGTGGCGTGGTTGAAACAACATTATGACGAATACCAAGGACAATGGATTGCACTGAATGAAGGGGTGTTGTTAGGGGCGAATAAAAGTTTATTAGAACTGCATAAGTTGATAGAAAGTGCAGGTCAATTGAGAGTAGCTTTATTTATTAGCCTGGCTTAAACAGGGGAAAGTCATGGATAATCTTTATCGTCACAACCGCACCATTGCACCATGGAATACCGGTGGTGCTTATCTACAATTTCTTTATGAAGTTGGCCCACATAAGTTAATTACGGGAGTAGAATGTGAATTTCTGGCCATTCAAACCAAGCAAATGGCTTTATTGGATACGGGGTCAGAAGAAAGATTTGACAACTTTTCGAAAGTTGTCAAATCTGGTCCGAATTAATCGAGTCGAGGTTGGATTAACGGCCCATTGGGGGGAGCCATTAATGGTGGAAGGTACGTTCTTGTTTTGTGAACACTGGAACGGGCCCACGGTGTTAGGGCTTCAGGGTTTCTTGGAACGGATTCGCTTTGCTATTGACCCGAATTATGATCAAGTGGGGTGTATTTATTTTGCGGCGGCGGATTAGCCCATGTAGGTTGGACTGAACGAAGCGAAGTCCTAACGGGCAGTTGGCTTCGGGGGACTTTAATGGTGTGATTAAGTTGTGGAAGTAGTGGGGGAGGGTGTTTGAATAAGGACGGGGATTTCTTGAAGGACTGCCAGTTCTGATTTTCAGTTTATTTGCCCACCTTCATTCAATCAATGTTTGGAGTCCAAGACATGTCTTGGACTCCTTGAGGGTTGGGAGGTGGTGAGCAGGAGATATTTAGTTAATGCTTCTCATCAACGGTGAATTGTTCTTCTTCCGTAGAACCGTGTAAGGCACTTAGAGAAGAGGTGCCGCCGGAAATTAACATGGTCACTTCATCAAAGAAGCCGGCGCCCACTTCGCGTTGATGTTTAGTGGCAGAGTAACCCCGGGTTTCGGCGGCAAACTCTTTCTCTTGCAATTCTACATAAGCACTCATCCCTTGGTCGCGGTAGCGGGCGGCTAAATCGAACATGGTGAAATTGATCGAGTGGAAACCCGCTAAGGTGATGAATTGGAATTTATATCCCATCGCTCCTAATTCACGTTGGAATTTAGCGATGGTAGTATCATCCAAATTCTTGCGCCAGTTAAAGGACGGGGAGCAATTGTAAGCTAACATCTTATCGGGGAATTTAGCTTTGATCGCTTCCGCAAATTCACGGGCTTGTTCTAAATCGGGTTTACTGGTTTCCATCCAAATTAAATCGGCATAAGGCGCATACGATAGACCACGCGAAATGCCTTGACCCATGCAGGCTTTAGCTTGGTAGAAACCTTCCACGGTACGTTGGCCCACCACAAATTCACGATCTCTGGGGTCAATATCACTGGTAATGAGAGAAGCTCCAAGCGCATCAGTACGCGCCACTAACAGGGTGGGGACTCCCATAATGTCAGCGGCTAATCGCGCCGCCACCAATTTTTGCACCGCTTCTTGAGTCGGCACTAACACTTTGCCACCCATGTGGCCACATTTCTTAGCCGAAGCTAATTGGTCTTCAAAATGCACTCCCGCCGCGCCTGCTTCAATCATCGCTTTCATCAATTCAAACGCATTCAACACGCCACCAAAACCGGCTTCGGCATCTGCCACAATCGGCACAAACCAATCGATTTCAATATCTCCTTCGGCATGATGAATTTGGTCAGCCCGTTGAAAACAGTTATTGATTCGCCGCACCACATTGGGCACGCTATCTGCTGGATATAAACTTTGGTCGGGATACATTTGACCGGCGGTATTCGCATCCGCGGCCACTTGCCAACCACTAAGGTAAATGGCTTGCAAACCGGCCCGCGCCATCTGCATGGCTTGATTACCAGTGACGGCACCTAAAGCGTGAATATAAGGTACCTTATTCAGACGTTGCCACAGTTTTTCGGCACCCACTTTGGCCAGGGTGTATTCGATTGGCAGAGAGCCACGAAGGCGAATGACATCAGACGCGGTATAACCACGTTTGACACCCGTCCAGCGTGGATTTTCCGCCCACTCTTTTTCCAGTACTTGAACTCTTTTGAGTAATTCAATATCGTGATGAGTCGTCATGGGATTATAATCCTGTATGGTTAAGGTAAATAGTCGTAAGCCACTAAAGTCAAAAATTCGGCAAATTTTTCGCGGGTGGTTATTTGGTCTAAAAGTTCCGCAGCTAAAGCATAATGACCAGCCTGGTAAGGCTGCTCACCTACCTGTGTACGGATTGTGTTAAGCTCCTCTTGTATCGTCTGTTGAATCAATTCGGCGGTCACTTTGCGACCGTCGGTTAAAACGCCTTTTGGATAACGTGCCCATTGCCATAATTGGGCCCGCGCAATTTCCGCCGTGGCCGCATCTTCCATTAAATTATTGATGGGGACACAGCCATTGCCTCCCAACCAGGCTTCCATATATTGCAAAGCAGCACTGACATTGTTACGTAAACCACTTTCAGTAATGTCACCGGTGGGGACGGTTAATAAATCTTTGGCGGTCACGTTGACATCTTCCCGGAGCCGCTCTTTCTGATTCGGTTTGGGCATGTATTTATTAAATATTTCCATGGCTATCGGCACCAACCCAGGGTGGGCCACCCAAGTGCCATCATGCCCATCACTCGCTTCCCGCTCTTTATCGGCTCGAACTTTCGCTAACGCCGCTTCATTAGCTGCGGTATCATGTTTGATTGGAATTTGGGCCGCCATTCCTCCCATGGCATGAGCTTGGCGACGGTGACATACTTTGATGACCAGTTGCGAATAAGAACGTAAAAAATGGCTCGTCATCGTCACTTGACCACGGTCGGGAAGGATAAATTCGGGATGCTGTTGGAAGCGTTTGATGAAACTAAAAATATAGTCCCAGCGACCACAGTTAAGACCTACACAATGGTCACGTAATTCATATAAAATCTCTTCCATTTCAAACGCACCTAAGATGGTTTCAATCAGGACCGTGGCTTTAATCGTGCCTCGCGGTATTCCTAGTGCATCTTGAGCAAAATTGAAGACTTCATTCCACAGTCTGGCTTCCAAGTGACTTTCTAATTTCGGCAAATAGAAATAAGGTCCCGTCCCTTTCTCTAGCAAAGTTTTGGCATTATGGAAAAAATATAAACCGAAGTCCATTAAGCCGCCGGGAATAGGCTGACCATTGAGTAAAACATGTTTTTCTGGGAGATGCCAACCCCGTGGGCGGACCAATAGAGTGGCGATTTGTGAATTTAATCGGTATTCTTTGTCGGGACTACTAAAAGTAATCGTGCGGTTAACCGCATCACGCAGATTAATTTGCCCTTCCATCAATCCTTCCCAGGTAGGACTTTGAGCATCTTCGAAATCTGCCATAAACACTTTGGCGCCAGAATTGAGCGCATTGATAACCATTTTGCGCTCCACCGGACCGGTAATTTCTACGCGACGGTCTTGTAAATCAGCAGGGGTAGTCCCCACTTGCCAATTTCCCTGGCGAATCTGGGCCGTTTCCGGTAAAAAATCCGGCATCATGCCAGCATCTAACTGTTTTTGCCGCTCAACGCGACGGGCCAATAATTCGTCACGGCGGCCACCAAATTCTTTGACTATATTTTCAACGAATACAATAGCTTCTTTGGTCAAAATCTGGGCGGTTGCGGCTGTCACTTTACCAATGATTTGCAGTGACGGCTCTGCTCTAAGTTGCGCTGACATGATTCCTCCATTTATTATAAGTTAAATAGTTGTTAATGCTCTTTGAAATTAGTATAAAACATTTCTTAATTGCACTGCAACATATTAATAACAAAAATTTTAAATTTGTTTGAAAATTTTGAAAAATTATGTTTAATTTGTTGAAAATAATTGAAAAATAAAGATATATTAGATTAACTTGAATCACACTCAAAAGAGTGATAAGTAAGTATTTTGGGAATTTTGTCGAAGCATCCTTTAAAATAATATTACTATTAAGTTAAACCGCTTAAATTTTATAAATTGTGCTACGTAACATTGCAATATTAAAAATATTATAACACTGAGGGTTTTTAATTTATGGCAAATTATCGCTCTGAGCGTGTAGACGCTTGGCGAGGCGGTGCCGTCATCTTAATGATAGCTTACCACTTTGCTTATGACTTAAATTATTTTAGAATAGTGACTTGGGATTTTTATCATCATCCCTTTTGGTTAGGATTGCGAATTTTAATTATTAGCCTATTTATAGGAATTGCAGGCATCAGTTTATATTTGGCTATTCGACAGAGAATTCGATGGCGGGCATATTTTAAGCGATTGCTAATTTTAATCGGATGTGCTTTACTGATTACGGTTGCCAGTATTTTTTTATTTAAGCAACGTTTTATTTTTTTTGGAATTTTACATTTTATGGCTCTGGCCGGTATACTTGGATTAGGGTTTAGAAATGGGTATTGGCTAAATTTACTCAGTGGTGTTATCTTAATTTTAGTAGGAATGAACTATTTTAACCCTTGGTTTAACCAAGGATATTTACAATGGTTTGGGCTAATGACCCATAAACCTCCCACTGAAGATTATGTACCGTTACTACCTTGGTTTGGGGTATTCTTATTGGGTATGTTTATCGGTAAATATTTACATCAATTAGATTACCTTGACCCACCTATGAAGTTTTATTGGGGACACGGTTTAGCACGCATAGGACGATATAGCTTATTGATTTACTTGTTGCACCAACCAATATTATGGGGACTAATCTCTACTGTGAGATTTTTATAGTTACCTTATGTACAACCACCTCCGGCCCCTCTTTGCTAAGGCAGGGAATAGACATCCGCTGAGGTCGCCAGACCGATTCCTTGATAAGGAGGGGCCGGAGGTAGTTCTTCCCCCCTCCTTATTAAGGAGGGGCACGGGGTGGTCGAGTTAAACACTAATCAAATACTAATCAAGATAGGAAACCGAATGGATATTAACGACATCTGTGGACAAATTGTTCAAGGTATGAATACCGCTTTAGGATGTGCGGTGGTCGATTTAAACAGCGGACTTTTACTCGGCGTGTCACACAAAGTACCTTATTTTACCGCTTCTTACTTAGATGCTGCCGCCGCTGCCGCGGTTGACATGGTACGCGGAAGGACTGTCACTGCCATCGAGCAAATGATCTCTAATATACGTGGCAAGGAAGATAATATGATGATAGAAGAGATACAGATAACTACGAAAAGTACTTATCACTTTTTGGCGGTGATACCGGAAAAACCGAATTCGATGGTGGTACTTATCACCAGCCGCAAAGCGAATTTGGGAATGGGGTGGTCCGCCATCAGAATGGCATTGCCCAAGTTGGCACCAATGTGTCCGTAAACACCCCTTCGAGGGGTGTTATCCCTCAATCCCTCAACAGCCAACAGGGATAACACCCCTTCGAGGGGTGTTATCCCTCAACAGCCAGCAGGGATAACACCCCTTCGAGGGGTGTTATCCCTCAACAGCCAGGGCCGACCGATTCTGGTAATTGGGTACTGTTCTACGGTCAATGAATAAGCTGTTGCCAACTTGTGTTTTCGCCAGATGTTTAGCTTCAGAAGCCATAGCCGCAATGTCATGGTAAGACTGACAACCATCCAAATTAGGTGTGACTGCGCCAATGGATAAAGATAACAAGGGGAAAAAGGTTTTCTGACCAGTGCGGTCTAAACTATTAATCCCCCCTTGGGCACAATCTTCATTATTATAAAATGCTGGGACCGCTTGTTCAAATTCAGCCAGTATTGCGGTACAACGCTTCTGCCAGTCACTACTTTGCATGACTAAAATAAAATCATCTCCTCCAACATGGCCCACAAAGTCTATTTGGGGGGAGGTGTGGAACACTAGAATTTTGGCCACCGTCTGAATCACCAAATCACCTTTACTATAACCATACACATCATTGAACGGCTTAAAATGGTCTAGGTCACAGTAGCAAATCGTAAAGGGCAAATGCTGTCGTAAGAGACTGTCCAAGTATTCATAAATGGGCACATTGCCGGGCAAGAGAGTCAAGGGATTCGCATAACGGGCATTCCGAATTTGCAGTTCCGTAATCTTCGCCAGTAAATCCATTACCCGCCCAAGACCACAATACCGCCCGTAGTCACAAATGATAAAATCCTGGTTGGGCATGAGTTTGAGGTTAGCCGTGAGTTGTTGACTGGCTTCTGCTAAAGACAAGTTAATGTCCAGAATCAGGTGGTCGGTATCCATAAAGCCACTAATCGATTTTCGTCCGTGGAGTTCCCGCCCATAACGGGTCAGAAACAAGTCAATGAAACTATGACGTCGTACAATACCAATGGCCGCGTGCATATTGTTGATGACTGGAATGGAATGAATTTCTGGGTTAGCGTGAAAGAGGTCAGCGACTTGTTCCACTACTGCGGTCGAGCGAATAAAAGGAACTTCCACTATCAGACAAGCAATGGTTTTAGAACGTTGCAAGGAGTAATCTGGATAAGGACGTTGCTGTGGTTCAAGAAACAGGTCCTGCGGTAATTGTGCTGGCGGTTTAGCTTGAGGAGAAGCAAAATAGTCACCTTGTCCAAGATGAACTCCTAACGCCCACAGTTCCTTAAAATCTATCTCAGTTTCAATACCTTCGGCAATCATTTGGCAATTCAAGCGCATGGCAATATCCCGCAGGGAACGCACAAACTCTTTTTTGCCTAAATCCGCCTGTAGGTTTTGAGTAAAGTAATCATCGATTTTGACATAATTTGGACGTAATTCAGACCATAAGCGTAAATCGGAATAACCGGTGCCCAAGTCATCTAAGGCAATCTGGCAATCTAATAGACGGTAGGATTTGAGGAGGTCGTTGATAATAGCAATTTGTTCGGGGCGGAACTTTTCACCGACTTCAATCACCAATTGGTCTGGTGGCAAATGATAACGGTTGAGTACCTTCAAGAGCGATTGAGACTGAAACGCTGGTTGTAACAAGCTAGTAAAACTGAGATTGAAAAAGAGTTTGCCCGTCAGTTGCAGTTGTTGAAAGTATTTCACCGCATGGTCATAACAGATCATCTCTAATTCCAGCAGACGACCACATTTAGTCGCTGCGTGGAATAAGGCAAAAGGGTAGTGTAAGCGGCTGTCAGCAGGACCGCGAATGAGGCATTCATAACCAAGAATTCGTTGGTCAACAAAAGATACCACGGGCTGATAAAAAGGTATCAATTGACGAGATTCAAGAATGTCAAGTAATTCTTTAGCAAGTTTAGTAGAAATAGTTTGATAGGACATTCTTAATCATCCATAATGATATGGTAGAATGATATAGATTATTGGAGAAATATGACAAATTTATGACAGATACGCTGATATTCCAATGATACTAATATCCTTGTTTAGTTGTCCCATAATGAATTTGGCCAGCCAGCAGGGATAACCCCCCTTCAAGGAATATTATCTCTGCCGGTTTACCCCCTAATGTCATTAAGCTAAGGTTACGGCGTTGGAGTCCAAATCTTTAGATTTGGAAATACCGTCTCACCTTAACCAGTCTCGTCCAAATCTGAAGGTTTGGACTCCAACTCAGCTTAACTTAATGGCAGTGCGGTTTACCCCCAATGTCATTAAGCTAAGGTTACGGCGTTGGAGTCCAAATCTTTAGATTTGGAAATACCGTCTCACCTTAACCAGTCTCGTCCAAATCTGAAGGTTTGGACTCCAACTCAGCTTAACTTAATGGCAGTGCGGTTTACCCCCAATGTCATTAAGCTAAGGTTACGGCGTTGGAGTCCAAATCTTCAGATTTGGCAACGCCGTCTTACCTTAGCCAATCTCGTCCAAATCTGAAGGTTTGGACTCCAACGCGGCTTAACTTAATGGCATTGCGGCTAAAGCCTCTACTCCAACGTGTCGGCTCTTAGTCGGTAGCGACACCGTGTCGACTGTTTAACGCACTCAAAGAGGTGTTGCACACAGGGTTTTTCTCACTCCCCAATAATTTTCACCAATACTCGTTTCCGCCGTTTGCCATCAAATTCACCATAAAAAATTTGTTCCCAAGGCCCTAAATCTAATTTACCATGAGTAACCGCTACCACTACCTCTCGCCCCATGATTTGCCGTTTTAAATGAGCGTCACCATTATCCTCTCCAGTACGATTATGACGATATTGCGAAATCGGCTCATGCGGTGCTAATCTTTCCAACCAATCATCATAATCTTGGTGTAACCCAGATTCATCATCGTTGATAAACACCGAAGCGGTGATGTGCATAGCATTAACCAAAACCATACCTTCTTGTATTCCACTTTCTTGAACGCATTCTTCAATTTGACGAGAAATATTAATAAACGCTCGCCGAGTGTGAGTATTAAACCATAATTCTTTACGATAACTATTCATCACTTTCTCCTGTCTTAAATTCGATCATAAAATCTCAATCTATACAACAACCGCTGTTGCGCTAAACTTTCTCCGTCGGTAAAACCATTTCTGGTATGCAGGACATTATTACAAATCAATCCTTGATTAGGGGCTAGTAAATATTCGAAAATATAGGGAGAATCACTATGGCAAAAATCAGTCAAACATTTTAACGCCGCCTTCGTGATCGCATCTGATTTCCAAACAATACTTTTAGTACGTGCCGTATAACGCATGTGTAACTGGCCGCTACCTGGCTCAAGAGAAAATACAGGACCAGATTGAGCACTACGAAGAGTTATTTCTCCCTCTATATTTGGCGGAATCGTCATTACTTCCATTGACATCAAAGCCGCAATATAACCCGGATTATGGTCACGCAAATGGATATAGGCAATCTCGTGATCCAATAATTTATTCTCTCCGCCATCTGGTGCCTGGCGAATACAATGCAGTATCACGGCATGAATTTGTTGCTCCGGGCGGTTATAATAGCCATCGGTATGCCAATTAATGGGGCGATTAGTGTAGGGAATATACTCTTGACCTGGTTTTTCCGCCACCACTTGTAAAGCCGTAATCCCCTCATCGTCGGCCCCTAAATTATGGTCCAGGCGACATAAACCAAATTGGGCCGCTAAAGTTTGAATGGCCGCTTTCGCCACTGGGGTGTCGGATTCTATTTGATAGAGCGCAAAATTAATCTGACGACACAAAGTTGAGATTTTTTCTTTCTCTGGCAACGTCAATTGATAGGGATTTTTAATAGACACGATTAAACTTTTTATATCGCGAGGATAAGCCGAAAGTTTGTGGTCGCGCCAATTTTTATAATCAGTTGTATTTTCTAATGAAAATGGATTAAATTGTAGATTTGATGGCGTTAATTGAGGCATCGTTAAATTATACCGTATAAGTGATGTGTGAAACCATAAAGTAAAAAGATATTATTTTTTAATTCACTGAATTATAATGATTTTTGTCTAAAATGAAAAGTCTATCAAAAATTAAAATCAAAGAGATGACTTTATTTTTTTGGTAACCTAGTGTATAACATGGAATAAAAAATTTACTTGACTAGTCCTGCTGAATCAATCATTATTTTATTATATAGTAATTTATATCTTAATGATGCACTGCAATAAAAAAAGTCTTTAGACCAGAGATTCCAGATTTTTCTATTGAAATCTGGAAAATCTTAATGTTAAGCGAGTTTTTTGTCAACCAAAGGAGTTTATACCATGAGTAAAGCAATGCACTCGACCCCGATGTTGGATCAATTAGAGGGTGGCCCTTGGCCAAGTTTTATTACGGGAATTAAGCGATTGGCTCAAGATGAGGGAAAACCCTATCAAGAGATGATGATTGACTTATTGGGTCAGTTAGAACATTCTTATGAGACCCGCAAAGGTTATTGGAAAGGTGGCACCGTAGGAGTACTCGGATATGGTGGAGGAGTTATTCCACGTTTTTCGGAAGTGGCTGCCAAATATCCAGCCTCCAAAGAATTTCATACCTTGCGGATTCAACCCCCCGCTGGAATGCACTATACCACTAAACTCATACGACAAATGTGTGAGGTTTGGGAAAAACATGGCTCTGGACTAATAGCCTTCCATGGTCAAAGTGGCGATATTATGTTCCAAGGGACGACCTCGGAAAAAGTGCAAGGTGCTTTTGATGAATTCAATGAGATGGGTTTTGACTTAGGTGGAGCTGGGCCTGCGGTTAGAACTGGCATGTCTTGCGTAGGGGCTGCGCGTTGTGAACATTCTTGCGCCAATGAGCAAAAGATTCACCGCTTATTAGTGAATAACTTTTTGGATGATATGCACCGGCCGGCCTTGCCTTATAAATTTAAATTCAAGGTGTCCGGTTGTCCCAACGATTGCATGAATGCCATTGAACGCGCTGATATGGCGGTGATTGGAACTTGGCGAGATAACCTCAAGGTAGATCAAGCAGAAGTCACTGCGTTTGTGGCGAATAAAGGACGCAAATATGTCATCGACAATGTAATTACTCGGTGTCCTACTCAGGCGTTGTCATTGAATGATGACGACACTTTAGCCGTTGACAATCGTAACTGTGTACGTTGTATGCACTGCATTAATGTGATGACCAAGGCGTTAGATGTAGGCGATGAAAAAGGAGTCACCATCTTAATGGGAGGCAAACGTACTCTAAAAATCGGCGACTTGATGGGGACGGTGGTGGTGCCCTTTATGAAGTTGGAAACCGAGGAAGATTATGACCGGATCAAAGAAATGGCGGCTAGCGCGATTGAATTTTTCGCCGATAATGCGCTAGAGCATGAGCGGTTAGGAGAAATGATTGAGCGAATTGGCCTAGTCAATTTCTTAGAAGAGATGGGGTTACCAGTTGATCCCAATATGATAGCGGAACCACGGCAATCTTCTTATGTGAGAATGGATGAGTGGGATGGAGAAGCATCGAAGTGGTTTGCACGGAAACAGGAAGAGAAAGAAGCGCGTGCTGCTTAGATTTTGCAGAGAAAAATGTTACTTACTTAATGTAGATTTTCCAAGTCTCCGAGATTTGGAAAATCTTTCGGTGATTTCAAAATAACTTAATATCACTTACCATCATTCGGAGGTTAATTTATGGCAGCACCACGTATGCCCATAGAAAGCGGAGTACCCGACCCGTTTCAATATATGCACCCAATTATGGCACGCAATTTTGGTGCCTGGAAGCACCATGAGCGTCCACGTCCTGGCGTATTATGCCATACCGCCAAAAGCCAAGAACAAATTTGGACTGTACGCGCCGGTACGCAACGACAGATGGATGTTTATACCATTCGTAAATTATGCGATATTGCGGATAAATATGCGGATGGTTATGTGCGATTTACCATTCGTAGTAATATCGAATTTATGGTAGGTGACCACAACAAGGTCGAGCCTTTAATTCAGGAGTTAACCGCGGAAGGTTTTCCGGTCGGTGGCACGGGTCCTTCGGTGAGTATGATTGCTCATACGCAGGGATGGTTGCATTGCGATATTCCTGGCACTGATGCGTCTGGTGTAGTGAAGGCTTTGATGGACGAATTGTATGAAGAATTTATCCATGAGCAGATGCCTAACCGAGTGCATATTACCACCTCTTGCTGTCAAATTAATTGTGGCGGACAAGGTGATATTGCCATTAACATTCAACATACCAAACCACCGAAGATTAATCACGATTTAGTGGCCAATGTATGTGAGCGACCTACCGTAGTCGCCCGCTGCCCAGTCGCCGCTATTCGGCCCGCGTTGGTCAATGGCAAACCTTCTTTGGAAGTCGATGAGAAGAAGTGCATGTGTTGTGGTGCTTGTTATCCGCCATGTCCTCCCATGCAAATCAACGATCCGGAACATTCAAAACTGGCTATCTGGGTCGGCGGTAATCACTCCAATGCGCGTAGCAAACCGACTTTTCAAAAATTAGTGGCGGCCGGGATTCCCAATAATCCACCACGCTGGCCCGAAGTGGCCGCTATCGTCAAAAATATTTTGCAGGTGTATAAAACCGATGCCAGAGATTGGGAGCGGTTATCGGATTGGGTAGCTCGCATTGGGTGGCCACGGTTTTTTGAACTGACGGAATTACCGTTTACCAAGTTCCATATTGATAACTGGCGTGGCTCCCGGCGGAGTTTAAATGCCTCTACTCACATTCGATTCTAAGGTTCATTCGGAATCGATTTGGAACCGTGCAAACCTGCCGTTGATACTGCGGCTTAGTTTATATAGGAGATAATTGCATGAAGTTATCGGTGTTAGTGAATGAAGGTCCTTATCAGCATCAAGCCTCTGACTCGGCTTACCAATTTACCAAAGCCGCGTTAGAAAAAGGACTAGAAATTTTTCGTGTCTTTTTCTATCACGATGGCGTTAATAATGGGACTCGATTAACGGTACCACCTCAAGATGACCGTAATGTCGTTAATCGCTGGAGTGAGTTGAGCAAGCAATATAATTTAGATTTGGTAGTATGTATTGCGGCCGCTCAACGGCGTGGTATTTTGGATGCCAACGAAGCCAAACGACAAGGTAAAGAGGCGAGTAATTTGGCTGATGGGTTTCGTATTTCGGGGCTGGGTCAACTGATTGAGGCTGGCATTCAAGCTGAACGTTTAGTGGTATTTGGCGATTAGAGTCGAGATTTGACAACTTTAAAAAAGTTGTCAAATCTACTGTGGTCAAATCTGCTGTGGTCAAATCTTAATACAGAGGAGAATACGGAATGTCAGAAGGCGTAACTAAAAAGTTCATGTACCTCAATCGTAAAGCACCTTATGGCACCATCTATGCGTTAGAATCATTAGAAGTAGTGCTCATTGGTGCCGCGTTTGAACAAGAAGTGAATTTGGTCTTTATTGATGATGGGGTCTATCAACTGAAGAAGAACCAAAGCACTGGGGTCAATTCTGGAATTGGGATGAAAGATTTTTCCAAAACCTATCGGGCGTTGGAAGATTACGACATCAACAATTTGTATGTGGACCAGGAATCGATGAATGCGCGTGGCTTGACGGAGGAAGATTTCATTGTGCCCGTGCAAATACTGGCAACAGCGCAGTTGCGCGAGTTGATGCAACAACAAGATGTGATTTTAAGTTTCTAAACGGAGGCTGACATGCTACATACTGTAAATAAATCGCCGTTTGAGAGAAATTCACTGGAAAGTTGTTTGCGCTTTGCCAGTCCGAATGATGCTATTTTGTTGTATGAAGATGGTATCTATGCTGCTCTCAAAGGCACGAAGTTTGAAACCACGATGACTGGTGCGTTACAGCAGTTCAAAATTTATGTGCTAGCTGCCGACTTAGAAGCGCGTGGTTTAAAGACCGACCGAATCATAGCGGGGATTCAACCGACCGATTACGGCGGCTTTGTGGATTTAGTGGTAGAATATTCGCCTGTACAGGCGTGGTTGTAATGATGTCATCACTCACCTTACGCACCACCACCCCTAGTCCCCTCCTTGCTAAGGCGGGGAATGTCCCCTGCGAGGCCGGTGGTGCTCACTCCCCTCCTTACCAAGGAGGGGTTGGGGGTGGTTGAGTTAACCGTGCGTAAGGTGAGTCATTCAGACACAGCAGGAGTGTACTACGGGTTGAAACTCGTGGTACTCTCTCTATAGAGTTTAACTAAAAATTAGAAGAGGACAATACTATGGCAGGACCGATTGTAGTAGAAGGCAAAACGATTGAGACTGATGAAGAAGGTTATTTGATTAATTTGGCCGATTGGAGTGAACCAGTCGCCGACGTGTTAGCGTCCCAAGATAACTTGCCGCTCACCGAAAATCATCGGGAAGTGATTCGTTTCCTCCGCGATTACTATGATGAATATCAAATTGCCCCAGCAGTACGGGTGTTGACTAAGGCCATTGGGAAGAAATTAGGTTCTGAAAAGGGTAATAGCAAATATTTATATGAACTATTTCCTTATGGACCTGCTAAACAAGCATGCCGTTATGCAGGTTTGCCTAAGCCGACCGGGTGTGTCTAAAAATTAAAGCAAAGATTTGAGCAGAGATTTGACAACTTGTTTAAAGTTGTCAAATCTAAACACCAATCTAAACACTTAGGAAAGGATGGATGTATGGAATCTCTTACCACAATTTATGCCATTTCATTTTATCTGGCCACGGTGATTTTTATAGGCGGTCTGGCATATAAAATAAATCAATATGCGCGAACGCCGTCACCTTTAAAAATACCCACGATGCCGGCACCGCTGACGACCGGAGGAGTGTTCTGGCGGCTACTCGGTGAAGTGGTGTTGTTCCAAAGTTTATTTCGTTCCCATTTAAAGTGGACCTGGTTGTTGGCGCTGGTCTTTCATGGCGCACTGTTGGTGGTCTTAATGCGACACCTGCGCTACTTTATTGAACCGGTTTGGCTGTGGGTCGTGTTGCTACAACCCATTGGTAAATATGCTGGTTTTGCCATGATTTTGGGCCTATTGGGATTATTGATAAGACGGTTACTGGTGGAGAGAGTAAGATATATTAGCAATGGCTCTGATTATTTGATATTAATTTTGCTACTCATCATTGGAATCAGTGGCTCTATGACTACGTTTGTGGCACACACCGATATCGTGCAATTGAAAGCGTTTGTCTTAGGATTAATGTATTTTGATTGGCAACCGATTCCCACTGATCCAAATTTATTAGTTCATTTAACTGCCGTTATCTTATTAATGATAATCTTTCCCTTCAGCAAGTTATTACATGCGCCGGGGATATTCTTCAGTCCCGGTCGTAATCAAGTGGACAATGCGCGTACACAAAGGCATTTGGCACCGTGGGCGGTGGCAAAATTTGAGTCAACCAGTGTAAAACCCTAAACTCAACTACCCCAACCACCCCCAACCACCCCCACTTGTAAAGGAGGGGAGTGACCACCCCCAACCCTTCCTTGTAAAGGAGGGGAGTGACCACCCCCAACCTCTCCTTGTAAAGGAGGGGAGTGACCACCCCCAACCTCTCCTTGTAAAGGAGGGGAG